>JANMRE010000275.1:0-4553 GCA_031370885.1 Gemmatimonadaceae bacterium
CCGAGGAGTTTTACGCGATTTCGGCGACAAAAACAATCGCCACAAATGCCCGCAGATCGACGATCGTCGCCTCACGAATGATTGAGGTATGGCCGAATTTTCGTTGGTGAGCGTTGCGTCGACTTATCCTACAGCCTCAACATCAGGTTGTGCTGTGGCCGCTTTCATAAAATGCAGGTGGGCGGCCGCGCGGTACCGAAAGGTACAAAAGAACGCGGCCGCCCACCTGCTTCCCTAACGCGGCCATCTGCACCAACCGCCGTTAGACCGCCGCGCACGAACCCACCGGGTCTTAGGGCAGTAGCTCAGTCACGGCCCGCCGCACTCGTTGCAATCGATGCGCGGGATCCTGCTCGATTCCGACCATCCGACCTCGCACAACTCCCGCGCTATCGATCACAAGAAAGGACGGCAGGGCCACGCCTTTCTGCCACGGCCAGCGTTTGGACGGTGCAAAGAGGTGGTCGAGCTGCCCTCCAGCTAGTGCAACCGGTACGCTGAGCGCGGCACTGTCGAGTAAGGCCCGCACCACTTCCGCTTCGGAGTCGTCCGCGAGCACCAGCACCTGCAGACCGCGGGCAGCGAACTCTCGATGAAGTGCCGCAATGCTGGCAAGAGCCGCCCGCGACGCGCCGCACGTGCTCGACCACAGCGCAACCACGCTCGGTCTCCCACGGAGATCGGCCACCGTCACCCGCCGACCATCCAGTTGCGTCAAAACAAATGTCGGCAACAGCGCTCCGACCGCCGGCAGCGCGTCCTCGGCCTGCTGCATGCTGCGCTGACAGCCCAAAACACTGACCAGCAGTAGAAGGATCGTCGAGCGCATGTGAACTCCTGTTCGAATGAACGAGCGGGTGTCAGGCCAGTCGGTCTAACGTAGGGTTCAGTTGCAGCCGAATCAAATAACGCGAGCGCAGCGAGCACACAAAAACTCGGCTGTCAACTGCAACCCATTGTTATACCACAGGCGAGATGGAATCGGCCCGGAATTTCTGATCGCCGATGCACCATCCGATGTAGAGCTCGATGCCGGCATGCGTGCCAACGTGGGCGAGGGAGCCAATTGCCGGAGGCGCCCCGAACAGCCGCGCGAAGGCTTCGAAGTCGTCGTGCCACTTGCCGGTCGGGCTGAACGACTGGACCAACATGACGGCGCTATCCGCAGCGAAATCGTGTGCAATGCGAAGTGCCGAGACGGTGCGATGTAGCAGTTGATAACGAATCGAGTCAGGACATGGAGACGTCAGACCGATCGTAGCCTCCAAATATCGCAGACGCTCATCCACGCCAGTGCTATTTTCGGCGCGCTTCTGGCCAACAGTTGGACCGAGTGATTCATCGACCTTGCCCTCGATCGCCAGTGCGACAAGTCCCGACGCGCTACGAGCGAATGCAACAAGATCTGTTTGTGAGGCGCGTGAGCCGCCGGGCAGAGATACGTGATATTCGGGAATCGCGAGGAACAGACCGAGATCCGCCCACTCGTTCGGTCCCGTGCTCAAGGCACGCGCAATCTCGGTCGGAAAGCCGGTCGGACTCGCCTCCTCCCACGAACGAGCAAGCGTCATTGCTGAGAAGCCTGCCTTCCAATGGAGGTCAGGCTGCGCGAGCAGTCGCTTCCAATCCTCGGCGGAGCTAGTCGGGACGAATATCTGTGCCAAGAGAAAGTCTCTGTTGTGGTATAACGCTGGCTTCTGTTGCGGGCGATCAGATAAGACGCGAGCGAAGCGAGCATCCACTTCGCCCGTCAACAGCAAGCATCGTTATGCGGTCGATGCCGGCAGGGGGACTGGGAGCACCTTGCACAGTGAGTACCGGCGGGAGCCCGCTGGAAACCCCTCGAGCGTTCCGTAGATCTGGTAGCCCAAGCGTTCGTAGAACGGCAATGCTTGGAACGCGAAGGTTTCGAGATAGCTGCCCGTGCATCCTTGCTCGACCGCCCAAGACTCGGCCGCCACCATCAACCGCGCACCGAGCCCGCGTCCGCGGCGTTCCTCGGGAAGCCAGAGAAGGTTGACGTACAACCATCCCCAACGCAGCTGTCCGTCGAGCCCGCCGATTGCCTCCCCGTGCTCGTTGCGAACAAAGATCGCAAAGGGCTTTGGATTGGGTGGACCGACGACCCGCTCGTTGTAGAAACGAAGTCCATGCACAATCGCACGCTCAACGACTTCACTGGCGGGGTTCAGCTCGATGGTTAATTCGGTCATCGCTGACAAACGTTGAAATCGTAAGGATCCGCATAACGTAAGGTTCAGTTGCAGCCGAATCAAAAAACGCGAGCGCAGCGAGCACACAATAAATCGGCTGTCAACTGCAACCGCTTGTTATGCCGGTACTAGCCGAAAACTCACAGCCGATCGCGCCAATAAGTGGGTCGACGACGAAAGTGAGCGACCGCAATGATCCAGAGTGTATGTGGTTCGACTGCATAAAATACTGCGTACGGAAACGCTGGTACCAGCACTCGGCGCAACTCCTTTCCGACTAACGACCCGAGTAGGGGTGCGCCGGCAGCCATTTGCGCCGTTCGTTCGACCGCTGCCACGAATGCGTTGCCAAGCCCTGCACGTTCGGCATTGTACCAATCCATCGCCCCGTACAAATCCTCTTGCGCATCAGGGTGGAATTCAACGGCGAGCGACACTACGGACGCTGACGGGTTAGCGCTCCAGCGAAGACCTGCTCGGCAGGAATGCCGACAACAGTACCATTGCGCAGTTCCGCGAGGCGTCGCTCAGACTCAACGCGCCACGCTTCTTCCGTTTCAGCCAGTGAGTCAGAGGCCCCTGCGGTCTCGAGGCTTGCCAAAAGGACCTCAGCAAGACGCGCCCGATCACGAGGGGGTAAGCCGAGGAGTTGCGTTTCGAGTTGGTCATGCGATCGAACCATCAGAGGCTCCTGAAAGGTGATTCAGAAATCTATCAAAGTTTCCTGCGTTTCGAGCAACTCGGCATAACGACCGCAATTCTGCTGCGGCACATTATTCCAAAGTGCTGCTGAAATCCCTACGCGCCGTCAGCAGCAATTGCTGGTTATGCAGCGACGGGTACTGAGTCGATTACCACCCGCGTTGCCAGACCATGTTAGCTGCCGTCGACCGTCCGCACGCGCCGCATTGGCTGCCAGCGTGCGTACGTCGCGCTTCGCCACAGCCATTCCAGCGGCCCGTACTGGTACCGCGACAACCACCAACGACTGAGCGCGACGTCGACCGCAAACAACGCGAGGGCGGCGAGCGGCGCGTATGCGGTGCTGATGTGCAGACCGAATGCGTAGTTCCGAATCGACAAATCGATGATCATGATCTGCAGCATGTAATTCGTGAGCGCCATCCGCCCTGTGACCCCGAAGGCGCCCAGCCGCCGGAGCCACGCAGGGTTGTGCGCGACGAGCAACAGAATCGCGCCGATATAGGTGAACGCAAGCCACTGCCCTGTAAGCAAGAAGCCGCTCCCTGTGAATTGCCACCAGGTGCGAATGACCCAGTACCACGTTGGCGGAACAGCGACGTTGGGGAGTACCCACTCCGCGAGGGCCCAGGACGCCGCACCGAAGATCATCATGCCGGTGATCAGCCGCCGATGCCGCCCCGGGTCTTCGAAGACACCGTAGCGCAGTCCGAGCAGCCCGATAAGAAAGAGCGTGAAGTCCCCTTGTGGCAAGAATGAGAACGGCTGCGAATAGTACCATGGTATATGCCGTATCCGAGCGACAACGGCCCTGCGATAGTCGGTCGAGCGCACCGCGTCACGTCGCGCTCTCTGCACAGCCTGAGCCCGTTCCCCATCGGCCCGGCGATCCGCAGCAAACTGCTCCACGGGTGTTCCTACAGCCCTCGAATACGTCGCGCGACTCACCCAATAGATCGACGTGGACGTGGCACAGAGCAGCAGCGTGATCACGAGCGCCTTCGTCGACCACCGCCGCACGAGCCACAGCGGAAAGCCCCAAATGGCGTAACCGAGCAGGACGTGGAAGCCGAAGAACGCCTCGGCGATGAATCCGAACGCGGCCAGCGCGAGAAGACGGCGGACGTACCGCGCAATGTACTTGTCCCCGCGAGCTTCCGCTCGACGCAACTGCACAGCAAATCCCACTCCGAAGAGGATTGCGAACATCGTATAGAAGCGGCCCTCGAACAACAGCTCGACCGTGCGCCTATAGATCTGGCCGAATCCGCCGCGCGGCTGAGTCGAGTAAGTGTTGAAGTGCACGAGGAACATCCCCAGCAGCGCGATGCCGCGGAGGACGTCCAGCACGGCGATGCGTTCCGGGGACTGGACTGGCGCGGAACGGTCGACCGTCTCCGGAATTGCCATTCTACCCTCAGCCGCCGGTGGATTGGTCAATTGTGCACCCGTGGAGTGACGTGCGCATCACCGCACGAAACGAATGTTCAGGCAATTCTACCACAACGACGGCGGGTGCGTCAGAACCCGGCTGCATAACGTTTTACGTTCTGCTGCAAACGCTATCAACGAATGCGCGCGCGAAGCGCGCGCCATCCGAATGCAACCGCGTTTGGCAGCAGCAACGTGTGGTTAGAC
>JANMRE010000306.1:0-44183 GCA_031370885.1 Gemmatimonadaceae bacterium
GCACGTCCCTCGGGCAGGATGCCAGTCGAATGATCGATGCACTTCCCGCCAACCGGCCGGTTGACCTGGTGTCGTCATTCGCCCAACCGTGGTCGCTCGAGATCGCACTGCTGGCGACCGGCGCGCCGCGGTCCGATGCGGCGGAGTGCGTGCGCCTTGCACGTCAGCTGTTTCTTGCGGCCGCCGTGGCCACTCATGGCGCGCCACTCGGCGTGGCGCAGCAGGCGTCGACGGCATTGGCGCAATTGCTGCCGGGAACCGGTGGACACGCGGACGCGGCAGCAACGGTTCAGGCCTTTGTGGCGCTCTCCCAAACGTTGCCTTCGCTGCTGTGCAGCGCGTGGTTCACATTGCTTGATCGTCGACATGCCGCAACGCTGGCACAACTCCGGGAACATCCGGAGCTGGTGCCCCGGGCTGTCGGGGAGCTCTTACGACTGGCCAGTCCGTCGCGAGCCGTATTCCGCGAGGCGCTTGCCGCAGTTGAGATTGGCGGCGCACGCATTCAGCCGGGCGATCGGGTTACGCTTATGCTGTTTGCGGCCAATCACGATCCTGTGCGGTTTGCAGATCCAGACGGGTTCGACATGGATCGCGAGACCACGGGTCATCTCGCGTTCGGGGCGGGGCTGCACGCCTGCGCGGGCGCGACAATGGTGCGCATGGCCGTGGTGGTTGCCACCGAGTCGTTACTCGACCGCACGGCACTGGTTGAATTGGTGGATGACGCCGCAACTACCGTGGAGTGGATTGGTGGTTTCGCAATACGTGCGCCGGCCGCGCTTCCGGTGGTGTTGGCACGGGAGGTGGTACCATGACCTCAACGCATCGACTGGCCGTGCTGGCCGCGGTGCTCACGGGCGCCTGTGCGATGGTTGCGATGGCCTCGGTCGTGCGGACGCGTGGGTACGAACCGGGCGAACGGGTGTTGTTGGACGCGCACAATGCGTACCCAGAGCGGGGCCTCTGGGCGGACCGCATCGAACGCGCGCTCGCCACGGGCACACCGGTGGCCATCGAACAGGATCTCCATTGGGCAAAGCCACCCGGCTCCACGTCATATACGTCGGTCGTTGCGCACGATGCCGAGTATGTCAACGACGCGCCAACGCTGGACGCGTATTTTTTCGAACGCATTCGACCCATCATGGAGCAGGCGCTGCGCGAGAATCACCGCGAAACGTGGCCACTGATTGTGCTCAACCTCGACTTCAAGGACAATCAGTCCGCTCATCTCGATTACATCTGGTCGCTGCTGGGGCAGTACGACGGGTGGCTCACCACGGCAACGCGCTCCGCGACACCAAACCGTATCGAACCGTTCACAGTCGGACCACTGCTTGTGCTCTCAGGTTCGGATACCGCGCAGCGCCGTCGGTTTCATGATGACGTGGCGGTTGGTGCGCGCCTGCGCACGTTCGGGGCCGTTGTTCCCGCCCCTGTAGCTGGCCGGACGACAGGTCAGCGGGCGCGTCGCTCGATCCGCATGAGCGCGGCCCAGCACCTCGCGCAACCTGGCGACAACTTTGCGCGCTGGGTGAACTTTCCGTGGCGTGTGGTCGAACAGGGTGGGCAACACAGCGCGGGTGATTGGACCGCGACCGATTCGGTGCGTCTTGCGTCGCTCGTCCAGCGTGCACACGATCAGCACCTGTGGATCCGTTTCTACACGCTGGATGGATTCACGCCCGCGCAGGATCGCGGATTCTCGGCGGACTACAACTTCGGTACGGGCGCGGCGGTGGGTGCGCGATGGCAGGCCGCGATTGCGGCCGGGGTCGATTTCGTGGCGACCGATCAGTACGAGGCGTTTTCGGCGATGCGGAGCGGGTGGCGGCGCGTTCGGTGAACTTCCGCTGAAGTGTTGGAGGGGTGAGGTGAGGGTAATGGTGAGGGTCGGAGCAGTGACGCAGCTGGCTTTCGCTGCGTCGGCGGCATGAAGTCCCGCCGAAACGCAAAATTCCGGTCAGGGGCTTCGAAATTCCCGCATTCACCGCCCGGAGACTGCACGTCTGCAGTCTCCCGTCTCCCGTCTCCCGTCTGCAGTCTCCCGTCTCTTCTACTGAATCTTTCCCACTCCCAACGCCCTGTTCAATTCCATAATCGCCGCGTCCAGTTCCTTCCGCAGCACCTGATACCGATCCAACGCATCGCGACCCACCTTTTGATCGCCACGCGCGGTCATGCCTGACAGGTACGTGATGTGTGCCTGCAATCCCGGCTTGCCATAGCGCACCGGCTGAGTATTCAGCTTCTCCGAGACTGCCTTCACCTTGGAGAGTGTATCGGCCGCAGCGCCTGTGGCAGTCTTCAGTCGCGTTTCGGCGGCCCGCGCCCGCTGCACAGCGGCGTTGGCGTCGGACACGAGCGTGCGCATTTTGGTGTTGTGATCGTACTGCTCTTTGAGATCAGCCGTTGTGACACCTTCAGAGGCGAGACGTGGATCCATGAGCACCGTGAACGGCACCATCTGCGTCACTGTGCCCACGGTGAGCCGCGCCTGATAGTTGCCTGGCGGCGCACTGAGTCCACTGGCCGCCTGCACGTTCCAGACAAAGCGATTCAGTCCCGCGCTTTTCGTGACGATATTCATCGGTGCACCGCCACCGCCGCGACCGAATCGTCCTTCCAGCATGGCGGCATCCGGATCATCGGGGTCACCAACGCCGCCACCACCGCCGCGACCGGCGCGAGGCGCCTGCGCTACCACATCACTCTTGTAGCTCGCGAACGACTTTCCGGATGCGTCGAGGATTTCCAGACGTACCGTGTCGCTCGGCGTTGTTGGCAAGTAGTACTCGACCTGCGGACCAAGCTGCGCGGCACCCGATGCGGTGCGATAGCCGTCACGCGGCGTGAACAGCGTGATCGCCTGAGCCGACGTCTGCGGCGTGATCTGTTGCAACGCAGAAATATTGTCGATGATCCACATCGCCCGTCCCTGCGTCGCGATCACGAGATCGTTGTTGTGCACTTTGATGTCGTTGATGGGCACATTGGGCAGGTTGAGCTGGAACGACTGCCAGTGTGCGCCATTGTCAAACGACACGAACATCCCGAACTCCGTGCCGGCATATAGCAGTCCTTCGCGACGGGGATCTTCGCGTACGACGCGCGTGGGCCAGTCGACCGGGATGCCGTTCTTGCCATCGGTGAGCTTTTTCCACGACGCGCCGTAGTCGTCGGTGCGATAGATGTACGGGGCGTAGTCACCCAACAGATACCGATACACGGCGAAGTACGCCGAACCCTTCCGATGTGGCGACGACTCGATCCAGGCCACGCGACCGCCCCACTCCAGATCCTTTGGCGTGACGTTTTTCCACGTCTTGCCATTGTCCCGCGTCACATGAAACGGCCCGTCGTTGGAGCCCGTCCAGATCACCCCCGGCTCCAGCGTGGACTCCGTGATTGCATACAGCGTACTGAAAAACTCTTCGCCCGTGACGTCGCGCGTGATCGGTTCACCGCTGGCGCCTTGACAGCACTTCGGAAACGCGGTGAGATCGGGTGAGATTCTTTGCCAGGTCACACCGCGGTCGATGGTACGATGCAGATACTGCGAGCCGTAGTACAGCACGTTCGGGTTGTGCGGCGACACGGCCATTGGCGATACGCGCTGAAAACGGTAAATCAGATCCTGTCCGGCGTTGCCATACAGCGATTGTCCGCCAACCCAGTAGTTGCGGGTCTGACCGCTTTCGGTGTTCATGTACTGGTACTGCCCCTTGCACGACCCGTAAATGATGTTCGACAACGACGGGTGCGGGATGATCGGGCCGGTCTCGCAACCGGGACCGGTGCGCACAATGCTGGTGGCTGGATCGGTGAACCCGGCAACGACATACGTCGAATTGTCCTGCTGTGCGGCATACAAGTTGTACGGAAACTTGTTGTCGATCCACACGCCGTAGAACTCGGCGGTTGGCTGGTTGTCCTGCGTCGACCACGTGCGGCCACCGTCAAACGAGACGTTCGCGCCGCCGTCGTTCGACTGGATCATGGTGTTGCCGTTCGTCGGGTTGATCCAGATGTCGTGATTGTCACCATGCGGCGTACGCATTGTGGTCATGGTCTTGCCGCCGTCTGCCGACTTCCAGAAACCTTCGGCGCCCGCATATACCACCTCGGCGTTGGTCGGATCGGCCCCCAGCGTGGTGTAGTAGAACGGGCGCTGCACGAGACCCGCCGTGCTGTTCACCAGGGCCCAGTTTGCACCGGCATTGTCGGAGCGATACAACCCGCCACCCGGCAACGCTTCCACCAGCGCGTAAATACGCTGCGGATTGGCGGCCGTCACTGCCAGATTACCCTTGCCGATCAACTCCGATGGCAGGCCCACGCCGACGTTCGTCCACGTGTCGCCGCCATCAATGCTCTTGAAAAAACCGCCGGCGCGAGCGCCCGAAATAATCGTCCACGGCTTCCGTTCGATGCGATTCATCCACGCATACACCACGGTGGGATTGCCCGGCTGCAACTCCACATCCATCGCGCCCGTGCTGTCATTCATGTACAATGTTTTCTTCCACGACTTGCCACCGTCGGTGGTCTTGTACACGCCGCGATCGGTGTTGGGCTTGAAAATGTCGCCATAGGCGGCCACCCACGCCACATCGGGATTGGACGGATGAATACGCACCGCACCAATCTGGCCAACGGAATACAGGCCGATGAACTGCCATGTCTTGCCGCCGTCGTTGGTGCGATAGACACCGCGTCCGGTCGACACATTGCTGCGCACGCCGTCCGACCCCGTGCCCACGTAGATGATGTCGGGATTCGATTCCGCTACCGCGATGGAACCGATGGACCCCACCGGCATCTTGCCATCGGTGATGGGCTCCCAGCTCTCACCGCCGTTGGTGGTGCGGAACACGCCCCCACTGGCGACACCCATGTAGAACGTCCGCGGCTGCGATGGCACCCCCGTCACCGTCGTGGCGCGCCCGCCGCGCGAGTGGCCAGCCAGTCGGTAGCGCAGGCCGTTGAATAGCGCGCCGTCAACAGACGCCATCATCGGCGCCTTGGCAACACCCGATGCCGGTCGCGCTGACGCGATGGGTTTCGCGACGGACTGCGCGCCGAGCGCGGCCGGAAGCAGTGCGAGCGCGGAAAGCAGTGGGAACGATCGATTCGTCATGGTGGGACTCGAGTGGAACGACGGGGAGCATTGCACCGCGAAATACGCGGAGAACAGTGGCGTGACGTTACGGACGGCGACCCAACGAACTCCGTGAACTTTGTGGTTGATTGCTTCGTGAATCCATCGCGCACGGCGAGTTCGAAAGATTTCACCGCCAAGGACACGAAGGTCGCGAAGGATGCCGTTGGTGAACAAACTGTTCCTCTGCGTCCTTTGCGTCCCTTGCGGTGGAATTGGTTTGGTTTTTCTCTACCGCAGAGTTCGCAGGGTTCGCGGAGAACAGTGTTGTGTCGTGACAGCAAGCCCTTCAACGAAACGTGGAAACTTTGTGGTTGATTGCTTTGTGGTGTCCATCGCGCACGGCGAGTTCGAAGATTTCACCGCCAAGATTTCACCGCCAAGGACGCGAAGGTCGCGAAGGATGCCGTTGGTGAACAAACTGTTCCTCTGCGTCCTTTGCGTCCCCTGCGGTGGAATTGGTTTGGTTTTTCTCGACCGCGGAGTTCGCAGAGTTCGCGGAGGAACTGCACACCCAAACTGTCTCAAATACGGCCCACTCACCAGAGACGCTGCATCCGGGACGTCAACCCGTCTCCCCGTCTTCACCCTACTCCCCTATCTGCAAGCGTGATCTCGATCCCCCTCCACCGCCCCTGCCGGAAGCGCAGCACGCTCAGCAGCGCCCGCAATCCGTGTCCGATCACAATCGCCAACCACACGTCGCTCGGCACCAACTGACGCGTCAGCTGGATCAGACTCAGCATGCCAATCGGCACCGCGAACTGTGAGATCAATGAGATATACAGCGGGCTCTTGGTATCTCCTGTTCCTTGCAATCCACCGGTGTACGTCAGAGCCGTCGTGATGAACAATCCCGAGAGACTCAGGTACCCCAGCAGTTGCACGCCAATACGCACCACATCGGGTTGCTCCATGCCAAACAGCGCCAGCAGCTGTGCCGGAATGGCGAGGAAGAACACACCCACCGTGGCGGCGATGCCCAGCCCGAAGCGCGACGCGGTCCGCACCGCCTGGGCACTGCGTTCCGGATGACCGGCGCCCATGTTTTGTCCCGCTACTGCCGACGCGGCACCCATCAGACCCACCGACGTCCACGTCACCAGTGAAAACAGCTCGGTGTAGGCGATGGCGTAGGCCGCCTGCGCCTGCGCGCTCGATGCGGTGGAACCCACGAACCGCAGCAGCAGCACACCGGCAATATTCATCGCGATGCCCTGCAAACCTGTTGGCAGTCCAAAACGGAACAGGGCGCGAATAATCTCCCAGTCGGGGCGCCATGACACGTGACGGAAATCGAGCACCCACCCACCGCTGAACAGGCGCGTCATGGAGTAGATGGCCACGATCCCCCCGGCCAATGCGGTGCCCATCGCTGCGCCTGCAGTGCCAAATGCCGGGATCGGCCCCAGTCCGCGTATGAAGATCACATTGAATCCGATATTCATGACCGTCATCGCAATGCCGAGCCGCAGCGGGGTCTTTGCATCGCCCGCCGCACGCAGTCCGCCACCCAGCATGAAGAACATCATCATGCCGAAGTTGAACACGAACATGATACGCAAAAATGGCAACGCTTCGGCCTGTACCGCCGGCGCGGCGTTGATCATCCCCAGCAGCGCCGGCGCCGCAAAATATCCAACTGGCGCCACCACGCCCACCGACAACGCGAGCGCCACCAAAAACGCCTGTGACGCGGCGCGATTCACCGCGCTCGCATCACCAGCGCCGGCAAAGCGCGCCACCAGCACGGCCATACCGGTGAACAGCGATGCGAGAAAGACCGCGACCACCAGAAAGATCTGAAAGGCTACACCAATGCCCGCATTGCCGTTGAATCCCACCAGATGACCCACCATTGCGTGGTCGATCATTCCTTGAAGCCCGCCAATGACGTTTTGCAGCACGGTGGGCCAGGCAATCTTCCACACGGCGCTGCCGATCGGCCCTTCCACGATGGACCGGTCGAATTTCCTGGCCGCCGGACCGCTCTTCGCAGGCTCGCTCACGCGGCCACCGCCGCAACGGCTCCGCCGCGACGCACCAACGTGAGAATCGAGTAGACCGCAACCGCGTCGCCCTGCTGGTTGCGCACCTCCACATCCCACTCCACCACGCCTTGCGGAATGCCGCCTTCGGGCGTCTCCTTCGCCGTTTTCTGTTTGACCGTCAGGCGCACGTGAATCGTATCCCCGGGATACACCGGTTTGGTAAATCGCAGTTTCTCCATCCCGTAGTTTGCCAGCACCGGCCCCAGCGCCGGATCAACAAATAGCCCGGCTGCCGCCGACACAATGAAGTATCCGTGCGCCACCCGCCCCTCGAATACGCCGTTGGTGCGCGCCTCCGCATCGTTCATGTGCGCGTAAAATCGGTCGCCACTCAGTTCGGCAAACTTCACCACGTCGCCCAACGTGATCAGCCGCGTTCCCGTGACGAGCGTATCGCCCACCTGCAGCTCGTCGAATGTTTTGCGGAACGGATGCACCGTATCGGTGGTTTGCGTTGCACCATTCGTCCACTCGCGGGTGATTGCCGTGAGCACACTCGGACTCCCCTGAATGGCGGTGCGTTGCATGTAGTGCAGCACGCCGCGCCCACCACCCATCTCCTCGCCCCCACCGGCGCGTCCCGGGCCACCGTGCACCAGATTGGGCAGCGGTGAACCGTGCCCGGTGCTTTCCTTCGCGCTGAAGCGATCGAGCACCAGCAAGCGACCGTGGTACGCCGCGGTGCCAAGGATCACCGTGCGCGCCACCGACGCGTCGGCGGTGACCAGTGAGCCGCAGAGAGAGCCGCGCCCCAGCTTGGCCAACGCCACCGCCTCGTCGAGCGAGCGGTATGGCATCACCGTGTTCACCGGCCCAAACGCTTCGATGTCGTGTGGCTCGTGATGACTGAACGGCGCGTCACACACCATCAGCATCGGACCAAAGAACGCGCCCTTCTCACGATCCGCCCCAACAACATGGAAATCGTCACCACCAAACACCAACTCGGTCGCGGAACGAATGCGACTGGCATTCGCGCTCACGTCGCGAACCTGTCCCCTGCTGGCCAGCGGGCCCATGCGCACGCCTTCGATACGCGGATCGCCGATCGTAGTCTTTTCCAATCGGCCGCGCAGCGCATTCACCACATCCGCTTCCATGCCGGCCGGCACGATCGTACGGCGGATGGCGGTGCATTTCTGCCCGGCCTTGCCCGTCATTTCGCGTGTCACTTCCTTGATGAACAATTCGAACTCGTCGGTGCCCGGCACCGCATCGGGTCCCAGAATGCAGCAATTCAGCGAGTCGGCTTCCATGTTGAAGCGTACGGAATGCTCAATGATGGCGCGACTCTCCTTGAGCATACGGCCCGTCGCCGCCGACCCGGTGAACGCCACGGCATCCTGTTCGTTCACATGCGACAACAGGTCACCGGCGCTGCCGCAAATCAGTTGCAGCGCGCCCGTCGGAAGGATGCCGGATTCGATGATCGCGCGAAAAACGGCTTCGGTCAGAAAGCTTGTTGCGGTGGCCGGCTTCACGATGCACGGCATGCCGGCCAGCAGCGCTGGCGCCAGCTTTTCCATCATTCCCCAGACCGGGAAGTTGAACGCATTGATGTGAATCGCCACCCCTTCGAGTGGCACACAGATGTGTCGACCCACAAATGTGCCGTGCTTGGACAACGCCTCCGTGGGACCCTCCACGTGAAACGTTTCGTTCGGAAACTCACGACGTCCACGACTCGAATACGCGAAGAATGTGCCGATACCGCCGTCGATATCCACCCAACTGTCGGCGGTCGTTGCACCCGTGGCACTGGACAACACATAGAATGCGTCCTTCCGCTCCATCAGATACTTCGCCACCCCCTTCAACATGGCGGCACGCTGATGAAACGTCAGTGCGCGCAGCGCAGGCCCACCCACCGCGCGCGCATACGCGGCCATGGCCTGGAAGTCGAGCCCCCCGCTGCCGGCTACACCAATCTGCTCGCCGGTGACCGCATGAACCAACTCGGCGGTTTTTCCGGTTCCCGCCACCCACTCGCCCTGAGCGTAGTTCATAAGCGTCAGCATGCGCGTTCCATCAAAAGAGTTCACGGGGTTCGGGACTTCGCGTCCAGCCAATTCTGCAGGCTCCCCAACTGTGTCGGGCGGTTGGCCGGCAATTCGCGGAGCGGCTCAACCGCTGTCCATCCTGCCCGCATCGCCGCCGGCAACTGCTGATAGAGCTGCGTGCCAGCCGACTTCCACTCCAACATCTCATCGGTTACATCCTTCACGATTCTGGCGGGGTTTCCCACAACCACTTTGCGAGGCGGGATCTCCATGCCAGTCGGCACGAAACAGAGCGCGCCCACCACGCAGCCGCTCCCCACGACCGCGTTGTCCATGATCACGGCGTTCATGCCCACCAGCGCGTTCGCGCCAATGCGCGCGCCGTGCACAATGGCTCCGTGCCCGATGTGCGCGCCCGCCTCGAGCATCACTACCACGCCGGGAAACATGTGGATGGTGCAATTCTCCTGAACGTTGCACCCATCTTCGATGACGATCCCTCCCCAGTCGCCGCGGATGGCGGCGCCCGGGCCCACGTACACGTCGCGCCCGATGATGACGTTTCCGGTCACCGCCGCCTGCGGATGAATGAACGCGCTGTCGTGAATCACCGGCACAAAGCCGTCGAATGCGTAAATCATGCGTAACGCACCGTCGCGGACCTACACCCGTTCCAGAATCACTGCGAACCCCTGGCCCACGCCAATGCACATGGTGCACAGCGCGTACCGCGTCCCTCGGCGCTGCAACTCGCGCGTTGCCGTGAGCGCGAGCCGCGCACCGCTCATTCCCAACGGATGACCGAGCGCAATCGCGCCCCCGTTCGGATTCACCCGCGCATCCGCGTCGTCAATCCCCAGTTCCCGCAAACACGCCAACCCCTGCGCGGCAAACGCCTCGTTCAGCTCGATCACGTCCATCTGATCGATCGTCAGTCCCGCGCGAGCCAATGCCAACCGAGACGCGGGCACCGGCCCCATCCCCATCAGACGCGGCTCAACGCCCGCTGCCGCACTGGTCACAATCCGTGTCACCGGCGTGAGTTGCATATCGCGAACCGCACGCGCCGACGCGATCAGCAGCGCGGCCGCACCGTCGTTGAGCCCCGAGGCATTACCTGCCGTTACCGAACCGTCCGTGCGGAACGCCGGCTTGAGTCGCGCCAATGACTCCAACGTGGTATCCGGACGGATAAACCCGTCCTCCTCTACGAGCACCACATCTCCCTTCTTCTGCGGCACCGACACGGCGACAATCTCCTCGACGAATCGCCCGGCCGCCCGCGCCGCCGACGCGCGTTGCTGCGACCGCAGTGCAAACGCATCCTGATCGACCCGCGACACGCCGTACTGTATCGCTACGTTCTCCGCTGTCTCGCCCATCGAGTCGGTGCCGTACATCGCTTTCAACTTCGGATTCACGAAACGCCAGCCCAGAGTGGTGTCAAACAGCTGCACATCGCGCGCGAATGGCGTGGCGCCCTTCGACAACACGAACGGCGCGCGCGTCATGCTTTCCACTCCGCCGGCAATGAACAGGTCGCCCTCGCCACTCCGAATGGAACGCGCGGCGCTGGCCACGGCGCTCAGACCCGACGCGCACAGCCGGTTTACCGTCTCGCCCGGCACCGTGTACGGCACACCCGCCAACAGCAACGCCATGCGCGCCACATTGCGGTTGTCTTCACCGGCCTGGTTCGCACAGCCCAGAATCACGTCGCTGATGCGCGACGCGTCCAGCGCAGGATGTCGCGCCAGCAACGAGGCAATCACATGCGCCGCCAGATCGTCGGCGCGTTCGGCGCTCAGCGCGCCGCCAAGGGTGCCGATCGGCGTGCGAACGCCGTCGATGATATACGCGTCGTGCGTCGTGTTGGTCATGGAGCCGGGAGGTGGAGACGGGTCGTGCGAAATCCGGTGCCCCGAAAATGGCCGACAATCCCGTCGTGCTGGTTTCGCACCGTCACCACGCAGAACGCCAGTTTGTTGCTCGAACTGTCTTCGGTCGCGGTGGCGGTCAGCACATCGCCCGGCCGCACCGCCACAGGAAAGCTTACGAAACAGTCAATGGCCACACTCAGGAAGCCGCCAGCGTTGATCGCGAAAGCAAACGCGCTGTCGGCCAGCGAGAAGACGATGCCACCGTGCGACGTGCCGAACCCATTCACCATGTCGTCACGCACGCGCATGCGTACCACAGAATGTCCTTCCCGGGCCTCAAGAATTTCGATTCCCAGCCACTGCGAGAAGGCGTCGGCGCTCATGAGGTGATCGACAACATCGCGCGCTCGGCGCACGGGTGCGTCAGTCATGGAGCAACCGGCCACCGGACTGTTCTGCCACCACGCGGAGCCGCGGCGACGGACGGTATCGTGGATCGCCAAAGTGGTGCTGCAGTCGCTCGAGTTCGCGCAACACAGTCGCCGCGCCAAGATCGTCGCCCCATGCCAGCAGGCCGCGCGGGTAGTTGACGCCCTTCGTCATCGCGCTTTCAATGTCCGCCGCCGACGCCAGCCCCATGTCCAGCGCCGAGACGGCTTCGTTCACCAGCATCACCAGCACCCGAGTGACGATCTGTTCACCGAGGTCCGGATTCTCAACGGGTGCAGGCCGCTCCGCGCCGTCGTCATAACGATAGTATCCGCGCCCCGATTTCTTGCCGAGCCACCCCGCCTCCACCATTCGCTGCTGCGTCACCGATGGACGATAACGCGGATCGTGAAACGTGTTCTCGTACACCTGGCAGGAGACGGCGAAGTTGACGTCGTTCCCGATCATGTCCATCAAGGTGAACGGCCCCATACGGAATCCGCCAATCGTCGTCATCGCCCAATCGATGGTCGATGCGTCGGCCAACCCCTCCTCGAAAATGCGCAACGATTCGCCGTAGAACGGACGCGCCACACGATTGACGAGAAAGCCCGGCGTATCCTTGACTATCACCGTGGTCTTGCCCCACGAACCCACCAGACGGCGAGCCGTGTCGGCGACATCCGGCGCCGTTGAGATGGCCGGGATGATTTCCACCAGCGGCATCAGCGGCGCCGGATTGAAAAAATGCACGCCCACAACACGCTCCGCGTGACGGCAGGCGCCGCCCAGCGCCGCGATGGAGAGCGACGACGTATTGCTGGCCAGGATCGCGCGCGGCGACACCACCGATTCGAGCGCCCGGAACAACACCTGCTTCGCCAGCAGCTGTTCAGCAATCGCTTCGATCACGAATCCACACTCGGCGAACGCCTGCAATCGCCCGTCGTCCACACCGTCGATGTAGGTGATTCGCGCCAAGGTGGCGTTGGCGTCCTCACGCGTGCGGCGACCCTTCTCCACATCACGCGCCATCGCCGATACATGCCCCGCGTGAGCGCGGGTGATGGCCGCCGATTGCGCATCGGCCAGCACGACCGCATGCCCGTGGGCCGCGGCGACCTGGGCAATGCCCGCGCCCATCGCACCCGCGCCGACAACGCCAATGGCGGTGGCCGTCATGCGCCGCGATACACCGGCTTGCGCTTCTCCAGAAACGCGCGAACCCCTTCTTCGTAATCCGCTGTGCGTCCCGCTTCGTGCATCGCCTGCGCTTCAACCTCCAGCTGTTCATCCAGCGAGTTGGCAAACGACGCGTTGAGCGCGCGCTTGGTGAGTCCGAAGCCTCGTGTCGCCTGCCGTGCCAACGTCTTCGCCATCGTGAACGCGGTCTCCAAAAGCGCCGATGGCGGTGTGACGTCCCAGATCAGCCCCCATTCCTTCGCCTTCGCCGCCGACACCTTTTCGGCGAGGAAGAACATCCCTGTGGCACGTTGCACACCAACGAGACGCGGTACGAAAAACGTGCCGCCGGTATCGGGAATCAGCCCAAGCCTGGCGAAGCTTTCCACGAACACCGCGTCGTCGGCCGCGATGGTGATATCGCAGGCAAACGCGAGATTCGCTCCCGCCCCCGCCGCGACACCGTTCACCGCGCAAATCACCGGCTTTTCCAGATGGCGAATGCCGCGAATGATCGGGTTGTAGCTGGTGGTCACAAACGCGCCGATGTCCGGCATGGGCTCCGTACCCTGCGGCAACGCTTCCGCCAGATCCTGACCGGCACAAAACGCGCGACCAGCGCCGGTGATCAGCACGGCGCGTACCTGCGTATCGTCGGCCGCCCGACGCAATGCATTCTGCATCGCCTGCGCCATGGCGCGCGTGAAGCTGTTCAGCACCTCGGCGCGATTGAGCGTCAGCGTCAGAACACCGTCGCGAAGGTCTTCCAGCAGTGTGGGCTCGGTGGGTCGTTCCGTCATTCGGGGAAATTAGCGAGCACCTTTCTCTCCGGCGCCCTCTCGCGCAATGCCGCATTCGGTGGTATGGTGCAAATGGTCATCCCGCCCAGCTGCCAAACGAGCCCCCCTCCCCGCCGGTTGGCTTAGCGCTACAACGACGCGTCCCACCCGTCTCCAAGAGTAGATCATGGAATCCACCATCGTGGAGTGGCTGGCCAGCGTGGGAACCCGGGCGTTTGCCTGGTCACTCGGAATTTTCCTCGTCGTCAACGGCGCTGCCGCGATCGTGTTTGTCCTGCGTCGCGACCGCGCGATGGTGAACCGGTGGGCCAGTCGGGTGCTGGCGCTCGACCTGCTGCTCGTTGGCACCGGCGTTGGTGTTCCGCTGATGACAACCATGGCCCGCCTGACGGTCACCGTCGTCTCGGCGTCGTTTGGAGGGTCGGGCGTGAACATAACGTCGGCCGACGCCGCGACCCAGTTGGAGCCAGTAAGGAAGTGATCGGCTGAGGGCCGCCACGCGGCGACGGCGGTTGTTCGAGGTGTGTTGGGGTGCAGTTCCCTAACCGCTTGTCCACCGGCGAGATTACCGCCATGTCGTCCTCCCCCACCCGCGCGCCCAGCAGCACAACGCGCGCACCAGTGCTCGCACCGCGCGAGGGCTTCGATTGGCGCCGCATCGCGTACCACACGCTCGCCTCCCGTGCCCTCGACGACGTCGAGGAAACCACCAACAGGAATCGCACGTCGGTCCCCAAAGACCACGTCGTGCTGTATCAGTTCTCGGCCCGTGGACATGACATGGCTCAAGCCATTCTCGGGTCACTGCTGACCGGGAGACGCGACGGCGTGGGCGCCTACTACCGCTCGCGCCCGTTGCTGCTTTCCCTCGGACTTGCGCTCGATGATGCCTTGGCCAGCCCGCTCGGACGAGCCGGTGGTTTCAGCGATGGGCGCGATATCGGCGTGGTGTGCAATCTCCCGGATCGCGACGGTCCCATCGTACTCCCCATGTGCGGCGACGTTGGCTCGCAGTACACGCCGGCGGCGGGATGGGCGCAGGCCATCACTTATCATCGTGATACGCTGCAGGATGGGCGCTACGACGGCTGTATCAGTGTCGCGCTCGGTGGTGACGGATCGGTCGCGACAAACGGCTTTTGGGCCGCCCTCACCATGGCCACCACGCTCAATTTGCCGATGCTGTTTTACATCGAGGACAACCACCTCGGCATCTCGGTGAGTGGAGACCTGCAGACGCCGGGCGCCGACATTGCACGCAACCTTGCGTCGTTCACCAATCTCTTCATTCGCAACGGCGACGGTTGCGACCCGCATGATGCCGCAGGAAAGCTGGGCGAGGCGGTGGTGCACGTGCGCGCCGGCCACGGTCCGGCACTGGTGCGTCTCACTGTGCCGCGCCTCTCCAGTCACTCCGGACCTGACAATCAAAGGGGCTATCGCACCGACGCCGATATCGCCGCTGACGCAGCCCGTGATCCTTTGCCCCGTCTTCGCGACTACCTCGTGCCGTCACTCCTTTCGGCCAACGCGTGGCGCGAATTAGAAGCAGACGTGGCGCGTGATGTCGACGCGGCATTGCAATCGGCGCGCGCGCGACCCGTCCCCGACGCATCGCGCATCGCGCAGCATCTCTTCGAAGACGCATCGCCCGACGTGGCGCAAGCACTCGGCGGTTTATCGCGTGCCGAACGCGCTGCACTGGGCGGCAGTGACGTGCCTCGCACCGATGGCGAGATGCTGCGTTTCGCCGAAGCGATCCGTCGCACGCTGCGTCACGAACTCGCCGTGAATCCCAAGGCCGTGGTGTTCGGCGAGGATGTCGGTCGCAAAGGCGGTGTGCATCTGGTCACGGAGGGATTGCAGAAGCAGTTCGGTGCCGGGCGGGTGTTCGACACCAGCCTGTCCGAAGAAGCCATCGTGGGCCGTGCTGTGGCGATGGCGATCAGCGGACTCATGCCGATCGCCGAAATTCAGTTCCGCAAGTACGCCGATCCCGCGACGGAACAGCTGAACAACTGTGGCACGCTGCGCTGGCGCACAGCGAATCGCTTCGCCGCGCCCATTGTCGTGCGCATGCCCGGCGGTTTTGGCAAGGACGTGGGCGATCCGTGGCACAGTCTGAGCGATGAAGTGCGTTTTGCCCACGCCTACGGTTGGCAAGTCGCCATGCCGTCCAACGCCGCCGATGCGGTAGGGCTGCTGCGCGCAGCCATGCGGGGCGCGAATCCCACCATCTTCTTCGAGCACCGATCGCTGTTGATGACGGGTGACGGCAGCGCGCGCTACCCCGGTGATCACTACGTGCTGCCGTTTGGCCGTGCGCGCGTGGTGCGCGAAGGGAGCGATCTGACCATCGTATCGTGGGGCGCGATGGTCCATCGCTGCGCCGAAGCGGCCGTGTCGTTCGGAAACCGGGTGGAGCTGGTCGACCTGCGAACAATCGCACCGTGGGATCGCGCCGCGGTACTGACATCGGTGCGCAAAACGCACCGCTGTCTGATCGTGCACGAGGACAATCTCACCGCGGGTTTTGGCGCCGAGGTCGCAGGGATGCTGGCGAGTGAGGCGTTCTGGTTCCTCGACGCGCCGGTCGAACGGTTGGCACCGCGTGATATCCCGATGCCCTATCATCCGCAGTTGCTTGACGCCGTGCTGCCCGATGCAGCATGGATCGGCAGCACGGTCGAACGACTCCTCAGTCTGTAGTTCGGAGTCCCGTGGCGTGACACTTTGTTGACTGCGCCCTCAGTCGTTTACTTTACCCATTGGCCGCCGGTGTACGGCGCCAGGCGGAAACAGTTCAGCCCGCTTAATGTCTCTCCTTTACGAGGTTTTCATGAAGAAACAACTCGTCGGACTTGCCCTGGTCGCGGTCGCATTCGCGACGTCGGCGGTGCAGGCTCAAGGTCCTATCTCGAAGGTCGAGATCGGTGCTTTCGGCCACTATACGAAATTGGACGACAAGCTGAAGATGGATAACCCAATCGGTATTGGCGGCATGCTGGGCATCAGCGTGTTCCGGTGGTTGGGCATCGAGGCCAACGGGCAGTACGGCCCGACCAAGGCCACGCGCGCCCCGTTTGAAGACATCAAGTACAGCCCGTATCGCGGGCTCGTGACGCTCACCATCCCTGTCGCCTCAAAGGCCGCGCTGGTGCTTGGCGGCGGGTACGTCAACTCCGTGTACAAGGGACGCAGCACGGCCAACGAATACGAAGATGGCGTGACAGGATTGGTCGGGCTCAAAGTGTGTGGCGGCGGACGGTGGGGCGCGCGCGTTGACGGGATTGGCGATTTCAACCCGTCTCCGAACGAACAGGAACTCACCGGTACATCCAAAAATCTTGGTGTTCGCGCTGGCGTGACGTACGCGCTGCGCGGTGCCTGCACGAGTTCATCAGACAAGTTCGATTGGTCGCTGGCTATTGCACCCGCTGCCGCAACAATCAATCGCGGCGCAAACCGGCAGTTCGCGCTCAGCGCGGCCGACATGAAGCAGCGCCCAATCGAAACCCGCAAAGTCAACAACCTGACCTGCACGTCGAGCGACCCCAGTGTGGCCACGGTTGACAACACGGGCAACGTGAGAGCCGTGAAGGCGGGGACGGCAACCATTACGTGCAAGGGCCTGGTCAAGAAGCTCGAACGCAGCACGTCGGCCATGGTAACGGTACCGCCGCCAGCGTGGACGTTTGCGTTGACGCCGCCAACCCAGACCAGGGACGTTGGACAGACCGCGACCTACACCACCACCGCGACCGATGCGGATGGTGTGAACCTCGGCGCAGCCACCAGCTGGACTTCGTCAAACCCGGGCGTCGCCTCGGTCAGCAACGGAACGGTGACCTGCGTGAGCGGCGGCACAGCGACCATTACCGCCACCAAGACGGCGTACGACAGCAGCAAGAGCGCCACGGCCACAATTACCTGCATTCCGCTGCCGCCACCGCCCACTGCCATGGTTCGTCTCGACAGCACGCACTTCAATTTCGACAAGGCCGTCCTGTTGCCGGCCGGCGATGCGTTGCTGCAAACGGTAATTGACGCTATGAAACGAGACGCGACCATTCGCGTGTCCGTGGAAGGACACACGGATTGGTATGGCGACGAGAGCTACAACGCCAAGCTCGCCACCAGCCGCGCGACGGCTGTTACGGCGAAACTCAAGAGGCTCGCTGGCACTGATGTCGCCGCCGACCGCTTCTCGATGGCCGGCTTTGGCGAACAGTGCATCATTGTCCGCGATGGTGACCCCGATCCAAACCCACCGCGTCCCCGCGTGTCTGCCGCCAACAAGGCCAAGCAGGCGCCAAACCGCCGCGTGGAAATCTGGCAGCTCACCGCCAACGAGTCGGGCTCGCCGAGCACGTGCCGTGCCGAGTCGCAGCGCAACGGCCGCGTGCCGTTCGCGTCTATGAAGTAGGTCGTTGCGGTTTGCAGGAACACCACGGCCCCGCATGCGACAGCATGCGGGGCCGTGGTGCGGTTGCGTCAAACTTGTCAGTACCTCAAAACGCCTTGAACTCGTCGAACGGCTGTCGACACGCGTGGCACACGTGAATCGCTTTGCACGCGGTACTGCCAAATTCACTTTGCAGTCGCGTGTCGGCACTCCCGCAGAACGGGCACACAACCGGCACACGCGAGCGCGTCAGCGCTACAAGACCCTGCGGTTCGGCCCTTCCCGGCGGCGCAATACCGTAAGCGCGCAGTTTTTCCCGCGCGACAGGGCCAATCCAGTCGGTAGTCCAGGCCGGGGCAAACACCGTATCAACAATCACCTCGCGCACGCCATGGGCGACCAGCGCGCTCCGAATGTCATCCTCGATTTCCCGCATGGCCGGACAACCGGAGTACGTGGGGGTCACGGTCACACGCACTACATCACCGTCCACCACGGCGTCGCGCACGATGCCCAGCTCCACCACGCTGATCACCGGCACTTCGGGGTCCTTGACCTCATCAAGGATCGCGTACACCGCGTCCCGGGAAAGCGGCGTGGCCATCGCCATCAGTTGGCTACCACGTGGCGCCCGGGTGCGACCGCGCGACAATCTGCATTTCTGCCAGCATGTGGCCGAGGTGTTCGGTGTGTCGACCGGTGCGACCACCACGACGCATGGGGCCGTCGGCCGGCACGGTCAGCGTGGCACGCTGCATCACGTCGGCCACCATGGTGCGCCACCGGGCGCGAATCGACTCGTGATCCACCACGGTGCCCTGCGCCGCCAGCGCTTCGTCCACGCCATCGTGTTCGAACAACTCGCCGGTGTAGCGCCACAACGTGTCGAGCGCGCGCTGTGCGCGGGCATGACTCTCGTCAGTGCCATCGCCAAGCCGTACCACCCACTCGCTGCTGTGACGCAGGTGATACTTGTCTTCCTTGAGACACTTTGCGGCAATCGCCGCGAGGCGTTCGTCGCTCGCACGCGACAATGCGTCCAGCAACAGCACGCTGTATGCGTCAAACAGGAACTGTCGCACCATCGTCAGTGCGAAATCGCCCTTCGGCAACTCCACCATCAGCACGTTGCGAAACGCAACTCCCTCACGGAAGTACGCCAGCGCGTCTTCGTTGCGTCCCTTGCCTTCCACGGCGCCGGCCAGCGACAGCAGTGCGCTCGCGTGCCCGATCAAGTCGAGCGCAATATTTGACAGCGCAATGTCTTCCTCAAGGATCGGGCCGTGTCCGCACCACTCCGACAGGCGATGTCCAAGCACCAGCCGGTCGTCCCCCAATCGCAGCAGATACTCGAACAACGGATTTTCGACGGTCTCGGCGCGCGCGCCAGCAACAGCAGGGCGAGGTGTTGCGGTGGCGTCGCTCAAAAGACGCGCACTCCACGCGGCACCTTGTAGAACTGGGGGTGACGATAGGCCTTGTCGTTGCCCGGATCGAAGAATGGACCCGCATCCGATGGCGCCGACGCGGTGATCGCGGCACTCGGGACCACCCACAAATTCACCGCTTCGCCTCGACGCGCATACACGTCGCGTGCGTTCTGCAGCGCCTGTTCGGCGTCGGCCGCGTGCACACTGCCGGCATGCTCAAAGGGCTCACCGTGTGCGCCCTGTGTGAACACCTCCCACAGCGGCCATTGCCCGTCCGCGATCCGAGTAGCAGACATTATGCCGCTTCCGTCGCTCGGCTCGCCGAATGTCTGGCCGCATGGGCCGCTGCCGCCGCCCGCACCCACTCGCCCTCCGCGTGCGCTGCACGCCGCGCGTCCAGACGTTCGCGATTGCACGGACCGTTGCCCGCGATCACGTCGAAAAACTCGGTCCAGTCGATCGCGCCAAACTCCCAGTTCTCTGTCGTGTCATCGTAGTGCAGATCCGGATCCGGCAGCGTCAACCCAATCGCCTGTGCCTGCGGCACGGTGAGATTCACAAAGCGCTGGCGCAGCTCGTCATTGGTTTTCCGCTTCACCCGCCACTTCAGTAATTCGCCCGAATTGGGTGACTGCGCGTCGCTGGGTCCAAACATCATCAGCGAGGGCCACCAGAAGCGATTCACCGCATCCTGCACCATCGCCTTTTGCGCTGGCGTGCCCGTGGCCAGCGTGGCGCAGATCTCGTATCCCTGGCGCTTGTGAAAATTCTCTTCCTTGCAGATCCGAATCATGGCGCGCGCGTACGGACCGTACGACGCCTTGGCCAACACGGTTTGATTCACGATGGCCGCGCCGTCTACCAGCCACCCGATCACTCCCATGTCCGCCCATGACAATGTCGGATAATTGAAAATGCTGGAGTACTTGGCGCGACCGTCGTGCAATTGCTCAACCAGCTCGTGGCGATCGACACCGAGTGTTTCCGTGCCGCAGTAGATATACAGCCCGTGACCGGCTTCGTCTTGCACCTTGGCAATGAGCGACATCTTGCGCCGCAAACTGGGGGCGCGCGTGATCCAGTTGCCTTCCGGCAACATGCCCACAATCTCCGAGTGCGCATGCTGCGACATCATCCGCGTCAGCTGCTTGCGATAGCGGTCGGGCATCCAATCTTTGGGCTCGATGCTTTCGCCGGCTGCGATGCGAGCATCGAACGCGGCAACCTGCGCCGGGTCTTCCGCGGGGACGGCCGTGTTCTGTTCCATGAAGTGCAATCTACTGGCGTCGGTTGGCCCCGGACAATTGCACTGACGGAATGAACCGCCGTTCCACGCAGTAACTTTCTTGGGCTCTTCGTGGAATCGTGTGGGTAATACGCGTGCATCAAGGGCAGGCACGTTGACGGCAGGGTGCCTGTGTAGAACTTGATTCGCGGTTCATTCTCTTTGGGCGCGAAGAAAGGCAACCTGCTGAGGTTCCCGAGCGGCCCTTTGGGCTGTTCATTGCAAACTATTTACCGCAGGGTACGCGGAGGGCGCAGCCGACGGATAGGAGTGAGACATCATCGAACGTATCGTGTGTCCGCGCGGTGCTCCGCCATAACCGCGACGCGATCCCCCCCCTGCGTACCCGGCGTCCTCTGCGGTAAGACGTCTGTATTCAGGCTCGTCGGGATTTCGGGCTGGTGATCGTAAGGGTTTTGAACCCGATTCGCCAATCAAATCCGGCTACTGGACCCCTCGGAGTGCGCCGTTCTTACCCTCACATTTCCCCGAAGAGCCCTTTCCCGAATGGCCTCGACCGAAATACCCGACTCCGCGCCAGTGCTCGTTCCCGTCGGTGGCGGCACCGTTCTCACCCACGTCGCCGATGGCATTGGGCGCATCACGTTCCATCACCCCAAGGGCAATTCGCTGCCGGGTGCGCTGCTGCGCGAGTTGGCCGACACGGTTGCGCGGGTGAGCGCAAATCCGGCGGTTCGCGTCCTGCTGCTGACCAGCGGCGGTACGGGTCCGTTTTGCGCCGGCGCGTCGTTTGATGAACTGGTGGCCATCTCGACTGTGCACGAGGGACAGGAGTTCTTCAGCGGCTTCTCCCGTGTGATCCTGGCCATGATCCGCAGCCCAAAGTTTGTGCTGACCCGGGTGCACGGCCGCGCCGCGGGCGGCGCCGTTGGGCTCATTGCGGCGTCCGATCTGTCCTTCGCCGTCAACACGGCGTCGGCCAAGCTGAGCGAACTGGCTATCGGCATCGGACCGTTTGTCGTCGGCCCGGTCATCGAACGAAAAATCGGACTCTCCGCGTTCAGCGCCATGGCCGTGGACGCCGACTGGCGCGACGCCGCGTGGGGCGAACGCCATGGATTGTATTCGCGACTGTTTGACAATGCCGACGCCATGGACGCGGAGATCGACGCCGAACTCCGCAAGGTGGCGTTGTGCAACCCCGACGCGATGGCGCAACTCAAGCGCATTTTCTGGGCCGGTACGGACTCGTGGGACGCGCTGCTTGCCGAACGCGCGATGATGAGTGGGACGATGGTGCTGTCGGAATTCACGCGAGTCGCAATCGCCAACTTCAAGGGACGCTGATCATGTTCAGAAGCTTTCGGGTGCCCGAGCGGCTGTTTGCCTTTGCGATGTGGGCCATTTCCGTGGTGTTCGCCAGCTTTCTCATCGGACTGGGCGGCAAGCTGGTTGGCGACCTCCCCGGTGTCGATCAACGGGTGTCGATCGACGAGTTCGTTGATCCGGCGCAGCAAGCCATACTGCGCGTGGCCGCAGACTCGCTCACGCGAGTGCAACGGGTGGCCCAGGACGCCAAGGAACGCGCCGATCAGCAGTTGACGATTGCGCGAAATGCTTATGCGTCGCAGCGCGAAGCGTTCGACAACTGGATCGCCACCCGCAAGGCCACCACCGATCCGGCGCAAGACCCGGAAGTGGTGTCACGTACGCGCGCGCTCGATGGACTCAAGGCCAGCGAGCGACGGGCGCAGGAGCAAGTGGAACAGTTGGATGCCACACTGCTGGCGGTCACGCAGGCAGAGTCCGCCAATCGGGAGGCGACCAGTGAGCTGAGGGTTGCCGCAAACGACCGCTATCAACGCGCGCGATTCGTGCAGGATCTGCGCGTGTTCGCCATTCGCCTCGCGCTTACCCTGCCGTTGCTCCTCGTCGCCGGATGGCTCATCGCCCGCAAACGGAAGAGCGAGTATTGGCCACTCGCTCGCGGGTTTGTGCTGTTTGCGCTGTTCGCATTCTTTGTGGAACTGGTTCCGTATCTGCCAAGCTATGGCGGTTACGTGCGCTACGGCGTTGGCATCATCGCCAGTGCGGTGGCTGGCGTGTATGTGATTCGCGCCATGCGCCGCTATCTCGCGCAGCGACAGCAGGTGGAACAGCAGAGCGAGTCGGAACGTCGCCAGTCGCTCGCCTACGAAGACGCCGTCAAACGCATTGGCGGAGGCGTATGCCCCGGCTGTGAACGGCCGATCCTGGGCGGTATCCAAAACCCCTCCAATTTCTGCGTGCACTGCGGCCTGCGCCTGTTCGACGAGTGCGGTCGCTGCACGACGCGAAAGAATGCGTTCTTCCCCTATTGTCCATCGTGCGGAACCTCGGCCACGGGCGGTGACGGGAGCGCAAAGACCGGACTCGGCACCTCCGGCGCAACGATGGCCGGGGCCGCGCCGTAAAACTCCGAGTGTCTCGACAAGGCGACCATTCTTCGCGATAATGGTCCAGCCTTGGTATGGTCCCGAATCAGCTCCCCACCTTTGCCCCCGTCTCCATGCGCCGCTCTTTCCTCAGCCTGTCGCTTACCCTCTGCTCGTCCGTGGTTGTGCTGGCGTCCTGTGGTGGCTCATCCGCCAAGTCCGCCTCCCAATCGCCCACGCCGGCCGGCGGCGGCACGGCGGCCCGTAACGCGGTCCCGGCCAAGCCAGCCGCTGTCACTCCCGCGAACATCGCGATGGGTGATTCGATTTTCAACAACGGCAGTTGCCAGCGTTGCCACGGCAAGGGTGGCATCGGCGCAGCCAACGCACCCGCGCTCGACGGCAAGAAGTGGCTGCAGCTCACCACCGGCGGCTTCGACGAGATTGTCGGCATCATCACCACCGGCGTTCCGGCCGAAAAGATCAAGGACCCCACGCACAAGAATGCCATGCGCGCGCGCGGTGGCCCGATGAATCTCACCGATCCGCAAATCCAGGCGCTGGCGGCGTACGTCTACACCCTGACACACAAGTAGCGGCCTACGCCTACGGAAGTCCCTTCTCGAACGACCCGCTCACGCTGATCGGCGCTTCATTCGGATTGATCAGCGACGCCAACAAAACCGCCGTGAAGGTGCCCGTGATGCGCGTGCTGGTGGCACTGGTGATCACAAGCGTGCCCGCCGTCGTGGCATTCGTGCCACCCCATACTTTCGATGGAGACGTGGTGGTCACCTGGATCGTCCGCGACGCGCCCGTGCCCAATGCATAGCTGGCCACGCCGGTGTAGCCAGAAATGATGAAGTTGAGGTTGTAGGACGTGTTACTGGCACCGATAGTGAGCGTGCCCGACGATGGCGCGCTCACTGACACCACCGTCGCCGCATTGAATGCATTGCCCGCCACGGTGCCGGTGACCTTGCTGCCTGCGCCGTCCGGCACAACCAGTGTTGCGGGTCCGGTCACTGGCAGGTCGAACTCTCCCTGCGTGACCGCACGAGTGTTGGTAACAGACTGGCCCAACTGCGGCGTCGCGTTATAACTGAACGATCCCGCAATACGCGTAGCTGAAACGGCGCTGATGGTGACCGTACCCGCCGCACCAGAGAGTGGAGTCGACCAAGCAGACGTGCCCGACGTCACTGTCGCGATGCCGCCGCTGACCGTCCCCGTGACACCCAGAGGATACGCGCCCGGCGTGCCGATGGAGTAGAACGTCATCGACATGCTCGTGACAGTTGCGCCGACTTGCGATCCAACAATCGTGAAAATTCCGCCCGCCGCAGCAACGGCTGACGAGTTGTTGCTGGTCCAACTGGCCCCGTCGATCGTGGCTTTGAATCGAGTGCCGGTGGCGCCCGTACCGGGGCTCGTTGAACCACTGCTGCAGGCCGTCAGCGCACCACACGCGGCGACTGCGATGCCTGCGACACGCGCGGACCAACTGGATGCTCCAAACATGGCAAGGGGGGGTATGGAAGTGAGAGGTTGTACCCGTCAGAACCGCGTGCTGAACGTCACGCCCGACCGTCCATTACGATCAAAGAACGGCGCGACCGCCAGACCGGCATCACCCGATGTCGACGCTCGGCTCTCGCTGCGTCGCGGCACGATCGACGCCCCGCGTTGCGAGCGTTGCGCGAACCGCACCGCCTCAAACGCACCGGCAATCGTCAGTCCCACCGCCGCCGCCATGCCCGGAACCAGGTACGGACGCCTCCGAGTCGTTTGCGTATACGGTGCCGGTATGCCGTTCGGGTCCACATACAGGATCTGTTTCTCGGTGGTGCTTTGCAGCAGCGCAAATCCCGCCGAACCAGCCACGGCAACCAACAACGCCACTCCGCGCACGGGACGCGCGGTGTAGAATTGCCCAAATCCGGGTGCGATGCTGCGCACGCCGGCGCTGCCGGGACTAAACACGGGGCGGCGTAGCGTTTCTATCGCGCGACCCACGTCAACCCGATCATCGACAGTAGGCGCGACCGCACGGTACTGCTCGAGATCCTTCAGCGCGTCGGCGCGACGGCCGGCTGCCGCGAAGGCCAGTCCGCGATTGAAGTATCCCTCGCCAGCCGTGGGTGCAATGCGCACGACATCATCGAAGGCGCGAATCGCCGCGTCATACCGACCGTCTTCGAACAGGGCGAGTCCCAGACGAAATGCCACCTGCACGTCCTGAGCGCGCTGTTGAACCGGCAACGGCACCAGTCGCCTCAGCCGATCGCGAACATCTGCGGCTTCCCGGCCAGATGGTGACAACATCAGATAGCGACAGTATTCGCTGACCGCCTGGACCGTTTCGATCAGTTCTTCGTGCGCGCGAGCCAAGTCGTAGGCCACGCGCTCGTCACCCGGATTCAGCGCCGCCGCGCGCGCAAATGCGTCACGCGCCGCGGTCTGATCACCAATCAGCGCCGCCTCCTGACCGGCCGCAGCCAGTCGACGGGCTTCGACATTGTCACGCCGTGCCACCGCCACGAGACCCGGCGATATGATCTCGCATCCTGGTGCCGCACCCGTGGTGAGGACACGCTTCGCGACGAGCGACTGCGCCATCATTCGTGTTGGAGGTCCCAGCACCCAGCACATCACGACTGCCGGTATCCACCACCGGACGTGACCGCTCCAGGTCCGTGGAGGCGGTCGGTCGGCGCGACATTCAGCGAACTGTGACAAGCGTAAATGCACTGACTCCCTCCGAAGTGGCGGTAATGCGGACCGTGCCCGGCTTGAATCCGACCACGAGCCCAGTGCTCGACACGAACGCAATGCTTTCGTCGGCCGAGGTCCACGTAACCATTCGTCCAATGAGCGGCGCACCCGATCCGTCGCGAGGAGATGCCGTGAGCTGTACGGATCCCAGCACGGCAATCGTTGGCTCAAGCGGCGACAGCACGATAGAGCTAATGACCGGCAAGGTCACCGTCAGCGTCGCGGTGGCCGATACCCCATCGATACTGGCGATCACAATGGCCACACCGGCCGCAAGACCCGTCACTAATCCGCCAACACTGACACTTGCTACAGTAGGCGCGCCACTCGTCCAGGTGGGCGCCCGACCGGTCAAGGTTGTGCCGTCGGCGGAACGCGCGACCGCCGACAGTTGTTGGGTGGCTCCGGTGAGTATCGTCGCCGACGGCGGCGTGACTTGCACCGATGCGACGGGAATGGGAATCACCACTATGGTCGCGGAGCCGCTCTTCCCTTCACTGGTGGCCGTGATCCGGGCGCCGCCCGGCGCAAGCGCGGTCACCAATCCGGCCCCGTTCACACTCGCGATGGTCGGTGCATCGCTGATGAACGTTACCGGTCGCCCCGTCAGCAGATTGCCTTGCGCATCGGTAATTTGCGTGGCGAGCAGCTGCGTGGCGCCAACGACCAGCGTACTCGATCCCGGCGTGACAATCACCGCACTGGCGAGCCGAGCGAGTACAACCACGGTCGCCAACCCAACCCGTCCTTCACTGGACGCCGCGATACTGGTGGTACCCGGTGACAGACCCGTCACCACACCCGTCGATGACACGGTCGCGACCGCAATGTTGCTGGACGTCCAGACGATGACGCGTCCCGTGAGCACGACATTGGCGACATCACGCAACACGGCGGTGTACGCGCGTTCGGTTCCAACACCAAGCGTATCAACAGACGGTGCAACGGCAATCGTTTGCACCGGGGGCACGGTAACGGTCACCGCGACTTGTCCGCTTCGTCCTTCACTGGTGGCCGTAATCGTCACTGCACCCGGAGCGACACCGGTCACCGAACCCAGCGTATTCACGATCGCCACCGTCGTGTTGCTGCTGGCCCAGGTAACCGGGCGGCCGGTCAGTGACACACCATCGGCGTCCAGCGTTTGGGCTTGCAGGGGCGTCGTGACGCCAACGCGCAGCGTGATCGTTGCCGGCGTCACGATCACGGTGGCAACAGCCCGGGCGATGACCGTAATCGTGGCCGACGCACTCTTGCCGAATGCGCTCGCGGCGATTCGCGCGTCGCCAGGCGACAGCGCCGACACGATACCCGTCGACGAAACGGTCGCGATGCTTTTGTTGCTGCTCGACCACGCGATGCTGCGCACGTCAACCAGTCCGCCGGTGGCATCGAGCGGGCGGGCCACCAGCGTCACCGTGGAACCGGCGCGCACGCTGGCCGTTGATGGCGTAAGCGCCACCGACGCCACCGGACTGAGTTCGACCGTCGCCTGAGTGCACGAGTTTCCGAGCAGCGCGCCAAGCAGCCCGATGATTCTTGTCGCCGCTTTAGCGCGTGACCGCGGCGGCACAATGGGGCGAGGTGTGGTGAGGACGCGCATCATGGCACCGTAAAGCTGATCGACGTCGCCGGGGTCAGCGCTCCCGACGTGAAGGACAACGTGTGCGGGCCCGAACCGGTGATCGTGAGATTGGTGAACGTCGCCACCCCGTTCACGGCCGTTGCCGTCAGCGTCCCGCTCAGCGTTCCCGTTCCCGTGGCAATCGCCGCCGTTACCGTGGCCGAACTGGTGGTGAGATTGTTTCCCGCATCGCGAATCGCAATCACCGGCTGCGTAGTGAACGCTACGCCGCTCACGGCGCCCGCGGGTTGCGTGGTGATCGCCAGTTGTGTTGGCGGCCCAGCCGCCACCGTAAAGCTGGTTGACGTGGCCGCAGTCAGCGCGCCCGACGTAAACGTCAGCGTATGGGCACCAACGCCGGTGATTCGCAGATTCGCAAACGTGGCCACGCCGTTCACCGCCGTTGCCGTCAGCGTCCCGCTCAGCGTTCCCGTGCCCGTGGCAATTGCCGCCGTTACCGTGGCCGAACTGGTGGTGAGATTGTTTGCCGCGTCGCGAATCGCAATCGCCGGCTGCGTGGTGAACGCCACACCGGTCACGGCGCCCGCTGGTTGCGTGGTGACGGCCAGTTGCGTAGGCGTGCCGCTCACCGTGAAGCTGGACGAAGTCGCCGCCGTCAGCGCGCCCGACGTGAATGTCAGCGTATGCGCACCCGTGCCGGTAATCACGAGATTCGTAAACGTCGCCACCCCGTTCACGGCCGCGACGGCCGTTGTCCCGCTCAAGGTCCCGGAACCGCTCGCAATCGCCGCCGTCACCGTCGCGGTGCTGGTGGTGAGATTGTTGCCCGCATCGCGAATCGCAATCACCGGCTGCGTCGTGAACGCCGCACCGTTCGCGGCGCCAGCCGGTTGCGTAGTGATTGCCAGTTGTGTTGGCGGCCCAACCGCCACGGTGAAGCTGGTTGACGTGGCCGCCGTCAGCGCGCCTGACGTAAACGTCAGCGTGTGGGCACCCACGCCGGTGATTCGCAGATTCGCAAACGTGGCCACACCACTCACTGCCGTCGCCGTCAGCGTCCCACTCAGTGTCCCCGTGCCGGTGGCGATTGCCGCCGTTACCGTCGCGGTGCTGGTAGTGAGATTGTTTCCCGCATCGCGAATCGCAATCACCGGCTGCGTGGTGAACGCCACACCCGTCACCGCGCCCGCCGGTTGCGTGGTAACGGCCAGTTGCGTGGGTGGGCCTGCCGCCACCGTGAAGCTGGTTGATGTCGCCGCTGTCAATGCGCCCGATGTGAACGTCAGCGTATGCGCACCCGTGCCGGTGATCACAAGATTCGTGAATGTCGCTACCCCGTTCACCGCCGCGACGGCCGTCGTCCCGCTCAACGTACCGGAACCGCTCGCAATCGCCGCCGTCACCGTCGCGGTGCTGGTGGTGAGATTGTTCCCCGCATCGCGAATCGCGATGACCGGCTGCGTGGTGAACGCCACACCGCTCGCGGCGCCCGCCGGTTGCGTAGTGATTGCCAGTTGTGTTGGCGGCCCAGCCGCCACGGTGAAGCTGGTTGACGTGGCCGCCGTCAGCGCGCCTGACGTAAACGTCAGCGTGTGGGCACCCACGCCGGTGATTCGCAGATTCGCAAACGTGGCCACACCGCTCACCGCCGTTGCCGTCAGCGTCCCGCTCAGCGTTCCCGTGCCCGTGGCAATTGCCGCCGTTACCGTGGCCGAACTGGTGGTGAGATTGTTCCCCGCATCGCGAATCGCAATCACCGGCTGCGTGGTGAACGCCACACCCGTCACCGCGCCCGCCGGTTGCGTGGTAACGGCCAGTTGCGTGGGCGGGCCTGCCGCCACCGTGAAGCTGGTTGACGTCGCCGCCGTCAATGCGCCCGATGTGAACGTCAGCGTATGCGCACCCGTGCCGGTAATCACGAGATTTGTAAACGTCGCCACCCCGTTCACGGCCGCGACGGCCGTCGTACCGCTCAGCGTACCGGTACCGGTGGCGATCGCCGCCGTCACGGTGGCCGTGCTGCTCGTCGGGTTGTTCGCCGCATCGCGAATCGCGATCACCGGCTGCGTGGTGAACGCCACACCGCTTGTGGCGCCTGCCGGTTGCGTGGTGATCGCCAGTTGAGTTGGTGGACCGGCCGCCACCGTGAAGCTGGTTGACGTCGCCGCCGTCAGCCCGCCCGACGTAAACGTGAGTGTATGCGCGCCGGTGCCGGTAATCACGAGATTCGTAAACGTCGCGACGCCGTTCACGGCGGCGACGGCCGTCGTCCCACTCAGCGTCCCCGTGCCGCTCGCAATGGCCGCCGTCACCGTAGCCGTACTCGTCGTGAGATTGTTCGCCGCATCGCGAATCGCAATCACCGGCTGCGTGGTGAACGCCACACCCGTCACGGCGCCCGTCGGTTGCGTTGTCACCGCCAGTTGGGTTGGCGTGCCACTCACCGTAAAAATCGCCGACGTCGCTGCCGTGAGCGCGCCCGACGTAAACGTGAGCGTATGCGGGCCCGTGCCAGTGATCCGCAAATTCGTAAACGTCGCCACCCCGTTCACGGCCGTCGCCGTCAACGTCCCACTCAACACACCAGTGCCGCTGGCGATGGTCGCCGTCACAGTAGCCGTGCTGCTGGTCGGGTTATTCGCGGCATCGCGAATCGCGATCACCGGCTGCGTAGTGAACGCCACACCCGTCACCGCCCCCGCCGGTTGCGTGGTGATCGCGAGTTGGGTTGGCGTCCCGGCCGTCACGTTGAAACTGGTTGACGTCGCCGCTGTGAGCGCGCCCGACGTAAACGTCAGCGTGTGAGCACCGATACCGGTGATCTGCAAATTCGCAAACGTCGCCACGCCGTTCACGGCCGTCGCTGTCAACGTCCCACTCAGCACACCAGTGCCGGTGGCGATCGCCGCCGTGACCGTGGCCGTACTCGTGGTGAGATTGTTCGCCGCATCGCGAATCGCAATCACGGGCTGCGTGGTAAACGCCACACCACTCACCGCGCCCGCCGGTTGCGTGGTCACGGCCAGTTGCGTTGGCGTACCGGTTACCGTAAAACTCGCCGAGGTGGCCGCCGTCAGCGCGCCCGATGTAAACGTGAGCGTATGCGGGCCCGTGCCAGTGATCCGCAAATTCGCAAAGGTCGCCACACCGTTCACGGCCGTCGCCGTCAACGTTCCACTCAGCACACCCGTGCCCGTGGCGATCGCCACCGTCACCGTGGCCGAACTGGTGGTGAGATTGTTGCCCGCATCGCGAATCGCAATCACGGGCTGCGTCGTAAACGCGACACCACTCACGGCACCCGCCGGCTGCGTCGTCACGGCCAGTTGCGTAGGCGTTCCCGCAGTGCCGGTTGCGGTGAATGTCACGGGGCTGCCGGAAAGACCACCCGCCGTTGCCGTCAGTGCGTTGGCACCTGCCGTCGCGCCGAGTATCCACGTGCTCAGCGTCGCAGTGCCGCCCGCATTGGTGATCACTGTTGCCGGACTGGTCGGCGCGCTGGTCCCGCCGCCGAGCGTGACCGTGAAGGTCACGGTCACGCCGCCCACCGGCGCACCGACGCCATCCGTGACTCTCACGCCTGGCGGTTCGGAAACGGCGGTCGATACCGTCGCCAACTGCCCAATCGCCGAGATCGACGCGATCGTTGTTGGCGAACCCGTCACGACCGCCAGCGACGTCTGCCCGGTTTTTCCCTCGCTCGCCGCAATGATATTCGTTGTCCCGAGCGAAATCGCCGTCACCACTCCCGTTGCCGACACGGTCGCGACGGCAGTATTCGAACTCGTCCACGACACCAACCGGCCTGTCAACACACCGCCCGCTGAGTCTCGCGCAACGGCGATCGCCTGGGTGGTCTGGCCAACCGTGATCGACGATGCCGCGAGCGTGACGCCCATGGTCGCAATGGGTACCGGGACGATCGTCAGGGTGCTCGCACCGGTCACGCCGTCAGCGGTCGCATCAATGCGCGCCGTGCCCGGCGCCACCGCGCGCACTCGACCAGCGCTGGATACTACGGCCACCGCGACATTGTTCGATGTCCATTGAATCGTTCGGCCAGTAATGATTTGTCCCGCACCATCGCGCAATGTCGCCGTGAGATCGACCGACTGACCCGCAATCACGGTTGCAATTCCGGGCGCGACCGTGATCGTGGCCGGCGTGATTGCCGCGACCATGATGGTTGCCGTTGCCAGACGACCCTCTGCCGCTGCAAACACCAGCGCCGTTCCAGCTCCAATCGCACTGACAACCCCATCACTCGTCACCGACACCACGCCGGGTGCGCCCGACGTCCACGTCACCACGCGTTGCGTGAGCACACCGCCGCTGGCATCCAGCGCCACGGCCACCAAACGCGTGGAACCCCCAATCAGCAACGCGAACGTCGACGGGTCTACACGTAACGTGGCAATCGGAGAAGGAATCACCGTGATGATCGCCGTCCCGGTCTTGCCCTCGCTCGTGGCGAGAATGGTCGCCGAACCCGGTGCAAACGTGGTGATGGTACCATCGGCGCTGACTTGCGCGACATTGACGTTGCTGCTGCTGAAACTGATTGGTCGCCCGACCAACAGATTGCCGCTGCCATCGGTGACCTGCACCGTCACGCGGAGCGACTGTCCCACGGTGAGCGTTGATTGCGCCGGCGACACGATCACCGCGCCAACCGGACGAGCCTGCACGGTAATCGTTGCCGTCGCGGTGCGGCCGCCGCTGCTCGCCGTGATGATCGCCGTTCCCGGCGCGATGCCCAGCACCAATCCCGACGACGATACGGTCGCGATGCTGCCCGCGCTGGTGCTGAACGTGACCAGATCGTCCAGTCGGCCGCCCACCGAGTCACGGGGCGTGGCCGTGAGCTGCGTGGCCTGACCGAGCACCACGCTGTCGCGCGTTGGGGTGAGTTGAACCGACGCGACCGGGACGGGCGACACCGTCACACCGACCGCGGCCGATCGCGATTCACTCGTGGCCGTGACCGTCGCCACGCCGGGGGAAATGCCTGAGACAAGACCTGCCACATCAACTACCAGAATGCGCGCGTCGCTGGTCCCCCAGAACACGGCTCGATTGGTGAGCAACCCACCCGATTCATCAAGCGTGCGTGCCGTGAGTTGCACCGCACCACCCTTGAGCAAACTCGGCGCGGCAGGGGTGACCTGCACACTGGCCACCGCACGCACCGTGATCGTCAGACTCGCCGTCGCGCTGTGACCATCGACACTCGCCGCAATCAGGGCCGTGCCCGCGCGCACCGCGGTGACCAGGCCCGCCGGCGACACACGCGCCCGCGTGGTATCGCTGGTTGACCAGAAAACCGCGCGATCGGTGATGGATCGATTGTTCGCGTCGCGCGCCGTCACCTGCAGGGCCACACTCGCGCCTTCGCTCAGTGACAGCTGATCCGTGGAGAGCGCCACCGACGCCACCGGGGTGTCAACCGGACGGGGTGCAGTCATGTCGCCAAGTCCCTTACACGCGGTCGCGAGACCGGTGCCGGCAATCAGCAGCAGCGCGCCCAGCGCGGAACGCATGCGCGGGTTACCGAACCGGGAATGTCACGCGCGTTGGACGCGCGCGATGATTCTGTGTTCCGTCACCGAGTTGGCCTTCGACGTTGTAACCCCAGCAACTGGTCTCACCGTCGGACGACGTTCCGCAGGTGTGCGCGCCCGTGGCATTCAGTGCACTGAACGTCGTGCCGCCTACGACCCGGGTGGGCGCGTCGCGATTGCCGTTCGTGCCATCGCCCAGCTGACCGTACAGGTTGCGCCCCCAACACCACGCCTGACCAGTTCGCGTGCGGGCGCACGAGTGCACACTGCCCACCGTCACCGACGCAAATCGCAGAGACGTCTCGACGGGCGTCGGCGTGAGGTGATCCGTGGTTCCACCGCTGCCAAGCTGACCGCTGTTGTTGTTCCCCCAGCAATACACCTCGCCAGTGTCCGATACGGCGCAGGTGTGCGTGCTCCCGGCAGAAATGCTGGTAAACCTGACGTTGCCACCGACGGCAACCGGCGAGCGCGCATCGGTATGCACACCATTACCCAGCTGCCCTTTGACATTGCTGCCCCAGCAATACGCGACGCCGTCTTCGGCAATGGCACAGGTATGTCTCCACCCCGCACTCACCGACACGAACCGCTCGTCGGCATTCACCATCACGGGCGTCGACCGCGTGGTCACGCTGCCGTCACCAAGTTGCCCGTCAGTGTTGTCTCCCCAGCAGGCCACGTTCGCCGCTGTGGTGAGACCACATGTATGTTGTCGACCGGCGCGAATCACGCGGAATGTCTGGCTTCCCGCCACCCGCACCGGCGCGCTGCGCGACGTTGTCGTCGCATCACCCAACTGCCCTTTTTCGTCCGATCCCCAGCAGTACGCCTCACCGCCGCGCGCGAGCCCACAGCTGTGCGCGTCGCCTGTGGACACCTGCGTGAACTCCAGTTCGCCAACGATCGAACCAGGCACGTTGCGCGATTCCACTTCGCCGTCGCCCAGTTGTCCTCGATCATTCGCGCCCCAGCAAAACACCTTGCTGCTGACCAAGGTGCAACTGTGTCGTCCGCCGGCCGCAATCGTAGCCAGGTCGTCGGATGCCCGAATGGCATCCGCGTTTGGTGCAACCGGCGCAGGGGTTGGCACGATCGGGGCAGGCGCGCCGGGCGCGACTGCGGCCGCACGCGTGAGGCGCTGCATCGCGGCGACGGCCATCGAATCGGCGCGCAGGGAATCGATGCGGCGCTGTCGATGCACCAGGGCCGCGCTGGGCGACGAATCATTCACCGCCCGCGGCATCGCGTCGCGTGCGGAATCGCCGGATGCCGGAACGACCACCGGGAATTCCACCGACCGGGCGTCGGCCAGCACCGACGTCGGTTCCGCACGCTCGGCGGCCAATCCATCCCGTCTCGAATACATCGCGAAGGCGCCGGCAGCGAGCACCAGCGCCACCGTGCCAGCAACGGTCCACATCATCCTTCGCGATGGTGCCGGTGCCATCGTGGCCCACGAGGGTGCGTCGTCCTCCAACTCGGCCTGGGTAGTTGGCGGCGTCAGGGTGCGCGTCGCGAGCGCCATTCCCCCTGTCGGTGGTGTGGGTGCGGGACCGTCTGTTGGCCGCTCAAATCGCACCGTCGCATCGGCTGCCGCGTCCTTCGACGCCGCTTTCGTCACGGGCTTCAACTTCTCGGCCTCACGGCGACGGCGATGCGATTCCTCCCACTGTTTCCAGTCACTGGGCACGACCCAATGTTCGAGTGCCGTCAGCAAACCGTCGGCACCAGCCCAGCGCGCCGCCGGCTTCTTCTGCAGCATGCGCTCGACGATGTATTGCAGTCGCGGCGGAATCTCACCCGGTCGAAGCGAATCGATGGCCGCCAATTGTTCGGTCTTTTGCTTGAAGATGACATTGTACAGCGCCTCGCCTTCCCACGGGCGATGACCTGTGAGGACTTCCCACGCCACTAATCCGAGACTGTAAATGTCGGAGCGCGCATTGGCCGGCCCGCCATCAATTTGTTCGGGAGCCATGTACGCGGGCGTACCGATCGCCGCACCCTCCATCGTCAGCCGCGAATCAAACTCCGTCGAGTGCGCAATACCGAAGTCGCTCAAGAGCGCGCGACCGGTACCCATCTCGATGAAAATGTTCTCGGGCTTTACGTCACGATGCACCACGCCCTTGGAGTGTGCGAACGCCAGTGCCTCCGCGACGTCCTTGATGACGCGTTCGGCGCGCACCGGATCGAACGGTCCCCCTTCGAGCACCGACTGCTTGAGCGTACGCCCCGGCACCAGTTGCATGACCAAAGCCAGACCGCCATCGCGCAGTCGCTTGACCGCGTGCACGGTCACGATGTTCGGATGCTGCAGGCGGGCTACCGTGCGCGCTTCGCGCTCCAGGCGCGCAATCGCTTCCTCAGCGCCCGATGCGAACTTGGGGCGCACCAGCTTGATCGCCACATCGCGAAACAGCGCGCGATCGCGAGCACGGTACACCACAGCGCTGCCGCCCCGACCCAGCTCGCCCAGCAGCGTGTACTCGTCCTCGAGGTCGCTGACCTCACTCTCGTCCAACTCGTCGGTCATCTCGCCCTGTCATCTCCGGGCCCACTTTGGCCGGGAAGTTGTGTTCAGCGACTTCTGAAGGTGAAAAGTACCTCACCCATCTCAATTCGGTCACCGTCGGTCAGCAGGTATTCGTTGCCACCCGGGAGCACGCGCCCATTATGCACGATGGGATTAGTCTTCGACAAATTGCGCAGGTACCAGTGACCCTCGCTCAAACGCATTCGGGCGTGCGAGCGGCTGACCGTCTGATCGCGCAATTGGATGTGCCGGTACAGCTCCCCTTCACTCCGGCCGAATGTCACTTCAGTGCCCTTGGGCCCCGGCACGCGCACAAAACGGATTTCGCGACCACTATCCATCCCCGCTCCGATCTCCAATCGACCCGGGAGGAACTGAAGTGTTCCCTCTTGCGGCACACTGAATCGAACCAGGTGCCCCTCCACCATCGTGCCTGGCACGCCGTGGCCGAAGACCGGCGTGGGCGCTGGCTCAGTAGCGGACGTGGACGAGGCAACCGAAGTGCTTTCCGAATCGATGGTTGGCGAACCCTTTGGCTTGGTGGTCGCGAATGGACCCGCGGTCGTGCTCGCTTGAAGGGAAGGGACGGCCGATATGGTTGGGCTCGCTTTGGGTGACGGCCTTGCAACAGCATTCCCGACGGGCCGAGCGGCGGGCGCGTACCCAACGGCGCGCATGGGGTGCACGGGCGACGGAGGCCGAGGAGTCAATCGTACGGCACCACCAGCCATTACCCCAGCGGCATCGACAGGAACCGCCTCCACCTCGCTCAATCCACCGAAGAGCGGCAATGCTCCCGTCTCGTCATGCTTGTAGTGCTGAGTCCGGTTCATAAACCACAGTACGCCACCCGCGACGATCAGGGTCACTCCGGCGACGAGTGCAATGATCGTCAGCAGCGCAACTGTCATAGGGTAACGGAATCGATGGGTGAAAAAACTCGGCCGGTTAGCCGACGGGCTACAGGGTCACACCGTAATTTGACCTGCTATGCGTACCTCTGGCGAGGGATTTCGAGCCCTTATCGCGACAAGACGACATTTCCGGTTCCTGCGCGCGGTGGTCGCTCGACCAATCGTGTGGCTCGGTTTCGGGCTGTTGCGGATTGCCAGTCTCGCGCAGGCACAGCCCAGTGAATCGATCGGGGAGCCACTCGCGCACCGACCGCAAGGCACAGACCTCCGGCAACCGACGGCATCGAAACCCGCAACGCGTCCCGATTTCAAGAATCTGCGATTCGACGAGATATGGACCTCAGCGACGCGGAGCGGCCATTGGGATGACCTGATCAAGGCCATTCCGCTGGTACCGCGCCCCGCCATTACGCTCACACTCGGTGGCCAGGCACGCTGGCGCGAGGAGTGGTTTCGCGGCTTCAACTTCAGCAGTCAGGATGACGACAACGGGCAGTCGCGATTGCTCCTGAGTGCCGATCTGCAGTTCGGCAGTCGACGGCGACTGCACGGGCGGGTGTTTGCCGAAGGGCGCGATGCGCAAAGCTACGGGCGCAATCTTCCCGGTGGCGCGAGACCCGCCGACGCCGATCGGCTTGACGTGCAGAATCTGTTTGCCGACGTGGCGTTTGGCGACTCCTGGGTGCGCTACGGTCGACAGGAAATCGCCGTCAATCGTGAGCGGTTGTTCGGCGTACCAGACTGGTCGAACACGCGGCGCGGATCACAGGGCACACGCGCGCAACTCGTGCGCGGTGCATTTGCGGTCGAAGTGCTCGACGCGCATCCGATGATTGTGCGACAGACCGGCGTCAATCGCGCCGACAGTTCGGCGCGTTTTCGCACACTGTCGTTCGGCTCGGCGCCGGGGGCTGCTCCACTGGCGCGGGGTCTGCCCAGCGTATGGCAGGGCTACTGGTACGAGCAGGTCATTCGCACGTCTGCCACGCCAACGCGACGACTCACCCGCGGCGGACGCACCATGTGGCAGTGGAGCAGTAACGCATCGCCACGTGCCTGGTCGCTGGAAGTTGAAGGCGCCCTGCAGCACGGACATGCAGGCCCGCGCACACTCGATGGCTGGTTCTGGGTGGCCGAATCACAAGTCACATGGCGCCGCACGCGCGGTGCACCGACACTCGCACTCGGTCTTGAGGCCGCCAGCGGCGAACGGGCGTCAACATCCAGCAAGCAGGAAGCGTTCGCTGTGCTGTACCCCGCCGCGCATTCGCATGGCGGATACGCCGACCTGATCGGGCGTACCAACGCGCGCGAACTGCATCTCATCGGTACGTGGGATCCGTACAAGTCGCTGGCGTTGCGGAGCGCGTGGTACCATGTCGATCGCCTGCGTTTCGACGACGGCCTGTACACCAAGCAGAATGCGGTTTTTCGCGCCGCCAGTGGCTCGACAGATCGTCACGCGTTCGATGAGCTCGACATCACGGGGACGTGGAAGGTCACGCGGCACTGGCGTGTAGTTGGCGGTGGTGCGGTCGTGGTGCCCGGACCGTTTCTTCGAAACACACCGGCAGGTGCGCGCCGCGAGCGGTGGGGATTTGCGGGCACGACGTTCACGTTCTGAATCAGCGCAGACGGCCCGCAGTCGTCGCTACCTCCGAATTCCCGCACCAAATGCCGCGATCCCCGGCAACGAGATCGGGAGTAGACCCGTAATAGGTGCCCTTCCCAGCATCGCCCGCGCGGCCGCATGCTGCGACAACGTCCACGGACTCCAGGCGATCAGATGGGCGTCGGTGTTCGGCAGGCCCAGCGCCAGATACGGATTGAGGAACGACACCAACACCACTTTCGTCCCCGCCTGGCGCAGCCCGTTGATCAACTCAGGCACACCTCGCGTTGGCGCCATGCTCGCCGTATTGGTGCTCGCGCCGATGTAGCTCGACAGAATCACCATGTCGGCACCACGCGCGATATTGATCGCATTCTCCACCGCTGCAGGCAGCAGGGCCGGTTCCGGATTCGCCTGATACATCCCGGTGCCGCCGGCCGCTGCACCGGCGGTGTTGTCGTACACGGTTTCCGGACTCAGTGTGAGCGACAGCAACTGGGGATACGCGCCCCTGAGGTCTGCATCAAACACGCGTCCCGCGCTCAGGTCCACCCGCGGCGTAACCGTGATGCTCACCACCTTGCTCTGCGCCGGCAGTTTGAGCGGCACGAGATTGAGTGCGTCATACACCAGCGTGATTGCTTTCTCGGCGGCCACCCGCGCCGGTGCCACGTTGGCGCCAACACCCACACTGTTGCGCACGCCTTCAATATCCACCAGACGATTGCGATGCAGCCCGAACTCGTGTTTGGCCATCAACAACTTCTTCACCGATTCGTTCACGCGCGCCTCGGAAAAGCGACCTGAAGACACGCCGTCCACGACCGCCTGGATGGCCACCCTCGCATCAGTGGGCATCAGCAACACATCGTTTCCGGCCACGACCGCTCGCTGGGTCGCTTCCGCCATGCTCATGTTTCCCAACACGCCATTCATGTCCAGCGCATCGGTGACCAGAATGCCCGTGAACCCCATGTCGCGACGCAGCACGTCGGTCATGACTTTCGCGCTCAATGTCGCTGCGGTTTTGCTCGTGTCCAATGCGGGCAGGTCGCCGTGAAACGTCATCATGCCGCGCACACCCGCCGCGATTGCATCACGGAACGGTCGCAACTCCACACTGTCCAACCGCGCGCGCGAACCCGTCACCCGCGCCAGCTCGAGGTGGGAGTTCTGTTCGGTATCGCCATGTCCCGGAAAATGTTTGCCCGTGGCCAGCATGCCATTGGCCTGGATGCCGCGCACGAGTGCCGCTCCCATTCTACCCACCAGCGCCGCGTCTTCACCAAACGAACGTGAGCTGATCACCGGGTTTTTCGGATTGTTGTTGACATCCAGCACCGGCGCAAACGCCATGTGAATCCCCATCGCGCGGCCCTCAATGGCCGTCACCCGCCCCATCTCGTACGCCAGCATCGTGTCGCGCGTGGCACCAATCCCCATTTGATACGGGAACGACGTCGCGCCACCCAACTCGATGGCATTCGGCAAAAACCATCCGCCTCGGGCGCGAAAGGCCGCACCCGTTTCCAGATCGGCGCCAATCAGCAACGGCAGCCTCGCCGCACGCTGCAACGCATTCGTTTTGGACGCGATGTCCAGCGGTCCACCAACCGACACGATGACACCACCCAGTTCCTGCTCGCGAACCAGTCGCTCGATGTTGGTGTATGCGGGCGCGTCGATGGCGGTGTAGTCGCCCAAGGTCCACACCCACACCATTTGGGCCGCCTTCTGTCGCAGGGTGAGCGTGGTCAGCACGGAGTCAGCCCAGCGGGCGTCGGCGGCGGGGTTGGCCACCGTGCCGCGTGACGACGACGTGGGCGTCGCGGGTGCCACGGCCGTCGGGTTACCGCTGGACGCGCATCCAACAGACATCACCGCGTACGTCATTGCTGCGCCGATCATCAACCTGGGTCGCGTCATGTTCTTCCGATTCGAGTAGTGCCCGTTTTCGAGCCTCTGCCAAGCGGCGAAGATCCCCTGTGTCCTTGTCTCTGCCTGTTGCGGCTTTGTTCCGGCGAAGCTCACGCAGTCCGATAACTCGCACCGGCGTTTCGTCGATGTGAGCCTCGATTGAGCCAGCAAGCGCACGCGCGAAGGAAACACCGGAAATCGAGGCGAGCAAGTCAATGCGCAACGGTGGAACGCCGATTTGCGTCACCGCGCTTGCTCGCCTCAAGAACGCGGGGTCGATCAGGTGCGGAGGCGCACCGAAGTCCTTCAATGCATTGCAGAGCCGCTCCACGTTCTGTTCCGTACACTGATACAGCAGATCCAGGTCGCCGGTTGCACGCACGAAGCCGTGCCAACCCAGTGCATAGCCACCGACAATGATGAAGACCACCTGGTGTCGGGCAAGAAACGCCAAACAATCTCGGAAATCGGGAGCCAGCGCGTCTGCAGGATCGACCACGCGGTTCACTGTCGCCTGCGTCGTCGGCTGCGCGCCGTGAGGTGCGTGTCCGGACGATTTCACGGCTCGTGAACTGCAGATGCAACGGCCGCAGCAAACGCGTACGCGGTGGCCGAGACAATTCCCACTGCCTTGAGCCGGCGAACCGGGTCTCGATCAGCCGGTGGTTCATGCTCGTCGGTAAGCGCAATCTGGCGTCCCGTCCACGTCGCGCGTCGATGCGCAGCGCGCGTGAGACGCTCCTCCTCCTCTGTGGGCTCGGGCAACGGCACATTGCCGATCCGCAGCTGAACACCTACCGAGTTCAGCATGCGAAGCGCCGTCTCGAGACTCACATTCGGTCGCTCCCCGCGCTCCACCTCCGCCCACAACCGCGGGCTGACACCGACTCGCTCTGCCATGTCCTTCTGCGTCGCGCCCAGCTTGAGACGGGCTGCGCGAAGCGATTTGGCGATCTGTTGAGCGCGCATGAAGACCTCCAACGTGTGATGGACAGATCACGAAAGATCGCCAATCCCACACAGATTTGCAACCCCTTTACGTATGTTTCCCAACGGTAGCGACCCAACCACTGCACCTTACGCCAGATCGCCAGATCGCCGACGCGAAGCGCAGCCTCCCAGCATGACCATCACTCGTCCGGCGGCACCACAATCGGCACCGCATTCACCTGCCCCGTCATCTTCCTGAGCGTCAATTGCAGCTGTTCGCTGCCTCGGCGCACCCAGATCTGCACCGTGTCATCGAGTGCGAAACGCCAACAGCTGAAGTAGCGCCCGGCCTTGTCCGCTTTGCCGCCAAACGCAGTCGAGTTCCACGCCGGGGTGTCCAAGGGACGCGTGATCATCTCCTTGATCTCCACGTCGGCGACCGGTTGGCCCTCTGGTGTGGTGACGAGAACGAAGAACGCAACAGGGTGGTTCGCCAGTGTGCGCTCCGGCGGACAGAGCGATCGCGCGTAGTCGTACGCCGTCGGCACGTCAAGCGCGACAGCGTGCAGCGAATCGCGCACCGCACGGAACATGATGGGCGTTTTCAATGTGACGTTGACCGGCGCCAACACGGTGTCATGCACGATCACGCGATACGGACCCGGTAAAAGGTCGTGCAACTCCAGAACGCCGGATGAATCAACGGTACCGCGATAGTCGGTGTGCTCCAACGACAGGTCAGTGCCCACCGCCGGCAGACGCGCATGGGTGTGAGCCACAAGACGCAGCGTACCCAGCGATGCCTGCCATGCAGTACCGTCCGGCCAGCTCGCGGTGGCCAGTTCGCCACCGCTCTCGTGCACTTCGAAGCGTGCACGCTCTTCCAGCACCACATCCCGATTGCGTCGCATGGAGGGATCCCGCACCACATACGCGGTATCCAGTCGCACCGCGATCAATCGCAGCGCCCATCGGTCGATCAGCACAATGCCGTTTGGCATTTCCCGAAATTCCACACGACCGCCCGACCCGTATTGCTCCAGCCTTGAGTCGAGCCCGACATATCGGAATTCGATACTCGTGAGTACGCGAGCACTGGTATCCATCCAGAATGCGCCATCGATGTCAACATTGGGCACCAGATGTTTCGCGGCCGAAAACCCAACGCCCACCAAACCAACGTGCAATCGATCCGTCGGCATGACGCGAAAGCAGTAGCCAAGAAAGAACGCGTCCTCGAGCATCACCTCGGCGTCGGGAGCATAGTACGACCGCACACCGGCGCTGTCCTCGACAAAGCCAAGCTGCACGAATTCGCGCGCCGACCGCACCGCCTGAAACGTCCGCGACGCTCCGGTCACCGAATCCACCTGCACCTCTTGCGATACAATGCGATTGCCTGTGCCTTCCATGATGCGCTGGAAACGCAATCGTTTGAGATGCGCGGGCATCGCTTCGCGCCCAACGATCATGGCCAGCAAGCCCTGACGCGCCTGTTCCCACAGCGCCAGCGCCTGCGCGCGATCCCGTCGTACCGCGCAGTTCGCGTTGTCACGCACATCGACGACATCCAGCACGGTCTTGAGCAACGCCACGGTCACGTCCAGTCGCGCCACACCATTCACGGTTGGCGGCAGTGGTGCGATGCTGGGGCGAAAGCCGATGTGCAGCACGCGCAGGCGCGTCGCTCCATCAGGCAGCGTCAGCCGATACTGCCCGCGCTGGTTCGTGAGCGTTCGCGCGACAGACGTGCCCGAGGCGTCGAGTGCGAGTACGATCGATCCAGGAACCGGCCGCTGCGACGCGCTGTCCACAACAGTGCCCTGAAGCAACTGCGCCCCGAGCGTCGTGGTGTGAAAGACCACGCAAAGGAGCACGGCAGCGTAGGCGCGCATCATGGTCCGCCAGAGCGCAGCAGCGCCAGCAGTCGCTGGCCAGGCCTGCCGGTTGCCTCAACGTTGAGACGACGCTGCTCGGCTTTCACCGCCTCGCGCGTTTCCGGTGTCAACACGCCAGCAGGCGAGCCGACCGCGTATCCGCGTCGTGCCAGTATCGATTGCAGTTCCCGTCGCTCCGCACGGGAAAGCCCCAGATCGGCCGTTGGCCACGGTGTCACGAACGCGGCGGCGCCGCGGATGCGGTCGGCCAGGTGCAGCACCGAAAGTGCGTAGCTCGACGCCGCATTGTAGCGGTACACTGCATCAAAGTTTCGCATCACGAGAAACACCGGTCCGTCCACTCCCGCAGGAGCAAACAGGCCGGCCATCGTGGTTGGGTCAAGCGTCGCCGAGACCAGTGGCGCGCCGTCAACCCGTGTCAGTCCACGCGACGTCCACAGGGCCAGCGAGCGCTTGCGACGTCGTCCCTCGCCGGCGAGCGCAAACGGTTTTCCGGCCATGCGCGGCAGTCGCACTTCGATACCCCACGGCGCGTCCCGTTTCCAGCCGGCATTGCGCAAATAGTTGGCCGTCGACGCCAACGCATCGCCAACGCTTCCCAACACGTCTTTGCGCCCATCGCCATCAAGGTCCACGGCAAGCCATTCAAAAGTGCCTGGCATGAACTGCGTCTGCCCAAACGCCCCCGCCCACGAGCCCACAAATTTCGCAGACTCAAAATGGGCGGCCTGCGTAATGCGCAGCGCGGCCAGTAACTCTCGGCGAAAGTAGCGCTGCCGACGTCCGGAGCAGCTTAACGTGACAAGAGACCGCAACACGGGAAATTCTCCCATGCCGCGTCCGAAATTGCTTTCCAACCCCCAAATCGCCACCACCACCGCAGGATCAACGTGGTATCGGTCGCGGATAACATCCAGCGCCAATCGGTGCTCCGTCATCAGGCGCTGACCGTCGCCGATGCGTTCGGCGTCCACCGTCGCGGCCACATAGTCCCAGATCGAGAGCGCGAATTCGGGTTGCGCGTCAAGGTGCGACAGCACGCGCGCATCGAGCGTGAGCCCCTGCGTATGCGTTCGCCACGTGTCGGCACTGATGCGACCGCCCTGCCTCGTAGCCTGCAGGGCGCGCAAGCAGTGCGGAACGGGATCCACAGACGGCGTCGCGTGCGTGCCGGCAACGAGCTGGGCCAGCATGAGCAGGTGGGCGATCACATCGTGTGATTGAAGTTCAACCGGAGAGGGACCGTCAACGACGGGCTCTCAGACGTGCGATGGCGGTTGATGGGCAAATCTCGCCAGCCGCTGTCGTTCACGCCAATGTGCCCGCCGCCCGGGCTGGGCCGAGACTCCCTGGTCGCGCCCTGATGCCAGTTCGTTCGCTTCGTCGCGATCACGCGAAAAGCCGACTTCCCCCGAACCTGCCATGACGTCCCCACGCCGCCTATGCACGCG
>JANMRE010000311.1:0-4442 GCA_031370885.1 Gemmatimonadaceae bacterium
GTCCGGGGCCTTGACCGTGAACGGGTCGACGACACTCGCGCCAACTGCGGGCACCGTCACGATGACGGGCACTGCGTGGACGTTGAGTAACGCGGGCACGCTGACATTCAGGGGGCTGACAATCGCCGGCACGCCGTCCACTCAGCCAACGGCGAGTTTCTCGGTCGCCGCCGCGCTGACGGTAAACGGGTCGACCACGTTGGCGCCCACCGCTGGCACGACAACGATGACGGGCACAGGCTGGAGCGTGAGCAACGCGGGCACACTGACGTTCAGCGGGCTGACGATCGCCGGCACGCCATCCACGCAACCGACGGCGAGTTTCTCGGTGGCCGGCGCGCTGACGGTGAACGGATCGACGACACTGGCTCCTACCAGCGGCACGATCACGCTGAACAACGGGGCGTCGATCGCCAATTTGGGCACGCTGACATTCAGTGGGCTGGACATCGCCGCGTCGGCGGCGGTCACGGCCAGCGGTGATTTCGCGGTGGCCGGCACATTCACCGTGAACGCATCGGCCACGTTCACGCCCGCCGCCACCGAAATCATCAGCGGCGCGGGCACGTTGACGGGTAGCGGCACGGTGAAGGTGACGCGAACGCTCACCACGGCGGGCTTCACGAACCAATACACGATCACCACCAAGACGCTCACCAACCTGACGGTGGACTACGTCGGCACGGCGGCGCAGGTGATCAGCGCCCTGACCTACGGCGGACTCACGTTGAACAATGCGAGTGGTGTGACGATGGGCGGCAACGCCACCGTGAATGCAGTGCTGACACTCACGAGTGGCGTCATCACCACGGGCGCCAGCACGTTTGCCATCAGCTCCAGTGGCAGTGTGGCGCGCACCAGCGGCCATGTCTTTGGGAACTTCCAGAAGTTCATTGCCACTGGTGCGACCTCAAAGACATTCGAGATCGGCGATGCGACCAACTACACACCGGTGGCTGTGGCCTTTGGCAGCGTAACGGTGGCCGGCAACCTGACCGCAGTGTCAACAGCGGGCGATCACGCGAACATCGCGAGCTCCACGATCAGCGCCAACAAAAGCGTCAATCGATTTTGGACACTCACCAACAGCGGCATCACGTTCTCCACGTACAGCGCGACGTTTACGTTTGTCGGCGGCGATGTGGACGCCACCGCGAACACGGCGAACTTCGTCGTCGGAAAGTACAGCGCGGGTTGGACCTATCCCACAGTGGGAACCAAAACCGCGACGACAACGCAGATCACGGGCGTGACCGCATTCAGTCAGTTTGAAGTCGGGGAACCGCGCCTCATCTCCGGCAGGGTTTTTGAAGATGCCAACTATGGCGGCGGCGCCGGCCGAGACCTCACGACCGCCAGCGGCGCGGGCCAATCCGCGGCACGCGTCGAGTTGTACGACAATGTCGGCCTGTTCGTAAGTGCAACTACGACAGTGGCCGGAGGGACATACTCGTTCACCGGACTGGTTGCGGCCAACTACACCGTACGGGTGGTAAACGACTCGGTGCGATCGTCACGAACCGGGTACACCACGGCGCTCAAGGCGGTACAGACCTATCGCACCAACGTCAGCAGCGGCACGCCGGTGGCCGTGACGGACTATGTGGGTGGCCAGAATCCGTCGGTCGCCGACGCCGCGCTTGGCAGCGCCGGTGCCACGATGAACACTACGACGGGCGTGTTCAGCGCCGGGCCGTCGGGCACCGCGCAATCCATCACCAATATCACGCTCAACACAAGCGATATCACGGACGTGGACTTCGGCTATAACTTCGACGCCGTCGTCAACACGAACAACACCGGGCAGGGTTCGCTGCGGCAGTTCATCGACAACGCCAACCTGTTGGGCGGTGATGCCAGTCTGGCGCAAGTGGGACTGGTGGCAGCGAAAGAGAATGCCGTGTTCATGATCTCAAACGGCACCAGCGCGGCCGGATTGCGATCGACGAACAACTACTTCTCCAGCGGCATTGCCACCATCAGTCCCACCTCAGGCCTGTCGACGCTCAGTACCGCCATGGTGCTGGATGCGCAGAAGCAGCCGGGCTGGTCGACCACGCCGATCATCGAACTGAACGGCACCAGCGCGGGCGCGACGCAGAATGGACTTACCGTGACCGGCGGCGCCACGATCGTCCGCGGATTCATCATCAATCGCTTCACCAACCATGGCATCTACCTGCTCACCGCCGGCGCGGACACCGTGCAGGGCAACTACGTGGGCATCAACGCAGCCGGCACCGCCGCGAGCGGCAATACCCTGCACGGCATTTTCGCCAACAACATCCCGAACAACCTCATCGGCGGAACCACGAGTGCAGCGCGCAACGTCGTGGGCGGCAACAACTATGGCGTGGTGATCGCCGGTGCATCGGCCACCGGCAACACGATCAGCGGCAACTACGTCGGGCTGAATGCGGCCGGCACGGCCGCCATCGCGAACAGCATCGGCATCGACGTGGAAGGGGCGGCCACGGGGAACACGATCGGCGGTACGAGCACGGCGTCGCGCAACGTGGTCTCTGGGAACACACAGATGGGTGTGTTGCTTCAGAACGCCGGCACCAGCAGCAACACGGTCGCCGGCAACTACCTTGGAACCAATGCCGCCGGCACCGCCGCCGTTGCCAACGGCACGCACGGCGTGAGCATCAAGAACAGCGCCACGGGCAATACCGTCGGCGGACTCACGGGGACTGCGGGCAATCTCATCAGCGGCAACACCGGCAAGGGCATCGCCATCGAGGGCTCGACAGTCTCGGGCAACACGGTACTCGGGAATCTTATCGGACTAAATGCGTCGGGCACCAGCGCGATCCCCAACGGGTCGCATGGCCTGTACGTGCTCGATTCCCCCTCGAACACCATCGGCGGTACCACGGCAGCGGCCCGCAACGTGATCTCCGGAAACACGGCCAGCGGCGTGTACATCCTGGGTGCCAACGCCACCAGCAATGTTGTGAGCGGGAACTATGTCGGCACCAACGCGGCCGGAACGTCGGCCGTCGCCAACCAAGTAAACGGCGTGTGGGTGGAAGCGGCGCCGAACAATACCATCGGAGGCACCACCGCTGGCGCCGGAAATGTCATCTCCGGCAACACCAACCACGGCCTCTGGCTGTACAGCACGACGAGCGGGACGCAGGTGCAGGGCAACCGCATCGGCACCAACGCTGCGGGTACCGCCGCCGTTCCCAACGCCGTACACGGTTTGACGTTCTCTGGTGGTGCCAGTACCAACACCATCGGCGGCACCACCGCCTCGGCGCGGAACGTGATCTCCGGGAATACCCTGGGTGGCATCGTGGTGATTGGATCCACCACCACTGGCAACATTATCCGCGGCAACTCCATCGGGGCGGACAGCGCCGGGACTGCCGCGATCGGCAACGGTTCCTTCGGCGTTTTCGTGGACGCGGGCAACGCCACTGTCGGCGATACGGTTACCGGGGCTGGTAATGTGATCGCCAACAACGGCTCCGACGGCGTAACGGTAATCAACGCTGCCAGCGGCGTCCGCATTCAACGCAATACGATTTTCGCCAACGGCGGCTTGGGCATTGACCTTTCGGATGACGCGGTCACGCTCAACAACGGCACCAAGAGCGCCTTGCTGCCCAACTATGAAATGGACGCGCCGGTGTTCGCCTCCGTGGTGCTGAACGGCACCACGCTCGGCGTGAACGGGTACGTTGGCAACGCGGCAAGTCAGAGTCTGTTTGCGAGTGCACGCGTGGAGATCTTCAAGAGTTCGCTCGATGCGCTGGGATATGGTGAGGGGCAGACGTACCTGGGGTTCCTGACCGCCGATGCAAGCGGGAATTTCGGTGGGACGTTCACAGTGAGCGGGCTCAGTATCGGTGACAAGGTCACCGCGACCGCCACTGATTTGACCAACAACACGTCGGAGTTCGGTGCCAATTTCACCGTCAGCAGCATCATCACGTGGACGGGCACCGTGTCGACGGAGTGGAACCTCGCGGGGAACTGGAACTCGTCCACGATTCCAATCTCGGTTGACAGTGTCTTGGTGCCGACCAACGTGGCCAGTGGCCGGTATCCGGTGGTGAGCACGGCGGCGGCGAATGCGAAAACGCTGACGCTGGCATCGGGTGCGGGCACGGCGCCAAGCCTGACCGTATCAGCCAACACTCTTACGGTGAGTGGGACCGTTACCGTGAGCGCAGGCACGGTCACCGTGTCGGGTGGCACGCTCACGGTCACCACCGGAGCGGTGTCGATCACTGGCACACTCGCCGCGTCGTCGGGGTCGGTCCTGACTGCAGTGCCAATGACGATTAACAGCGGCGGCGCGGTAAACGTGTCGGGCACGGGCCTGCTGCATCTGGCGTCCTCAGGGGGCAGCAATCCCACGACCGACTTGACCATCGCGGCGGGCGGCACGCTCACGCAGAGTGGCGGCACGGTGGATGTGCAGGACC
>JANMRE010000325.1:0-2234 GCA_031370885.1 Gemmatimonadaceae bacterium
GACAGCGCCGTGTGCGGCAGTGCCCATTCCAGGAATGCCTTCAGCAGGAGCATTCCCGCCGGGCGGCGAAGCGCGTCGATCAGCACATTCGTATCGAGCGTGTAGATCATCCGGCGCGGCGACTGCGACCGGCTGGCACGAATCCTCCATCGGCGGCGACACGATCGAGGGCGCGAAAGAGAACACCCTCGTGGCCGTAGGCACCGGCGCGGCGTTCGCGTACGCCGCGATGGCCACCGTGGCACCGGCCCTGTTCGCGCGCTTCGGCATCGCGCCTTACCTGTATGACGAGACGGTTTGAAGCCCGCGCCACGAAGCAGACGTCGTCGGCCCTGCGTTTGCTGGGATGGACCTCCGGCCGCGAACGGCGCGAGTTGTGCGAAACGACGAGGAGCAGGACGCACCGTGGAACAGATGGTGAGCGGCGATGTGATCGTGGTGCGCCCCGGTTGAACGCGTGCCGGTAAGCGGTGAGATCATTGCCAGCGAAGGTAGGGACGGTTTATGCACTCATTGACGAAACTTCTGGCAGTGCATGAGCCGAAGATGGCGCCGCGCGCTACGGCTCCATCGTTACGGTTGGAACACTACCTCGGGCTGAAGGAAGGCTGTTCTTGGCGTCCCTTCGCGGTTCAAAATCCGGTGTTTATCTGCCGCCCTTTACCACGATCATCCCCACCGGACTGCCGTAGTCGTCGTTGCCGATTGGCAGATTGGGAGGCGCAATCCACTTGCCGCCATCGGCGCGCACCGTAATGCGATGCACGCCAGGGACAAGCTTGAGCTCTGCGCGCCAACGTCCGCTGCGACTGCGGGTCATTTGCGTCACCAGCCACTGCGTGGCATCGCCCATCAATTCAACCGACTCCGCCTTGGGTGCGTCGATCAACAGCACCACCCGAAGCGTGTCCCGTTCAGTGATCGCGCCGACATCAGTGGCATCTGTCACGGCCATGTCGACGGTTGCCGAATCTACCGACCCGATCAGGCGCGTTTCGAATGACAAGATGCCGCTGGGTGTATCATCGCTGCGTCCGAAAAACGGCAGCCCCGCGAACCGAACGCCAAGCGCGACAATCGGTGCGAAGCGGCGATTGCGTCCTGTGCCCAGATCGTCACGAAGCGCGGTTGATCCGACCGACGCCGAATTGGTTGCGGCCGCGCCAACCACTGAGAGCCAGGCGGTGATTGGCTGCACGACGGCCACAGATGCAATGGGCGGCGCCACGCGCGGTTTGGCCGCCAAGGCATCACTGTTGATTCGCGTGGCCACGGGAGTCGTCATCGACACCAGCCAGGTGGTGGGCCCGGTGTTGAATCCCATTGACGCAATACCGGTGGCAATTTCGCGACGTTGCAACGAGCGTGTTGACCGCGTGGTAATCAAACGACCAGCCACCGGCATTTGCATGGGCAGAAACGTGTTCGATTCGTCGATGGTGAGCGTTTGCGTGGTCACACGCGACGCACGTTCGACCGAAAAGCCAATCGAAAACTCCATGCCCGACACGCTGGACATGACACCGGCTTCGGCCCGTTGAATCCCGCCGATGTCGACACGCTGTGAAACCGTGGTGTCAACACGCGCGCCATCGAGACCCGTGCCGAATGCGGGAGTGAGACCGAGACCCGATCCGGAAAGCCCGCCTTTCACGTTGACATAGCCATAGCTGAACGCGCTCCACACTTGCGCGCCACTGAATCGTGAACGAGCGCGCAACGACACCATCGCTTCGGCCGCACCGTTCGTTCCCCCGGCGCCTCGGGCCTGAATGTCGCCGCTGCCGATGGCGCTGAAGTGCACGTTCCGAATGCGACCCAGTGATTGCGTGGCGCCCATCCAGACTTCGCTGCGTTGCGAAACACTCGGGCCGCCGCCGTCGACGGACGAGGCGAGTCCGAGAACCGAAAACGTGGATGCTGACGTGGCCGGTCCGATGGCCGACGCGGGTGCCACCGGCGCGTCACCGCCCCGCTGCGCTCGTACCACCAACGGACTCGCAGCGAGCAAGGCCACTGCGGCAATGGCCGTTGGCTGCAGTATTCGTGGCAATGCGCTTCCAAGGCTCACCGAGGAGCGGCAACGCGACGCACGAATGGAGCGGCGAGCGAGCTTCACGGACTTGGGGGACGTATCGGTTTACGATCCGACGCTGCGGGCGCAGACGCCGGGATGGAACCAGATACCGTATTCTTAAGGTAACGGTTCAGTGCCTCAACAGCCATCCCCGGAC
>JANMRE010000802.1:0-2207 GCA_031370885.1 Gemmatimonadaceae bacterium
GAGGTCTTTCTCACGATTGCCAGCATTGATGACCAGCATGAGCTGATCGGCAAAGCGATACACCAGCAGGTCATCGACGATGGTGCCGTCGGCACGCAGCAGTGTGGAATACTGGATCTGACCAATCGCCAGCGCCGCCACGTCGTTGCTGGTGAGCGATGACACGAACCGAATCGCATCGGGTCCGCGGACCAGCACCTCTCCCATATGCGAGACGTCAAACATGCCGCACGACTCGCGCACAGCCTTGTGTTCGGCTGTGATTCCCAAGGGGTACTGCACCGGCATCTCATAGCCGGCAAAGGGAACGATTTTCGCGCCGAGCGCGACGTGGACATCGTGGAGCGGGGTGCGCTTGAGCGCGTCGGCAGCAGTGGCAGTCATCGGGCGGTATCCGGTTGGCTCGGCCGGTGATCGACCGAACCGTAAAGATGCCCGCGGACTACTCAAAATGGCAGAGTGGGTGTGTACAGGATGCCAGCGTGGCAGCCGTTCGTTCCGCAGACACCGTAGCGCATCAGAGCGCGTCGAGCGCGGCCTGCACCTGTGCGGCGTGGCCGGCGGGCTTCACCTTTTCGAAGACGTTGGCGATGCGACCGTTGGCGTCAATCACGAACGTGGTGCGTTCGACGCCCATGTATTTGCGTCCGTACATGGACTTCTCCTTCCACACATCATAGGCGCCAACGACGGCCTTGTCGGTATCGGCGAGCAGTGTGAAGGGAAGCCCGAATTTGGCCTTGAACTTCGCATGCGACTTCACTCCGTCTGGACTGATGCCGAGGATCACACCGTTGACCGCCTCGAAACGCGGAAAGTCGTCACGAAACTCGCAGGCTTCGATGGTGCAACCGGACGTGTCGTCTTTCGGATAAAAAAACAGCACGACGGAACGACCTTTCAGCGACGAGAGGGTCAGCGACTCACCGGTATCGGTGAGCAAGGTGAAATCGGGTGCCGTGTCGCCGGGAACCGGGCGCATTAGCTGAGTACCTCGCGGCCCATGAGGACCGCCATGATGGCCTTCTGAATATGCAGGCGATTCTCGGCCTCGTCCCAGACGGCGCTTTGCGCACCGTCGATGACGTCGGCCGACACTTCTTCACCGCGGTGCGCCGGAAGGCAGTGGAGGAATATTGCGTGCGGCGCCGCGCGCTGCATAAGGGCCGCATTCACCTGAAATCCAGCGAATGCACGTGCTCGTTGGTTCTGTTCCTCCTCCTGTCCCATCGATGCCCACACATCGGTGGTGACAACGTCGGCGCCCTGAACGGCCTCACGTGGATCGCGCAACAGCGTCACACTCGCCTGCGCGGCCTTTGCGAGGAAGTCGGCATCGGGATCGAAGCCCTCGGGACACGCCAAGCGCAAGTTGAATCCCAGATGTGCGGCGGCTTCGATCCATGAGTTGGCCATGTTGTTGCCGTCGCCGATCCAGGCCACGGTGCGCCCGCGTATGTCGCCCAGATGCTGTCGTATGGTGAGCACATCGGCCAGCACCTGGCAGGGATGCGACAAGTCGGTGAGACCATTGATGACCGGCACGCCCGAATGCTGGGCCAGCCGTTCGGCGTCGGCGTGGGCGTACGTGCGGATCATGATACCATCGACATAGCGCGACAGAACACGCGCGGTATCCTCGATGGGCTCGCCGCGTCCGATCTGGACATCGCGCGGCGACAGAAAGTGCGCCGTGGCCCCCAACTGTGTGGCGCCCACCTCGAACGAGACGCGGGTGCGTGTTGAGGCCTTCATGAATATCATGGCGAGCGCCATGCCGGCGAGCGGCTTGCCGTCATACGCCTTGGTGCGCATGCGTTCAGCCAACGCGAACAGCGCGAACGTCTCGTGTGCCGAGAAGTCGCTGATGTTGAGGAAGTCGCGATGGGGGCGCAGGGACATTGGCGGTGGAGTGAGCCGGAACGGCAAAGGCGCAGCCGCAGTGGCCGCGCCCGCGAATCCGGCGATGGGAATTTATGCGGTGGAGGTGCATAGTGGCACCCTGGAGTCGACAGCGCGTGTACACGGTGGCAGCTTGGCACATGCCCACGCTTTCCAGCGCCTCCCCGGCCCATCCGATCTCGTCGCGTCAACGCCTCCGGGCCATATTCGGCGGCTCCGTCGGCAACCTGGTTGAATGGTATGACTGGTATGTGTATTCGGCGTTTTCGCTGTACTTCGCCCAGGCCTTCTTCCCGCCGGCGAGT
>JANMRE010000418.1:0-4769 GCA_031370885.1 Gemmatimonadaceae bacterium
TGGCGAAGGTGCGCGCGGCGGGCGACGTGCCGTTGGTGCTGGTGGTGGCGAAGGCGCTTGCCGTGGGCGAAGCGGCAGAGGCGCTCAGCGACGTTGGGGGCGAGCGCATCGTGTGGTGCGGAAAGCATCCGCGCGTGGGAGATGTGATGCGCGTGGTGGAACGGGTCGCGGTGCGCGCGTAAGCGGACGTTGGTGGGTGGGCGGCTGAGACGTCGCGCGACCGGTCAGCCCCCGGCACCCGACTTCGGCGGATGCCCGAGCCCGTTGCCGTTCCCGTTGCCGTTTCGCGTCACGCGACCCAGATACGTGGCGAGTTCATCCACCCAATGGCGCGTGGCGTCGACGTCGCGCTTGCCCGCTTCCTCTTCGATTGCCAATCCGATGTCTGTAATGGCCTGAAAACCATAGCTGGCGCCAGTACCCCGCATGTTGTGCCCCAAGCGCTCGGCCGAGGCCAGATCGCCCTGATCCAAGGCCTCCAACATGACAATGACATCGTTGCGACGGTTCTGCAGAAACGTTGGCACGCGCTCCGCGATCTGGGGGTTGTCCGGAATCACCGACTCCATATTCTGGATACGCTCCTCACGCGATTGAGGACGCGCCACGATGGCGCGATTCGCGATGGCGCGCAGCAAAACATCCTGGCGGATGGGTTTCGTGAGGAATGCGGTACAGCCCGCCGACAGACACTGTTCCCGATCACCTTTCAACGCGGATGCGGTGAGCGCGATGATGGGCGTCGCGATACGTTGGTTCGCCTGTTCCCACGCCCGGATTGCCCGTGTTGCGGTCAGTCCGTCCATGACCGGCATCTGCCGATCCATCAGCACCAGGTCGTAGTGTCCTGCCGCGAACATTTCGAATGCGATGGCGCCGTTCGCCGCGATTTCCACCCGGTACGGTGTGTCCGACAGATACGCCACTGTGATCGTGCAATTATCAAGAGAGTCCTCAACCAGAAGAATACGCAGTGGTAACAGCGCCGCCTCGGGTTCGGCATTGATCGGCGCCATGGTCTGACGTCGATCTCCGACCCACAGCTCGAATGGCACCGCGAACGAAAACTCGCTGCCTTGGTTGACGGTACTTTCGGCCCAAATGCGACCGCCCATCAGCTCCACCAATCGCTTGGAAATGGTCAGCCCCAGTCCCGACCCACCAAACCGTCGCGTGGTGGATGAATCGGCTTGGGTAAATCGCTCGAAAACCCGACTGAGCTTTGCATCGGCAATACCGATGCCGGTATCGGAAACTGTGAATCGCAAGGCAGTGGGGACCGCGAAATTTCCATCCATGGTCACGCGCAATGTGACCGTTCCCGATTCCGTGAACTTGATCGCGTTTCCCAACAGATTCAACAGCACCTGTTGCAGTCGTGTCGGGTCGCCGATCAGATCGCTGGGCACGCTCGACACGATGTCGCACACCAGCACCAGTCCTTTCTCCCGCGCGCGGACCTCCACCATTTCCATCACTTTCCCGAGCAGGTCGCGCAGCGAGAACCCAGTCTGTTCCAGTTCAAGTTGCGACGCTTCAACCTTGGACAGGTCGAGGATATCGTTGATAAGATTGAGCAGGTTGTCGCCAGCGCGACGGAAAATCTGCACAAACTTGTCTTGCTCGACCGACAGCGGCGTTTTGGCCAGCAAGTCGGCAATTCCCATGATGGCATTCATCGGCGTGCGGATCTCGTGACTCATGCTGGCCAGAAATTCCGACTTGGTCCGGCTGGCACTCTCCGCCGCCGCCTTCGCCTTCTTGAGCTCCACTTCCACCCGCTTTCGTTCAGTCACATCTCGCGCAGCCGCGAACACCCCCTGCAGCGTTCGGTGTCGATCGTAGAATGTGGTGGCGTTGTACGACACCACGGTTGCTGTGCCATTGCGGGCGCGCGCGGTCAATTCGTAATCGGAAACGGTCTTCTCGCTCAGCACCTGCCTGATGGCGGCTTCGGCGCGTTCCGGATCGGTGAAGTAGTCCTTGAAGGGTGCGCCAATCAGTTCATCACGCGTGCACCCGGTGAGCGCCTCCATCTGCCGGTTGACGTCGGTGATGATACCGGACGGGTCAGTGGTCATGATCGCGTCGCTGTTGGATTCGATCAATGAGCGCGTGTAGAACTGTTGGTCGCGCAGGCGCTGATCGAGCTTGCGCTGCTCGGCTTCCACCAGCTTGCGCGCCGTATTGTCGGTGCCGATGAGCAGATAGCCAATGATGGCGTTCTTGTCATCGCGCAGCGCCGTCACCGACACCACTGCGGGGAATCGGCTCCCGTCCTGACGGATATACGTCAGCTCATAGATATCCTCGATACCACGCGACGCCTTGAACACCAACGCCTCGAAGCCCGGCAGGATGGGCGTTCCCAGTTCGTCACTCAGCGCCTTGGCGCGCGCGATCACTTCGCCCGGATCGGAGATTTCGGCCGGCGTGATTTTGTTCAGCACATCGGCGGCGGCGTACCCCAGCATGCGCTCGGCCCCGACATTAAAAATCTGGATGACGCCTTGGGCGTCGGTGGCGATGCTGGAAAAATTGGCGCTGTTGAAAATGGCGTTCTGCAACGCGCCTGCCTCGCGCAGCGCCGCTTCCACCTGCTTGCGGGCGGTAATATCCCGCACAATGCCCGTGAAGTACCGTTTCCCGCCCAGCGTCATCTCACTCACCGCAATCTCGATGGGGACCGTGGTGTTGTTCTTTCGTCGGCCCACCACCTCACGTCCAAGTCCCTTCGCGCGTGCCTCGTCGTTGGGTTTGTAGTACTCGTACGAGTCGTCTACGTGATCGCGACCCAGTTCGGGTACCAGCAGGCTGAAATCCCGCCCCACCAGTTCGTGGTTGGTGTAGCCGAAAATCCGTTCGGCGGCCGGGTTGGCCTTCGCGACCGTGCCGTCGCCGGCATGAAAGGTGATAATGCCGTCAGCGACGGTATTGAGGACCGTTTCGATGAGCGCCGAGCTGTCGCGCAGCGCCTGCTGCACAGCGTATTCCGTCGTCACGTCGCGAAACACCAGCACAGCGCCGATCACCGCACCGTCGCGCTCGCGAATGGGGGCGCAACTGTCGGCGATGTCGCACTCGCGGCCATCGCGGGCAATGAGCACCGTGTGATTGGCAAGCCCCTGCACGGTGCCTTTGTTCAGCGTTTCCGTGACCGGTATGGTGGCCGCCTGACGCGTATCCTTGTTCACAATGCGAAACACTTCGTCTACCGGGCGGCCCGCCGCTTCTGCCCAGGTCCACCCGGTGAGGGTTTCGGCCACGGGGTTCAGACGCACCACACGCGACTCCGCATCGGTCGTCATCACGGCATCACCGATTGAGCCGAGGGTCACCGACAGCTTTTCCTCACTCTCCGCCAGCGTGAGGTTGGCGTGCTGCAGCTTGGCGCTGATCGCTTCCTGCGCGATGAGGAGGTGTGAGGTCTCGGCATGCACCAGATTCCTCGAGCCTTGTCCGGCACGTTGCCGAATGAGGTACGCAAAGGCCAGCGCAAACAGCAGTGCCAACACGCTGGCCGCGGTGATGCCGACAAACAGATTGCTCAAGTCGGCGACGAACTTCGCTTCGCGCTGAGCGAGCGACGTGGTCTCCAGATCGACGAAGTCTCGAATCGTCACGCGAATCGAGTCCATCAACCGTTTACTCTCGTTGTTGCGGACCAGTGATTGGGCGTCGGCAATATCCTGAGTGCGGCGCAGCACAACGAGATTCGACAGCTCCTGCAATTTGGCGTCGACCAGTGGCGCCAGCACCTTCACATCCTGTTGCGACGCGCGATTCGTGCTGTGGAGCAGCAGTGCACTCACACGACCCTTGATGCTGTCGCGTACCGACAGGTAGGGCGTCAGAAATGCTTCGTCGCCGGTGAGAAAGTAGCCGCGCTGACCCGTCTCGGCATTCACCAGGTCCAGCAGCAACGCATTCGCGTCAGCCACCAGCACGCGATTCTGCTTGCGCACTTCGGCCGCGTCTTCGACCCGCCGAAATGACCAAAACAGTCCCGTCATGCAAACTGCGACGAGGACAGCAGCGACAACGATCGCCACATTGAACTTACTGACGGTTTTCATGGGTGCGTCGCACTCCCGCCACGCAATCTCCGTGGCCACTTCGTTTCCGCGACAGCCCGCATCGCGTCAGCGGGTGCGCCAGAAGACTGGAGCTTCGCACCGGTTTGGTTGCTGAGACTCTGTGCAAGGTACAGCATCCGGGTGAGCGCGTGGGATTATTTCAGCGACCGGGGTCGAGCCTCCGCTTTATAGCCCCCACCATTTCGACTCGCGTAGCCAAGCTGAACCAGTCGCTTGAGGATTTTCTCGATGCTGTCGGGCACCTGACCCGTCTGCTTCACAATCTCCGACTCGGGTATTTCGCCCGACCGGAGTATCGTCTCGAGCACGAGAACTTCCGATTCCATCAGTCCGGGATGCGCTGGAGGCGGGACGCGACCTTGCCGCGTTGGGATACCCGTAGTGATGCCATCGAAGTCCCGGAGCGAGTCACGTAACTTCACACCCTTGCCCGTGATCTCGTACGTCCGGAATTCCCGACTGTGGTTGCTGCCCCGCATCTTCGCCACCAACAGCACCTTGCGCAGCTCTCCCTCGATTTCCACATAGCGCAAGCTCAGGATATCATCGGTCAGAAATGAGATCTGGTAGCCCGTGATTTGGAATCCGGCGCTCTTCTCCATCTCCACGACTTCCACGGTGGAGAACATGGTGACACCCAGTCCGGTAAGGGCACCGATGAGTCGGTACAGC
>JANMRE010000446.1:0-2219 GCA_031370885.1 Gemmatimonadaceae bacterium
GAGGAACTTGGCCGCATCACCACCGCGCAGCAGGGTGCCGACTTGTCGCACGCCGGCCAGATGCTGCTCGATCGACTGGCGGCACTGCGCAAGCCAACGGTTGCGGCAATTCATGGAGCGGCGCTGGGCGGCGGACTGGAAGTGGCGCTCGCCTGTTCGCATCGTATCGTGACGGATCATCCCAAGTCGGTATTGGCGCTTCCCGAAGTGCAATTGGGTCTCCTCCCTGCGGCCGGCGGCACGCAGCGATTGCCGCGGCTGGTTGGACTGCGAAATGCATTGGAGATGATTCTTACCGGCAAGAACATCCGCGCCCGGAAGGCATTGCAGATGGGCTTGGTGCACGAGATGGTCCATCCATCGATCTTGCGCGACGTCGCGTTGCAGCGCGCGAGGCAGCTTGGTCGTGGCGAGACGCCACCCCTGCGATCGCGCACGCATGGCGCGACGTCGATGTTGCTGGAGGACAACGCGCTCGGACGGATGCTGATATTCCGTCAGGCACGCGACGGCGTGCTCAAGAAAACCAAAGGCAAATATCCGGCGCCATTGGCGGCGCTGGAAACGGTGCAGTGTGGATACGCCGATGGCTTTGAGGCCGGGCTGCGTGAAGAAGCGCGACGCTTCGGCGAGCTCACTGTGTCGCCGGAATGCCGTCAACTGGTGTCCATCTTCTTTGCCACGGCAGCACTCAAGAAAGACAGTGGGCTCGCCGAGGGTGTCACGGCAACGCCCCGCGAGATTCGCAAAGTGGGGATCCTTGGCGCTGGCTTCATGGGTGCGGGCATCGCGTCGGTGGCCGTGCAGGCCGGCTCGTTGGTACGCCTGAAGGACGCATCGCTTGATCGAACGGCCGCCGGATGGCGGGCCGTACGCGACGTGGTGCGCGAGCGATTGACGCGTCGTCAGGTCACGCGCCTGCAAATGGACGATCTGCTGTCGCAGATTGGCGTGACGACCGACTACAGCGGTTTCGCCAGCGCACAGTTGGTGATCGAAGCCGTATTCGAGGATCTCGCGGTAAAGCAGCAGGTGCTGCGTGAGGTCGAGTCGGCGGCGCCGAGCGCCATCTTTGCGTCGAATACGAGCACCATCCCCATTCGACAGATTGCGGCCGTGGCGGCGCACCCCGAACGCGTGGTGGGCATGCACTTCTTCTCCCCTGTGCACAAGATGCCCTTGCTCGAAGTCATCGTGACACCCGAAACGAGCCCCGAAACCACGGCGACGGTGGTGCAGTACGGTCGCGCGCTGGGGAAGACCGTGATCGTCGTGCGCGATGGTCCGGGGTTCTACGTCAATCGCATTCTCGGACCGTACATCAACGAAGCCGGAGCGCTGCTGGACGCGGGGGCCAGCATCGAGACCATCGATGGCGCGCTCACCGCATTCGGCTTCCCGGTTGGACCGATCACGCTGCTGGATGAAGTGGGTCTCGACATCGCGGGCAAGTCGGGCCCCATCATGACGGCCGCGTTTGGTGCTCGCATGCAGCCGTCACCGGTGCTCGTGCGCGTGATCGAAAGCGGTCGACTGGGGCGCAAGTCCAGGCGCGGTTTCTATCGCTATGACAACACGGGCAAGCGTGTGGGTGTTGACGAGGGCGTGTACGCGCTCACGATGGCGGGTGCGGCGCGTCAGCCTATGGCGGCCGATACAGTGCAACGCCGCACCGTGCTGCGCATGCTCAACGAGGCCGTGGACTGTCTCGATGATGGTATTATTCGCTCACCGCGAGACGGGGACATTGGTGCCATCTTTGGTATTGGATTTCCACCGTTCCTGGGCGGACCGTTCCGGTATATCGACACGTTGGGCGTGTCGGCAGTGGTTGGACAGCTCGACAAACTCGATGCGCAATTTCCCGGACGCTTCACCCCGGCGAAGCGACTGCGTTTCATGGCGCTTCACGGCACGCGCTTCTATCCCTGATTCACTCCCACCCTGCTGCTTTCATGACCATACCCAGTCTTCATCCGCGTGTTGCAGAAATCGTGGACGCCCTCGAACGCTCGCAGCGTGACCTGGTTGACGTGGTGATGTCCATACCGGCCGATCGACGTGACGCGCCGGCGATCGGCGACAAATGGTCGATTGCGCAACAGTTGGAGCACTTGGCCATCGTCGAAGATGGGGCGGGGCGGCTCATGTCCAAGTTGATCAAGCAGGTTGAGGCCAGTGGTGAACGGGAAACCGACGACACGAGCTTCCTGCAATCA
>JANMRE010000458.1:0-1924 GCA_031370885.1 Gemmatimonadaceae bacterium
CCGATGGCAACATCGCGTATCTGCATGCGAACTTCATTCCGCGTCGCGATACGATGTTCGATTGGCGACAGCCGGTAGACGGCAGTAATCCCGCCAGCGAGTGGAAGGGTTTGCTGTCGTTCGAGGAAGAACCGAACGCGGTGAATCCCGCCAGCGGATGGGTGTACAACTCGAACGATTGGCCCTGGGCGGCGTCAGGGCCCAGCAGTCCGAAGCAGTCGGCGTTTCCCGGATACGTCGACAACGGAAGTGAGTCGCACCGCGGACGGCACGCCGTGATGGTGCTGCAGAATAAGAAGGATTTCACGATCGCCGGACTGCGCGACGCGGCCTACGACACGTACCTGCCTGGTTTCGAGAAGTCGATTCCATCGCTGGTAAAAGCGTGGGACGATGCCCCGCCCGGGAACGCGCTCAAAGCAAAGCTTGCCGAACAGGTGGCGCTGCTGCGCAAGTGGGATTTGCGGTGGAGCACTGCGTCGGTGCCGACGTCACTGGCCATTTTCTTCACCAGCGAGATGGGCCGTTTCGGCGGCCGCGGCGGTCGTGGGGCAGCGAGCGCAGAGCCCACCGGCGCGCAGATGCTGCAGGCGCTCGATGCGGCGTGCACAAAACTCGCCGCAGATTTCGGCAAGTGCAACACCCCATGGGGCGACATCAACCGATTCCAGCGTCTGAACGCCAACATCGAGTCCAGCTTCGACGACAACGCACCCAGCACGGCGGTGGGGTTCCCGTCGGCCAACTATGGATCGCTGGCCTCGTTTGGGGCACGGGCGTATGCAAATACCAGGAAGTGGTACGGCACCAGTGGCAATAGCTTTGTTGCGGTGGTGGAGTTCGGCAAGGACAGTGTGCGAGCGCGTGCCGTCACCGCCGGTGGTCTGAACAGCGTGATCGGCTCAAAACATTTCAACGATCAAGGCACGCGCTACTCGGCCGGCAATCTGCGCGATGTGTACTTTTATCCGAATCAACTCAAAGCACACACGGAACGCGTGTACAAGCCGGGGAATTGAGCATGCCCAACCGGTCGCATTTTGCGCTGCGCCACGGCGTACCAACGCTCGTTGGATGCCTTGTACTCGCCGTGACACTCACGTGGACGAGCCGCGTCCTTGCGCAGCGCGCGCCGGCGCCCGATGCCGACCCGCGCATTGAAAAGCTTGTGGCGTCAGTCTCAGAACAACGATTGCGCGAGCTCGACACCAAGCTGGTGTCGTTCGGCACGCGCATGACATTGTCCGACGCCACGTCAACCTCACGCGGCATTGGTGCGGCGCGACAGTGGATTCACGATGAACTCAAGCGCGCCAGCCCGCGATTGCAGGTGTCGTTCGACACCCATCAAATCGCCCAGCAGGGTCGCATTACGCGGGACGTCGAGTTGCGCAACGTGATGGCCGTGCTCCCTGGTCGATCTCCACGTCGCATTTACATTACCGGCCACTACGACAGCGTGAACCTGGGACGCGGCGGACAGACGGCGCTCAACGCCGGCACCGCCACCAACACGCAGCCCGCGCGTGATGCCAGTGACAATGATGCGCCGGGCGCCAATGACGACGGCAGCGGCACGGTGCTCACGATGGAGCTGGCGCGCGTGTTCGCCGAGAGCGGCATCGAATTTGACGCGACGCTGGTGTTCATGTGTTGGGCTGGGGAGGAGCAGGGGTTGATTGGCTCCATGGCGCACGCCCAGAAGATTGCCGCCGAGCGTGTGGTGGTGGATGCCAACTTCAACAACGATATCATTGGCAACAGCGTGGGCGGCAACGGCCAGATCGATGGCAAGAGCGTGCGCATTTATTCGCTTGGTCCCGAAGACAACATGTCGCGCTCGCTGGCACGCTACATCGAACGCGTGGCGGCGGTGTATGTGCCGTCGCATCGCATTCGGCTGATGGCGCGGGAAGATCGCTTC
>JANMRE010000468.1:0-5542 GCA_031370885.1 Gemmatimonadaceae bacterium
ATCCGGGATGGGGCGGTGACGTCGCTCGATCTCCGCGGTCTGAATCCGAGGTACGTCCCGAGCGGCCACATCCTCGTCTCGCAGACCGACGGCACCGTACTCGCCGCAGCCTTCGACCTTCGCACGCTCGAGCTTCGCGGCAAGCCCATTGCCGTGCTCGAGGGTCTGGCGGTCCCCTCGAACAGCGCGGCGTTGTACAGCGTGTCTCAGAGCGGGGTGCTCGCTTATCTCGAGGGCGACGTCAACACGCGACCGGTGATCGTCGACCTGAAGGGTGGCGAGCAGGCTCTGAACTTCGCGCCGGGGCGCTATCAGCATCCTCGTCTATCGCCGCGCGGCGACCGCGTCGTTATCGCGCGCACCGAGAATGGGCAGTCGGACATCTGGATCCTCGCGCGGGAAACCGGTCAACCGCTTCGCCTCACGCGTGACGGCGTCAATGGATCGCCGGAGTGGAGCGCCGACGGGAGTCGCGTGGGATGGATTCGGTCCGACAGCACCGGCTCGACGCTCGTGTGGCAACGCGCAGATGGAAGCGGGTCACCGGAACAGATTAGCGTCCCGGGTCGCACGCCATTCCTCTTTCAGTTCGTGCCCGGCGGCAAACACATCGTCGCGGTGATTGGCAGCGCATTCCGGCACGACATCGCGCTCATGCCGATCGACAGCTCGGCCGCGCCGCGCATGCTCGCCAACTCGCCGGCAGACGAACTGATGCCCAACGTGTCTCCGGACGGCCGATGGATGGCATACACCAGCACGGAAACCGGCCGGACCGAAGTGTACGTCGTGAACGTCGACAATCCGTCGACGCGGCTTCAGCTCACGACCGACGGTGGAGGCGCACCGGCGTGGTCGAGCGATGGAACGGCAGTGATCGCGGGCATTCCAGGCGGTGGAGGCCTCGTGTCGATCTCGCTCGCGTTTACCCCTCGTCTCGAGGTCACGCGCCGCGAGAAGTTGTTCGCGTTCCCGTACCGAACCGGGAATCCGGATCGCGAATACGATGCGAGTCTGGTCTCGGGGGAAGTGGTTGCATTGGCACGGCCGTCGTCGAAGCGCGAGCGCATTGTCGTGGTCACCGGCTGGTTGGACGCATTGCGTCGGCGAATGGCGCAGGCGGCGCCGTGAGCGTCGATCGACTCGCCTCCGCCCTTGCCGACCGGTACCGCATCGAGCGCGAGCTCGGCGCGGGCGGCATGGCGACCGTGTATCTCGCGCACGACGTCAAACACGATCGCGATGTCGCCATCAAGGTACTGCATCCCGACTTGGGCGCGACGTTGGGCTCGGAGCGTTTTCTCACCGAGATCCGGACGACGGCGAGACTGCAGCATCCGCACATCCTGCCGCTGCTCGACAGCGGAAGCAGCGATGGACTGCTGTACTACGTGATGCCGCTCGTCACCGGCGAGACGCTGCGCGACCGCCTGACGAGAGAACGGCAACTGCCGATCGATGATGTGGTGCGGATCGCGCGCGAAGTCGCCGATGCGCTGGCCCATGCGCACGCGCTCGGAGTCGTGCATCGCGACATCAAGCCGGAGAACATCCTGCTTCAGGGCGGCCACGCGATCGTCGCCGACTTCGGCATTGCGCTCGCCGTGCAGCACGCCGGCGGACAACGCATGACCCAGACGGGTCTTTCGCTCGGCACTCCCCAGTACATGAGCCCGGAGCAGGCCATGGGCGAACGCACCATCGACGCGCGCAGCGACATCTACGCGTTGGGTGCAGTGACCTACGAGATGCTGACTGGCGATCCGCCATTCACCGGCTCGAGCGTGCAGGCGATCGTTGCCAAGGTGCTGACGGAAAAACCCAGTCTGCCACGTACCGTGCGCGACACCGTGCCGCCGGAGCTCGAAGCCGCCGTGTTGACAGCGCTCGCCAAGTTGCCCGCGGATCGGTTTGCCAGTGCGCACGAATTTGCGGCGGCACTCAACGATCGCGGTCTGACTCGCGCGGCAGCGACGCGTGCCTTCAACGCACGCGTGGCGAAACCGAGGTGGCGTGATCCGTTCGTACTGGGGCTTGCAGCGATCGCTGTGGCGTTAGCGATTACACTCGGTGTGGTGGCGAAACAACGAGGGGCCTCGGTCGACGACTTCCCAATCCGCGTGGAGATCACCGGCGTGGTCGAGTCGATACGCGGGCTCAGTGCCGGCGTGGATGAAGACATCGCGCCCAGGGGAGCGGCCGCGTTATCGCCCGACGGACAATCCGTGGTGTACCTCGGGCCGCCCGGCGATGGGTCGCTGTCATCCGCGTTGTTGGGTGGCCAAGTGATCTATCTCCGGCGCCTGGATCAGCTCAGGGCCCGCATGATGCCGGGGGCGGTCAGCGCGCAGGCGCCAGTCTTTTCCCCGGATGGAAAATGGGTCGCGTTCGTTGGGAACCGGAGGACGATCGTCAAGGTTCCCATCGATGGTGGAGCGGCGTTCACCCTTGCCGACGTTCCCGATGACGGCGGGATCGACTGGACGACCCGCGATGAGATCGTGATTGGCGCCGGCGTCATGGAGGGACTGCTGGGCCTCAGTCGCGTGAATGCGACCAGCGGCGGTGTGCCGCAGTATTTCACGCAGGTCGATAGCACCAGAAAAGAGCTGAGTCACAACTTTCCTCGCGCGCTGGAGGACGGCCGGACCGTGTTGTTCAGCATCTGGTACGGCGCCCTGGAAACGGCGGAAATCGCCGTCGCGTCGATCGATGACGGCAGGGTCACGCCGTTAGGCGTGCTGGGGACGAAGCCGTTAGGTGTCGCGGCCGGCCATCTTGTGTACGTGCGCAACGACGGCATGATCATGGCCGTGTTGTTCGACGGTCGCAGGGTCCTGGGAACGCCAGTCCCGGTTCAGGATTCGGTCCGGATCCGCAATGCGAGCGGCGGCGCTTCCGCGTTCCTCACCCATCGCGGCGGACTGGTATTTGCCAGGGGGAACCAGCCACGGCGCCTGGTGTGGGTCGATCGTTCCGGCGTCTCCCGACCTGCGCTCAAGGATGAGCGGGAATTCTCGTTCGTCCGCATTTCGCCAGACGGTCGCCAGGTGGCCGTCAACGCGAACACCGGCGAAAATAGCGACATCTGGGTGTTCGACGTGGGGGCCGAAGCGCTGACACCGGTGACCAACGTCGGCAGCGCACGCAATCCGGTCTGGTCGGTAGACGGGAAACGCATCTTTTTTGTCTCCACCCAGAGTGGCCGCTCGGGGATCTGGCAGCAGCCCGTCGACGGGAGCGGACCCGCCACCAAGGTCGCGGACACGCCGCACAACGCGTGGAACCTGGACATCGCGCCCGATGGCCAGCGTGTCGTGTGGAATGCGATTTACGACGGCACGTTCAATCTCGAGACGATGGCTCTCGACTCAACGCGCGAGCGAAGGGATATCTCTGCGTCGCGAACAGCGACGGAGGCGAACGGTCGCGTCTCGCCCGACGGAAAATTCGTGGCATACATGTCGGATGAATCGAGTCGGCAGGAGATCTACGTGCGTGCGTTTCCTGACGGCGGTAGCCGCATTCAGGTATCCGTCGAGGGCGGCACCCGGGCGGTCTGGTCTCGCGACGGTCGCCGTCTCTACTACTGGTCGCAGGGACGCATCATTGCGGTGACACTCGCGCGCGACCCGATGCTTCGGGTGGTGTCGCGCGAGGTGTTGTTCAAGGGAAACTACGATCGCGAGTTCGACGTTTCTGCCGATGGTTCGAGATTCCTCATGATTGAGCCACGACCATCCGAAATCAGCCTCGTCGTCATTCCGAATTGGCTTACGGAGCTTCGACGATTGACGTCGGTGCCATCGCGATGACCTTCCCGACCAGAAAATGGTAGGAGCTGGTGGACGGTGAGTTCGGAGCGCGGACTGGTGCACTGCAGGCGTCGGCGACAACGGTCAGTGCAACGACGACAAGGGAACGCATCAGCGACTCGCCACGGAAACCATGCAGGTACTCAACCCCTTTGCCCGTTTCGCAAATGATTTGTCAAAGGTGCGCAGCTCGTCACTATGCTCGCTCAACGCGAGGTGCATGGCATCCGCGAAATCCAACCCCGTGGCGTGCCACTCCAAGACTCGTGCCATGCGATGCGCGTTTGCCAACGTGACGTTGGGCAACCCGAAGAGGTTGCGAAAAGCATCGGCAATGTCAGCGGGTGCAAAATCGTAGGCATGTCGCAGGACCCACTCGCACTCCAATACCACGGAGTCCGCGACAAAAATTGACTCCCTGGCAAACAGTCTGTGGCTTGCCATGTACTGCACTTCGTTGTCGCGCGTCAGCAGACGCACGACGATGTTGGTATCGACCGCGATCATGCGCCGCGCCAAGCTTTCTTGGCTGCCGCCTTGAATGCGCTCGTGATCGCGGCGTCCGTTTTTGGCTTGCCGCGCGACTTGAGGCGACCTGCCACATCGCTTAGCGTGGTCGGATCAAACGGCGCCTTCGGACGCAACAGGACGCCATCGCCTTGTTCCTGCGCGATCAGCTCGAGCCCTGGCGCCCACTGCAGGGCATCGCGAAACGCCTTCGGTACAATGACCTGCCCCTTGCTGGACAGTCTCGTGGTTTCCATGGCGACTCCGAGGTAAGACTACGGTAAGACGTTATCGAATTGGTTGGGTGGCTGTCAAGCGCGCGTGAGGCCGGCGCGTACACGCCCGCGGAGGTTGCGTCGGAATTGCCCGGTGCGCCATAGCATGGTGACGTCCCGAGGCATCGCCGTTGTTCCGGTTGGTGTCGGATCATCTCCACCGCCTGCAGACGGTCTACGACGAGCGGGTCGCCAGCTACTGAAAACACTCGGCGAAAAGAATGTGCACCATTCGTCGCCGCGTTCACGGGATTACGGCGCCTTCCCCTTGAGCTTCGCCTGCACCGCGGCGCCCCAGTTCGTGACCTGCTCGAGCTTGTCCATCGCTACGGCCGCCCGCATTGTGGGTTGCACCCGCGTTGGTCGAGGACGGCCCGCGCCACCGTGGTCTTGCCGGACTGCCGGGGCCCCCGAGAGCAGGACCATCTTGTCCTCGAGGTCGGCCGAGATTTGGGGGGCGAGGGCGCGGTCGATCATGCCGACAATGCTAGCCGAACGCCAGGGCCAGGGCGCTACGAAATCAAACTGTCGCACCTTGGCGATCCGCGCAAAATCAGCCCTGTTGGCGGTGACCAGCACTGCCCCCGCCTCTCGGCACGACATGGGGAGCAAGACGTCGTTGACGAAGCTCCGCGTCACCGATCGCCACGCGGTTGGCGCCACCAGCTCGGCGAGCACGCGACCGGTTTCTTTCCACGCCGCGTACGACGGCGCAATCACGCGCCCGCGACGCTCGTAGGGCGCACATACACCAGCCTCGAGTCGAGGTCCGTCCGCCGCTCGCACACCCGCGCGGAGCTCCTGCGCCACGACGGCACTGCAATGCAGAAAGGGAGCGCACGCTTCCTGAAACTCGTTGAGAGCGTGCTTCCCCTCCTCGGTCCGCAGCGCGTCGTGATAGTTGGTATGAAGCGGCGGCTGGGCCTCCACGGTAACGTGGTGGCA
>JANMRE010000492.1:0-2542 GCA_031370885.1 Gemmatimonadaceae bacterium
CCACATGATGCGGCGCCACGGTTGGATCGGGCACCGTGTCCACGATGATCTCTTTCAGCCCACGTCGTACAACCTGTCTCACTGGAACGCTCGTGTTGAGGATAGCGGCAGCCCCGCAATCAGGGCGGAAATACGCTCGCACACGGCACTCCAGTCTTCGCCGAGCACGCGAGCCGATTGATTGGTGCGCCACAGTAGATCTTCTCCATCCACGACGGCGCTGTTGAGTTCACGCTCCCAGGAAGCGACGTCGTCGGCAATGCGCACGATATCACCACACTTCACCACCTCAGGTAACCCAGTGGACACCACTGGCAGTCCGGCCGCCGCGTACTCGCGCAGCTTGATCGGGTTGACGGATTTGGTCAGTTCTGTTGAGCGAAACGGGACGATCGCGGCAGCGAAGCCCCGCGAATAGTCAGGCAGCGTGGCGAACGGCTTCCGTCCGAGATGGTGCACATTTGGCCGGCGGAGCAGCGCTGTCATGTCCTGATTGCTGGCTCCGATCAGCACGAAATGGTACGGCAGCGTGTCGGCCAGACGCCCGATGAGTTCCACATCCACCCACTCGTGAATCAATCCAAAGAAACCCACTCGCGGGACGGGAATCGGCGCGAGATCATCGGGGAGTGCGCCGGGATCCAGCGCGCGCCGGAAATGCGCGTGGTCGACACCGTGCGGAACGTAGTGCACGTTGTCGGAATACCGGGCGCAGCGCTCAGCCAGATCGCTCGCCGATGCGAGCACCAGATCGGCGCTGGTACAAATCTCGGCTTCACACGCCTCCATGAATGCCGGATCATACCCCTGAAAGGCAGACCATTTGTCGACGCAGTGATAGAGCAGCGCATCGCGCGGGAAATCGCGGATAAGCGGCGCCACATGCGGACCATAGACCCAGAGCATGGGAGTCTCGGACATCCCCAGACGGCGCAGTTCCCGGCCAATACTCCACCGGTACAATCGCGCATTGATCGCCCGGGCGACAGACGATCCCGGAAGTGGCAGCGCGGGTGGCGAGTAGACATACAAGTTGTCGAGCACCTGCCGCGCCGGACGCATAAAACTTCGCGCCTTCTTGACGATGCGTCCGAGATCACTCGCCGATGTCAGGTCGGGGCGTCGCATACCGGCGGCTTCGATCCAGAGCACGCGGTTGTGCTCGGAGAATCGCTTGAGCAGGTGGTGCTTCGACGTGGGGTCGGTATTCCAGTCGTTGGCGAAACACACGATGTCAGCGCCGCGCAGCATCATGCCGTCACCGGTGAAAGTCGATATTCCCGTTGCGCCGCCGACAGCTGCTCCATCCGTGGCAGCGTATCCTGACGCCACACCTGCAGCGCCAGCACGCGCCACAGCCGACCAGTATGGTCCATGCCCGCGTTGTGCTCGGCGATCAGCGTGCGAAATGCCGTGTGAGAGAGCAACTCATCATGGCGACCGGGGGCGTATCGCTCAATGGTTTCGCGGCCCACATCCCTGAGCCAGCGCGCCAGCGGAACCAGGAACCCGCGCTTGGGGCCATGAACGACTTGTTGCGGCAACTTGCTGGCGGCCGCATCGCGAACCAGTGCTTTGCCGATTCGCCCCCTCAACTTGACTTCAGGGGACAGCGACGCGGCCCATTCCACCAGCCGGTGATCAAGGAACGGCACCCGACTCTCGATTGACGCAGCCATGCTCATGGTATCCTGCTTCATAAGCAGCTCTTCCATGTACGTGCGCTGGTCGTAACGCAGGAGCGCCTCAAGCGGATTCCGGTCGACGAGCGTGGATTCGAACAGATCCGACAGGTCACCGAACGGTTTACCGCGCGGCACATCGGGCTTGAGTAGTGTCTCTATCGATCGGCCGGTGAACTCGGCAAACGGTTCGAGGCAACTGGCCTCGATCGTGCCCCGCTTGGCCAGAAACGATCGCGCGATCCGACTCCCGAGGTATCCGGACCCTCCGTGATTTGCCGCTTGGGCGACGGCGCGGCGCAGCGCGCCGGGCAGCGCGTGATCCAGGCGACGGGCCCATGTCAGATTTGCCAGCGCACGCGGGTAGCGACCATAGCCAGCGAAGAGTTCGTCGCTGCCTTCACCCGTCAGCACCACTTTCACATGTTCCCGCGCCAGCTTGGAAACGGCATACAGCGGAATGCTTGCCGAAAATGTCAACGGGAGATCCCGATGCCACGTGAGATTCGGCAGTTCACTGAAGAAATCGGCACCATCCACCAGCACCTCATGATGCGATGTCTGCATCGCGCTGGAGACCAGGCGCGCCCAGGGAAGTTCGCTGGCTTCAGCCTCGCGATAGCCCACCGAAAAGCTGCGAATAGCCGGGACGCCGGCCTCACGCATGGCCGCAACTATCAAGCTCGAGTCGAGTCCGCCGCTCAGGAAGACACCCAGCGGCACATCACTCATGAGTTGCGAATCGACGGCGCTCATGAATCGCTGCCAGAACGCCGGGGCGGCATCTGCTGCGAACGTCGGATGCGTTTCGGCGGGGCCGTCGCGCAGCTCCATCGGTGGCGAGGCGACGTTCCAGAAGC
>JANMRE010000509.1:0-5018 GCA_031370885.1 Gemmatimonadaceae bacterium
CCTTGAACGCGAATACGCCGGCGCGCGCGAGGGGTGCGAGTTCACTCACGTTGCCCGGAATGACACCGCCAAGAAAACCGTCGTTCACGTGGCACTGTTCACTCGCCGCCGCGCGCTTGGTGTCGAGCGCCGCCACCGACGTTGTGGCCGGGATCGCGTTGAGTGGCATATCGAGCACCGTGGTGACGCCGCCGGCTGCGGCGGCGCGAGTGGCCGAGGCAAACCCTTCCCAATCCGCGCGTCCGGGCTCATTGATGTGCACGTGGCTGTCCACCAGTCCGGCCATCACGAGGCATTCGCCCGCATCATGAAGCGATGCCCCGACTGGTACGTCGTTCCAGTCACTCACGCGCTCGATGGTTGTACCGTTCACATGCACCGTGGCCGGGCGCACCGCGCCGGGAAGCACCACGCCGCGCGATCGGATCACGAACTGCGCGGAATCGCTCGGCAACGCGTTCAGCTGTTCTCGCTCCAGAACCTGCGCACAAGATTCTCTGTCACGCGCAGCCGGTAGTTGGCGGTGGAACGCAGGTCATCGATAGGGTGAATTTCCGAGCGCAGGGCCGCGGCCGCGTCGTCGATCGTACCACCGGTCGCCAACACCTGCTCTGTGGCCCGGAGCCGAATCACGGTTGGAGCCACGCTGCCTACGGCAATGCGAGGGCGCGGGCCGCCAACGGCGGCGACCACCACCTTCGAGATGGCCAGCGCCGCGCGCGTGCCCACTTTGCGAAACCACTGCCGCCCAAGCACGCGCGGCACCTCTATGGCCACGATCAATTCATCGGCACGCATGACGGTAGTCCGATAGCCCGAATAGAACGACGTGAACGGCACGCGGCGTTCGCCGTCCGCACTCTGCAACAGCACTTCGGCCTCGGCTACCGCAAGCACCGGCAGCGTATCGCCTGCGGGCGACGCGTTGGCAATGTTGCCACCAATCGTGCCGCGGTTCTGAATCTGCGGGCCGCCCACCTGTCGCGCGGCGTCGATCAGCACTGGCAATCGTTCGTGCACGACGGGCGATGACATGAGCATCGCGTACGTGGCCAATGCGCCGATAACGAGGCGGTCGTCACGAATGATGATGTGGCGCAACTCGTCGAGGGGCCAGATGTCCAGATAGCGGCGCGCGGCCAGCGTGCCGAAGTTGAGGGCCACGTACACGTCGGTGGCGCCAGCGATCACCACGCGCGATTCGTCGCGCAACGATTGCAAGGCATCGTGCAGCGATAACGCGCGACGCAGGTCGAAATCGGTAACCGCGGCCTTCATTCCGCCCCGGCCCCGCCAACGCGCGACGCCGCGAGCACCGCGCGATAGATGGCCGCGTAGCCCGTGCACCGACAGAGATTACCTGCCAACCCCACCTGCATCTCCCCGAGCGTGGGATTGGCCTTGAGCACGCTCGCGGCCACCACCATGCCTGGCGTGCAGATTCCGCACTGCGCGCCCACCTGGTCCATGAAACTCTGTTGTAACGGCAAGGCGTGCGGCAACCCTTCGATCGTGGTCACCGACGCGTTCTCCACCTGCGCGAAGGGCATGAGGCACGACACGACCGGCGCGCCGTCTACCAACACGGTGCAAGCGCCACACTCGCCTTCGCCGCATCCTTCCTTGGTGCCCGTGAGTCCGCACTCCTCGCGGAGCACGTCCAGCAGGCGCTTCATGGGATGGGCGGTGACGTCGGTCACCGTCGCATTCAGAGTGAAGCGCACGCGATCAACATTTCGGGAGTGGCGGGAATGTCGCGAACATCGACGCCGAGGTGGCGGAGTGCATTGACGACAGCCGGTGCCGGTCCATCCATCGGGAGCTCTCCCAGTCCTTTGGCGCCGAATGGTCCGCCTTCGTAGTGATTCTCGAGCATCACCACGTCGAGTTCTGGCGTATCGAGCGTGGTTGGAATGCAGTAGTTGGTGAGCGTTGCGTTCGCCATGGCGCCGTCACGCATGACCACGCGCTCGAGCAGGGCGTAGCCCAGTCCCTGCACGGTGCCGCCTTCGATCTGCCCCTGGGCGAGCGCGGGGTGAATTGGGCGACCGAACTCCTGCACGGCGGTGACCTTGATCGGGCGCACCTCGAACGTGTCGCGATCCAGTTCCACCTCCGCCACATCGCATCCCCACGAGTACGTCGCGTACGCGTCACCCACGTAGTGGTCCTCGTCCCAGCGCATCCAGTCGGGGGGGATGTGCTGTTTCACCACCGACAGCGTGCCGTGTTGCGCGTAGTACTCGGTCGGAGTCAGCGCACCGAGCTGCCGTTTCATGTCGTGCGCACACCGTTCGAGAATCTTGCCCACCACCATGCAGGTGCGCGAGGCAACGGTCGGTCCGCTGTCGGCAACGAGACTGGTGTCAGGCTGTGCAACTTCGACGTGTTCGTACGGGATACCCAGCGCGTCGGCCACGATCTGCGCATGCATCGTGCGCGTGCCCTGACCAATGTCCGTGCTCGCAACCAGGATTCGCACGCCATTGGGCGTGAGGTCCAGTCGCGCTTTCGACGCCAGCCGCGTTTCGCCGTCGCCGGTGAAGCCTGCGCCGTGAAAGAACAGCGCCAGGCCGATACCGCGATTCGTGCCGCGCAACGCGTCACGCCTGCGGCGAAAGTCCGTGCGTCGCACCGCTTCCTCCAACACCTGAAGCGCGCTGGCGTCTTCGCGCAGGAGCTGACCCGTGGCCGTGGTATCGCCGGGGCGCAAGGCATTCCGTTCGCGCAGTGTCACGCAGTCGAGGCCCAGCTGTTCGGCGATACGGTCCATGTGGACTTCCACGGCGAACTCCGTTTGCGGCGCGCCGAATCCGCGAAACGCGCCGTTGGGTGGCGTGTTCGTAAACACCACGCGTCCGTTGACGCGCGTATTCTCGCAGCGGTACGGGCCGGCCGCATGCAGGCACCCGCGCGATAGCACGACGGGGCTCAACGTCACGTATGCGCCGCCGTCCATGAGCACGTCGATATCCATGGCCACCAATCGCCCGTCGTGCGTGAGTCCCGTGCGGTGTCGGACGATGGATGGGTGGCGCTTGGTGGTCGCGATCATGTCCTCGACGCGATCGTAGACGATCTTGACCGGGCGTCCGGATTTGAGTGCTAACAGTGCGGCATGCCCTGCCAGGATCGACGGATACTCTTCCTTGCCGCCAAAGCCGCCTCCGGTTTCCGTCTGCACAACGCGAACGTGTGCGTCGGGACCCAGGAGGCTCCTGAGCGCCTTGAGCACATAGAACGGGCACTGGAGCGAACCGTACACGGCCACGCCTCCGTGCTCCGGAACGGCGACGACGCCATTGGGTTCGATGTACAGATGCTCCTGATGGCCTGTGCGATACGTGCCTTCCACGATGATGTCTGCACCGGAGATTGCCCGTTCGACGTCGCCTTTTTCAATCACGACCGACTTGAACAGGGTCGTGCTTTGCGCGGGATCGTACACGGGCTCGTTCGCGTCGTAGGTGATGACGACGTTGGCAGCCCGTAGCGTGTCGCGGTCTTCGTGCGCCAGCAGCAACAGGGGTTCGGCCACGTGTCGCACCTCGCGTTCCACGAGATATGGCTGATCGTCCGCGATGAGCGAGACCACATTGCGGTTCGGAATGTCGCGAAAATCAACGACCGTGAAACCGTTGGTGTCGAAGTCGAGGCGCACCGACCGAACGCGACCACAGGGAATCGTGGCTCGTATCGTTCGCCCATAGAGCAGTCCAGGAAAGGCCAGGTCGTCGGCGTAGAGGGCGGCACCGGTGGCCTTGCCGATGCCATCCTTCCGCGAAACGCTGTGGCCGACGGCTGCGCCAGGTGACGTCATTGCCTGCGCAGCCTTGCTGCGTTGGAAGGTTACTCAGGTGAGCGAGATAGCCGCATGCCCACTGGATGACTTCCGCCTGAGATACTCCATCTCGCGACGTTCGGCAACCTGGAGATGCACATCTTTCGCCTCCCGGCGGGCGTCCCGTCGTGGATGATCGTGGTGAAGGGCGGCAGATAGGCAAAGGACCGAGGCGAGGCCAGAGGTGTGAGCAACAAAGGGGTGAGCGCTGGAGGGGCGAGCGGTGAGGTCAGAGGCTGTGCTCTACCCTCACCGCTCACCCCTCCAACGCTCACCCCTGCACCTGCTCACTCCTCTGTCCCTCGCTATCGCCCGGCTCGCACCCGAATCCGCTGCGTCGTACTGTCGCTCATGCCTCCACCGGCCACAACCAGCGTCAACTGATATTCCCCGTTCGGCACCTGCGGGAAATTCAGCGTCAAGCTTCGTCCAAAGGCGCCATCGGCCCGCCCATTGTCGGCAAATCGAATCGAGACCGGCGTCACCGCTTTTGACAGGCCAACCGACGAACCGAGCCGCTGCATGAAGCTGGCACCGATGCGCGTGGCCTTGAGTGAAATGGACAGCGGCGCGGACACCGACACCTGACGATAGATCTCCCAGTACAAACCGATCGTCGTGCCACCCTCGATTTCCAGCGACCCGTAGGCCGTAGTCGCGCTGCGTTCGAGCGATGGCGCCGCTGATGGATCACCGCGCACCAGTACGAGGTAGTCGGACAGACGCGTGCCTGCCGGTAACGGCTGCACCGTCTCGCGCGCGCGTGCCGCGCGTCTCCCAGCAGTCGCCAACACCTCGAGACTCGCCAGCGTTGGCGTCATGCCCATATTCAGCAACAATGCTCCGGCCGCCGTTGCACTGTCTTTGCGCACCTGGCGCGGTGGGCGCCCATCGAAGGCGTCGAAGGTGAGCGCCGTGGTATAGGGTGCGCGGCCCAACTCCAGTTCGCGCACCATGCGATAGCCACCCGCCACCAGCGTGGAATCGCCGCGCCGGAACCGCGCAAACTGGTGCGGCAATAGGCCGTACCCGGTACCGTATCGCGGACTGTAGCGCATGCGCGCCTTGGCACGCTTGAAACTCCAGTCTGCCGCGCTCGCTCCCACCGGCTTGGCGAGTGCTGCCGGCGTCGCCATGAAGTCGTAGCTCGGGGTTGGTTCGTGCCCAATCACGCTGG
>JANMRE010000514.1:0-2937 GCA_031370885.1 Gemmatimonadaceae bacterium
GCGATGGGCTGAACGCAGTGCTCGCGGTCGATCATGAGGGGGCGGCGCGCGACGCCGAAGCCGTCCTGTCGCGGATCCTGCGCGGCACGGTCATGCCGTTGGCTGGCGTGCCGTTGCTGGTGAAAGACAATCTCGCCACGCGACGCCTTCCCACCTCGTGTGGCTCGCGCATCCTCGAAGGATACATCAGTCCGTTCGAGGCCACCGTCGTGCGTCGTTTGCGCGACGCCGGGGCAATCGTGATCGGGAAGACGAACATGGACGAGTTTGCGATGGGCTCGTCGACCGAGAACAGCGCCTTTGGACCAACGCGAAATCCCATCGATTCAACGCGGGTGCCGGGTGGTTCATCGGGCGGTTCAGCGGCGGCCGTGGCAGCAGGTGTGACACCGGTGGCGCTTGGATCCGAAACCGGCGGCTCCGTACGTCAGCCTGCGGCGTTCTGCGGCATCGTGGGCGTGAAGCCCACGTATGGACGCGTGAGTCGCTACGGACTCGTGGCGTTCGCGTCGTCGCTTGACCACGTGGGGGTCTTCGGACGCCGCGTTGATGATGCCGCCCGCATTATGGACGTCATTGCGGGCGCCGACCCTCACGACGCGACGTCGGTCGACCGGCCCGTCGCGTCGTGTCGGCACGCGCCCCAGGGAACGCTGGCGGGTGTCGTGATTGGACGACCGATCGAGTACTTCCCGGAATCGCTCGATCCGCGCATTCGCGCCTTGTGTGACGCGTCGCTCGAACGGCTGCGCGCGCGCGGCGCTGAGGTGCGCGACGTGAGTTTGCCGAATACGGCGCTGGCCATCCCGGTGTACTACATTCTGGCGCCCGCCGAAGCGTCCAGCAATCTGGCGCGATTCGATGGTGTGCGATTTGGCGTGCGCGCGCCGGGCGACGGACTGCGTGCCCTGTACGAAGCAACGCGCTCCGGCGGATTCGGCCCCGAAGTCACGCGTCGCATTCTCCTCGGTACCTACGTGCTGAGCGCCGGCTATTACGATGCCTACTACCGCCGCGCGCAGGCAGTGCGCGCCCTGATTGCGCAGGATTTTGCACGGATATTCGAGACGGGCGTTCACGTACTCTTCACGCCCACCACACCAACAACCGCGTTTCGCCTCGGTGAGGTGTCCGATCCGTACGAGATGTATCTGAGTGACATCTTCACGGCGACGGCAAATCTCGCCGGCGTGCCCGCGATGTCGCAACCGATCGGACGTATCGACGGCCTTCCCGTGGGCGGACAATTATTGGCCGCGCACTTTGACGAAGCGCGTATGTTTCGTGTCGCGTCGGTACTCGAGGATGCGCTGGGGTTGGAGGCGCACCGATGAATCCCTCGGGCGCGCGTACACCTGATGAGCCACGCCAGCCGTACGAACTGGTGGTGGGGCTCGAAGTACACTGCCAACTCGCGACCGTCACCAAAATATTCTGCGGGTGCCGGACGTCGTTTGGCGAGACGCCGAACGACAACACCTGTGCGGTGTGCCTTGGACTTCCCGGTGCACTCCCGGTGCTGAATGCGCAGGCCGTGCGCCTGGCCACGCAGGCCGCGCTCGCGCTTGGGTGCCAGGTGCACCGCCACTCGGTGTTCGCGCGAAAACACTATTTCTATCCCGACCTGCCCAAGGGATATCAAATCTCGCAGTTCGATCAGCCGCTGGCGACGTGGGGCGTCATCCAGGTGAACAACGATGCGGCGGGCACGCGCGAGATCCGGATCACTCGCGTGCACATGGAAGAGGACGCAGGGAAGTCCATACATGATCGATTTGACGACTCGACCGCGATCGATCTGAATCGTGCCGGCACGCCGCTGATCGAGATTGTGTCCGAGCCCGACATTCGCAGCGCGCGCGAAGCCGGTGAGTATCTCCGTCATCTCAAGCAGGTCATGGAGTACACGGCCGTCTCCGACGCGAACATGGAAGAGGGATCGCTGCGCGTCGATGTGAACATTTCGGTGCGTCGGTACGGCGACACCACGCTGGGGTCCAAAACCGAGATCAAGAATCTCAATACGTTCTCGGGCGTCGAGCGAGCCATCGCGATCGAGTTCGCGCGGCAGTGCGCCGCGCTCGACGCCGGACGCGACATCATTCAGGAGACGCTGTTGTGGGATGGCACGCGGAATGAACTCCGGCCGGCCCGCAGCAAGGAAGGCAGTCACGATTATCGCTACTTCCCCGATCCCGATTTGCCGCCACTGGTGCTCACCCATGCCTTCATCGCGGCGCAACGGGATGCGCTGCCCGAATTGCCGCAGGCACGTCGGCAGCGCTTGTCCGCGACCTGTGGCCTGACCGCCGTTGAGTGCGGGCAGCTTACCGCATCGGCGTTGCTCGCGGAATATTTCGAGCAGGTCGTCGCCATTGCGGGCGACCCAAAGCGCGCCGCCAACTGGGTCCTCGGCGTGGTGCTGGCGTCGCTCAACACGCGCAGCATCAGCATCGCGCAGGCGCCCGTTCCGGCGGCCCGCGTCGGCGCACTGATTCGACTCGAGGCCGATGGGACCATATCGAATACGGCGGCGCGTCAGCTCTATGCGATACTGCTTGACGAGGATGCCGAACCGCGAGAACTCGCACAGCGGGAAGGGTTGCTCAAGATCTCTGACGACAGCGCATTGATCGCGTGGATCGACGCGGTGTTCGCCGACATGCCGGTTGAGGCGCAACGGTTCCTGGCTGGCGAAACCAAGCTGCAGGGCGTCCTTGTGGGTGGCGTGATGCGCAAGTCGAACGGCGCGGCCGATCCCAAGCGCCTCAGTCAACTCCTCGCGGGCCGACTCGGCTGAAACAGCGGCTCGGGCAAGTCGGCCGCGAAACGCAGCGTCGAGGTAGGAAGTCCAAACATGCGATCGGCCTCAAGCGCTGCCCGCACATCACCGCCTTGCCGCCGTGCCAGTCGACGGACCTTCTTGGCTTCCCGGAG
>JANMRE010000524.1:0-13986 GCA_031370885.1 Gemmatimonadaceae bacterium
CCGCAGGGCGCGCAGGGGACGCGGGGGAAGGCGCCACGGTGTTTGTAGTCCCAGCGGCCCTTGCGCTCTCGCGGTGGAGAAAACCCAAACCAATTCATCCGCGAAGGTCGCAAAGGACGCAAAGCATTCTTGTTCCAAAACGCGGTTCTTGGCGACCTTCGCGTCCTTGGCGACCTTCGCGTCCTTGGCGGTGAGATGGCTTCCATGCACAGATTGAACCGCAGCCTACGCAGGGGCCGCAGGGGAAAGCACCACGATGTTTGTGGTCCCCTGCGCCCTTTGCGCTCCCTGCGGTTCCATTGTGGTGCTGAAGGGTGCGCTACGGGCGATGGGTTGGTCGCCGCCCGGCGTGCTCACCCCTTAGTCAGGGCGAGGGTTCTTCCTCGGGTTCCTTGGGCACTTCCTGCTCGCCGGTATCACCGCGGCGTTGCTCATATTCTGGACGGGCACTGTACCCGTACCCACCAAACACTTCACCCCCGCGCATGTAGTCATGGCCATACCCTCGTCCAATCGGATAGCCATCGGCGGTGCGCTTTTCCTCCCCGTGCATCGGAGCCTCCTCAAGCGGGTGTCTCAAACGGTACAAATTTCCGCGCGCTGTGGCAAGCGCTCTCAGCGAACTGCCCTGGCGATCGCGGTCGGCCTGGAATGACCTGTCGTAGACACCTGACATGTGGGCGCGAAAGCCGAGCAGTCGACAATCTATCTGTCGGGCAGGTATTGAATCCGGGTACTGGACTCCGCTATGTTTTAAGGCTATGCAGATTCGCAACATCGCCATCATCGCGCACGTCGATCACGGAAAGACCACCCTGGTCGACAAGATGCTCCGCCAGGCCGGGGCGTTTCGCGAGAATCAGGTGGTCGAAGAGCGCGTGATGGATTCCAATCCGCTTGAAAAAGAGCGGGGCATCACCATTCTGGCGAAGAACACGTCCATTCGCTGGCACGACACGAAGATCAACATTGTCGACACGCCAGGACACGCCGATTTTGGTGGTGAAGTGGAGCGCATTCTGCGCATGGTCGACGGGGTATTGCTGGTCGTCGATGCGTTTGATGGTCCCATGCCGCAAACCCGTTTTGTCCTGCGCAAAGCGCTCGAACTGGGCTGCACCCCTATTGTCGTGATCAACAAGATCGATCGCCCGGGTGCCGACCCGTTGCGCGTGCACGACGAAGTGTTGTCGCTGTTCATCGAACTGGAAGCCACCGAAGAGCAGCTCAATGCACCGGTGGTCTATGCCAGTGCGAAACAGGGCACGTCCACCATGGACATGGACGTCACACCGGTCGATCTGACGCCGCTCTATCAGTGCATCGTGGATCATGTGCCGCCGCCGCCGTCCAACGCCGACGGACCATTTCAGATGCTGGTCTCCACCATCGAATATTCCGCGTACCTGGGCCGCATGGCGATTGGTCGGGTCGAGCGGGGCGTCGTGCATCACGGCGACTCGATCACGCTGGTCCCGTTCGAAACGGGCAAGTCGGTGCAACGCGGCCGGGTGTCCCGGCTGTACGGCTACGAAGGGCTGGAGCGCATCGAAATTCAGGAAGCGTCGGCTGGCGAAATCGTCATGCTGGCCGGGTTCGAAGACGTGGACATCGGCAGCACCCTCACCCATCCCGAGTCGCAGGATGCGCTTCCCGGCATCAGCGTGGAAGAGCCGACGATCAGTGTGGACTTCCTCGTTAACAATTCTCCGTTCGCCGGACGCGACGGGAAATACGTAACCTCGCGCCAGTTGCGCGAACGGCTGTACAAGGAGCTCGAGCGCAACGTCGCCCTCAAGGTCGAGGACAGCGACAGTACCGACGCGTGGAGTGTGTCCGGTCGCGGTGAATTGCATCTGTCCATTCTCATGGAGACGATGCGACGCGAAGGGTTCGAATTTCAGGTGTCGCGTCCGCGCGTGATCACCCGCACCGGCGAGAATGGCGAGCGACTTGAGCCGTTCGAAGAGCTGGCCATCGACGTGCCCGAGGACTACCTCGGGACCGTCATCGAAAAGCTTGGACCTCGCAAGGCCGAGATGATCGAGATGAAGAACCCGGGGCAAGGACTCGTACGGCTGTTGTATCGGGTGCCGGCACGTGGCCTGTTCGGCTTCCGCAGTGAGTTCCTGACCGACACACGCGGCACCGGTATCATGCATCACCGGTTTCTCGAGTACGGACCGTGGGCGGGGCCACTCTCCGGTCGCTCGCGCGGCGTGCTGGTCTCCATGGAGAACGGCACGATCATCGCCTTTGCACTCTTCAGTCTGCAGGAGCGCTCCACCCTGTTCGTGGCACCTGGCGATGCGGTGTACGAAGGGATGCTGGTGGGGGAGAATTCACGACCGGGCGACATGGATGTGAATCCCACCAAGGAAAAGAAGCTCACGAATATCCGGACCAAGTCGACCGACGAAAACATCACGCTTGAGCCGCCACGAGAGCTCACGCTGGAAAGCGCCCTCGAATACATCGAGGAAGACGAGTTGATTGAGATCACGCCGCATAACATCCGCCTGCGCAAGCGGGCCCTGGCGGCCACCGATCGGAAACGCACCAGCCGCGTGGCCAAACGGGACCGAGCCTCGGCCTGACCGGCCGGCGGGAATTGGATGGGGCGCGCAACAAGTTGGCAGTTGCGCCCGGGCGCGTCCCCTTTGATACTTGCCTCTGATTGCGTGACGTCAGCGGTATGCGTGCAGTCAGGCATCGGCCTCCCGGGTCCCGACCGGGGGTCTTCCATTCACATCGTGCAGGAGAATCGTCCCATGTTGGAGTTGTTCGGCTCGTCGCCTGCCGACGAGATCGAAGAGAAGCTGTCGTTCTCGGTCTTCTCATTAGGGGATGACGACGACGACGTCGATGATGAAGATCTCGACGAAGAAGACGAAGATGATGATGATGACGACGATGATGATGATGTCGACTTCGATGATGACGACGATGATGATGATGACGACGACGACGATGATGATGATGACGATCTCGACGACGACGAGGAAGACGAATTCGACAGTCTCGATGACCTCGAACCCGACGTTGACGACACCGGCGGCGACCCCGACGCGTGAACAACGCGCGGCGTCGCACCGTGAGCAGCGGGTGCCGTTGACGGTCAGGGCGGGCCTGGTTTAATTACCGGGCTCTGGTGGAATTTCGTCGGGCACCGTTGTGCGTTGTGCCACGTATTCCAAACGGGCCTTTAGCTCAGGTGGTTAGAGCGCACGCCTGATAAGCGTGAGGTCGTAGGTTCAACTCCTACAAGGCCCACTGAACACTGAGAATCCCGCTCGCGACTACCGTCGTTGGCGGGATTTCTGTTTGCGCCAGGTCCACGGCCGTGCTCGCCAAAAAACGTTGCCGGTCGTACCTTGCGGAGGCGATGGGCGCGAGTGGCCGTCCGCGTGCGCGTGATCACAGTCCATACCACGATTCACTGCAGAGGCTATACCGAACGCGTCATCGCGGGCTGAACAATGCATCAGACACTGTGACCACAGGAGGCATCATGCGAACGACTTACTGGTTGGCGGTGGCGTCGGTCCTGGCTGTGCTGGCAATCGATCCGGCAACGGCATCGTCACAGAGTATCGGAGCGTTGAGGAAGAAAGCGGAGGACGCGAAGAAGGCCCTCGAATCACGAAAGGCTGCCGACGACAGTGCGAAGGCAACCGACTTCGGTATCGATGGCGCACGCATCGCCACCAAAGGGCTCGGCGATACCAAGCCTTCCGTGCCGAATGCGACACCGGAAGGGCGGGCACAAAATCGAAGGGTCGAGGTGGTGAAGAAGTGAACCGGGCGGTGACGCACGCCTGGCGGCACGCCGCATAACCGAACTCGCGTTGCCGTCATTCGGCCCCGAGTACCGCGTGTGGCAACAGGCGCGCGCGGTTTTTGGCGGTCGCACCTTTCAGTTGGCTACCAAGCCCGGTCTGCTGGGCCACGGCCACGATGATCCCGCCACCGAGATGCTGGCACGCGCGCTCACCGACTGCGCCGGTCAGGTGGTCGTATCGATGCCATGCGGGAACGGTCTTGTGGGTGCGGTCGCCGGGGCCAGCGGCGCGCAGCAGGTGTGGATGACCGACCGCAATGGGCTCGCCGTCCAGGCGGCACTGCGAACGCTCGGTGCCAACGCCATCGCCAGTGCCCAGGTGCGCATCGGACACGGCGCGTGGTCGCTGCCGTCAGATATTGTCGCCGATGTCGTGGCGATACGCGTGGTCCCGGAGCGAACTCCAATGCTCCTGCTGCTGCACGATGCCCTGCGCGTGCTGCGCCCGGGTGGTCAGTGCTATGTCGCGGGTGGCAATCACGAAGGGGCGAAGTCGGCCGCGCGGCTGCTTGAACGATTGTTTGGCAACGCGAAAACGCTTGCCCAGCATCGCAGTCATCGACTGGTCGTGGCCACGCGACCGGCTCACCCGCCCGACGTCGCGGCCGATATGGTTACACCGTACATCGACGCAAACGTGTATCACGCAGTTCCCGTGTCGCTGCACGGTGAAGTCTTTACGTTGTATACGCGTCCCGGCGTGTTCTCGTGGGCGCATGTTGACGAAGCCACCGACGTGATGGCCCGACTGCTTGATGTCGCACCGGGCGAACGCGTGCTCGATATCGGCTGCGGCGCCGGCGCGCTGGGTGTGGTGGCGGCACGTCAGTCACGCACCGGCGCGGTGTGTCTCGTGGATGTCGACAGTGACGCCGTGCGCTGCGCGGAGCGCACGCTGCAGGCGGCGGGGAGCACCAATGCCCGCGCTCTGGTCAGTGATGTGGCCTCGTCAGTTTTGGGCGAGCGTTTTGACGTGGTCGTCGCGAATCCGCCATTTCACACCGGCAAACAGGTCGATCTTGAGGTGCCGCACCAGTTCATCCGCGATGCCTACGATGTGCTGGATCGCGGCGGACGCGCGCTGCTGGTAGCGAATCGAACACTGCCCTATGAAGCAATGCTGACGGCGCAATTCGGCACGTACCGCGTGCTGCACGACGGCCGCCGCTTCAAGGTGCTTTCCGCTGTCAGGGCGTAGACCGCCGAGCCAGCAGGGCGCGCTCGGTCGGAGTGATCACGCGCCACGTGCCGTTGGGTTGATCGCCCAGCGTGAGGTCACCGATCGCAATACGTTCAAGTCGCACCACGTGATTGCCGACGGCGGCGAACATGCGTCGCACCTGATGGTAGCGGCCTTCTTCAAGCGTCAGTCGAATGGTGTGCCCGTCAAGCACCTCGAGTTGCGCCGGCGCAAGGGGGTGAAGATCAGACGCCAACTGCAGCAAGCCACTGGCGAATCGCTCGCGCTCGTCGCCGCGCAATGGCTCGGTCAGCGTTACCAGATACACCTTGGGCAGATGCGACCGTGGTGAGGTGAGGCGATGGTTGAGCGCCCCATCGTCGGTGAGCAGCAGCAGTCCCGACGTGTCGGCATCGAGTCGGCCAATGGGCGCCATGATCGGTGAGCGGGCGCGAAATCGTGCGGGAAGCAGCTCGAACACCACCGGATTCGCGACGTCCGTGGTGGAACATACGTACCCCACCGGCTTGTGCAACAGCACGACACTTCCCGGTGGAGGATCGAGCGGCAATCCGTCAACGAGGATGTCGTCGTGACTGTATGGTAAGTCGACACGCAGTGGCTGGCCGTTTCGGTGAGTAACCCGTTGATGCCCAACCAAACGCGTCACACTGCGGCGCGTGCCGTATCCCAGGTTGGCGAGGTACTTCACCAGAGGACTCATGCCTGCTGGATCATGGCACGCCTGCGCCGCGCTGACGGCACGACGCTAATTCAGCCCATACGTTACGGTCGTCACCACCCGTACCCGCTTCACCACCTGACTCTCTTCGCTGATACCGGCGGCCTGATCGCGCGGCAGGATTTCAAACACGCCCTGACTGCCAATGCGAATTCCCGAGAGCGTGCTTTTGGAGTCGCGGGCAAACTGCTCGGCCCCTTCGCGTGCCCGTGCCGTTGCTTCGGCGATCATGGGTGGCTTCAGGTCATTCAGTTTCGTGAAGACAAACGTCGGCCCACCTGTGCCGTACTCCTGACCGGATGACAACACGACGCCGTTTCGCACCAGTTCCGGCACGCGTTGGCTGGCCGCCTGCACCACATCCACACGCGTGGAGCGCACCACCAGCGTTTGTCGAATGATGTAACGACTGCTGTTCTGTAATCCACCCGACGCGCGTTGGTCCTGCACCGAGAACTCCTGCAATGTGATCTCGGTGCCCGATGAATCAACGCCGGTTTCACGCAGGAACGTGCGGACCAGCTGGACGCTGCGCTCGAGCGAGGCGTTGGCCCGCGCCAGATCATCATCGGTGGCTACCAGACGAAGCGGCCAGATCGCCAGGTCGGCCTTGGCCTCGCGTTCGGCTACACCTCGCACGGTCACCGTGCGATCGCCGGTCCGCATGCGAGCCACGCCGGCACCGGCCAGATAGCCGCCGGCGGCAATGCCAACCGCAAGCACGACCGCCACGGGTGTGAGGCTACTCAGTGAGGCTCGCGACGTTTCTGTCATAGTGAATTCGGGAAAGGTGCATCATGGTGGACGGGACTATCGGGGCGTGGACGGCGCGCTCGTGACCCAGGCCGTCCACCAGATATCGCGCAGCATGTCCGCGCCGGCGGCGAGTCGCGCCGATGCGAACGCTTTCTGTTCGACCGTACTGGTTTCGGGTTGGAAGGGAGTGACCTGGTCCAGTTCGTACAGGCGATCAAGCTGGCCGAAACTGGTGTTCAGGTAGGTCACAATGGCCTCGCGCAGATTTGGCAGCACACGCGCGTCGGTGGTCATGCCGACCAGAATATCCGGCAATTGCATGTGCGCCTGCACAAACGCCGACTCGAAACGGGAATGAAAGCGATTGTCACTGGTGTATCCGCGGGGGTTCTCGCCAACCCATCCGTTGTGATGCTTCGTGGTATGATGCGGGTTCGAGCCATCCGCAACATAATGCCCCAGAATGCCTGCGTCATCGATGATGCGCGCTTCGATCCACGACCGGACCGTGGAGTCCGGGGCGATGCGCCAAAGTCGGAAATCACCGCGCAACTGCTGCGCCAATTCCAGCATCTCGAAGGGCAACAATCCCATGATGTTCGCCGCCACACCGGCCGCGCGCAACGTGTCGGCGTACGCGAAACGATTCGGCGCCGCGAGGGCTGCACGCAGCGCATCCGGCGGGATTAAATCCATGTCGATGTAGTGCTCGGGCGATGTGCCGCCCTCAAGCGCCGGGTCGATTGTACGCTCCGCGCGATCCTTCCACCGGTCGGGCTCCGGATTGAGATACGCAAGCTGCTGACTGGCCGCGCGAAAGAAGGCCGGCATCCCCTCGGGGGTCCGCTGCGCGGCCGCGAGTCCAATCAAACGGTGTCCGGCATCGCCCCACGCGTTGAGCGTGGCAGGAATCAGCAGAAGCCCTGCCATCAGCACGGACGACGCGAACGGGTGGACACGGAATCGGTTCATGCGGAAAAATACCCCGAAGTCATTCGACCGGCAGCCGGATCTCGACGCGGCAGCCCCCTTCTGCATGATTGCTCATCAGGAATGCGTAACGATCGCCATACAGCATGGTGAGACGCGAGCGGGTGTTGGTGAGGCCAATACCGAGGCCGTCTACCGATGGTCGAACCGCCAGAAAGCGACCGCTGGTAGTGATCAGTCCATCGAGGCCCCGACCATTGTCTTCGACCACCAGCACCAGCGTGTCACCCGTGCGGGTAACGCTGATCGCAATCGATTGGTCGGGATGGCCTGGGGCGAGTCCGTGCTTGAGCGCGTTCTCCACCAGGGGCTGCAGCAGAAAACTCGGCACGTCGACATCGACCGCAGACGAGTCCACGTCGATATCGACATCCAGGCCCGACCCGTAGCGCACGCGCGCAATCTGCAGGTACAGCTCGACCAACTCGATTTCCTGCCAGAGGGGAATGGTTGATGAGGCCGCGCTGCGCAACGACAGGCGCAACAGGTCGGCCACCCGGGTCAACGTGCGCTGCGCTTCACGCACGTCTTCCTCCATCAACTCGGCCACCGAGTTCAGCGCATTGAACAGGAAATGCGGATTGAGTTGCATGCGCAGCGCGTCGAGTTGCGTACGGGCCAGCTGCTGTTCCAGCACGGCGGCCGCGCGATCGCGCTCACGAAACCGACGCACGAACTCCACCATGTACGCCGCACCCAGCACCGCGCAATACAGCACCACCTGAAAGTCCAGATGATTGACCAGAACCAGGCGGACGGCGAAGGCATAGCTCGTGACTTGCCCAACCGAGCCGAACACGTGATCGAACCAACCCAGCACGAGGACATTGGTGACGCAGACCACGCCAGTGGTCATCACATGAACAACAACCCATCTCCACAACGTGCCGGCACCCAGCTTCACGCGATCGACCAAGGTCAGGATGAGCTGCGACCAGAGTCCCCAGATCAACCAGGCTGCCCCTTGCCACAGCAGGGCGCGGCCAAAGCCGTAGTGCGTGCCGGAGGCATCACCAACCAACGTCAATTGGAGCGCCGCGAGCATCGCGGGCACCAGCCAGACAACCGCAAATAACCATCGCGTGAGCAAGCGCAGCCGGGCGCCTTCATCGGCGATCGTAAGGAATTGGGACGAAGCAACCATGAGAGCGCTGAAAGGCGTTCGAGCTGAGACAGGAGGCAATCGACAGGGATTGCGCGCCACGCGTGTGGGACCGCACTGGCAGTCCGGCGTGCCCGCGCGGCGTGCGCGTATGATACGATTTGCAACGATCGGGGGCCATCGCACGTAGTTCCCGTCGATTCCATCGGCGCCAACTGGGCGCGAACCGCGAGTCTCAGGAGGGGCGATCGTGCGAGTATTGATTGTGGACGACGAGGCGCTGGCGCGCCAACGTGTGCGGCGTCTGCTGCAGAACGAAGCCGATGTGGACATCGTGGGCGAGGCGGGAACGGGGCGCGACGCGGTCTCGTTGATCAAGGAATTGCATCCCGACCTCGTGTGCCTCGACGTACAGATGCCGGAACTCGACGGATTCGGGGTGTTGCGCGAATTGGTGGGCGGAACCCTGCCGATGATTCTGTTTGTCACGGCATACGACGAACACGCGCAGCGCGCGTTCGACGTGCACGCCGTTGACTACGTGCTCAAACCCGTGGACGCCGATCGGTTTCGGGCGGCCTTCGAACGCGCTCGCACGCAACGGGCACATGCGGTCGCCGCCGAGCGCCTGGACGAATTGCTGGCCACGGTACGGCGTCTCGCCGAGGGCACCGCGTCGACCGAACGCGGTGACGGTGCGTCCGCGACCGCCGTCCCAACCGCCGGCGGGTCAAGCGGCAATGGACACTATGCCAGCCGCATCCTGGTAAAACAGGACGGCCGCATGTTGTTCGTGAAGACCACGGAAATCGATTGGATCGAGGCCGATCGCAACTATGTGAAATTGCATGTCGGCCCCGTGGCCCACACCATTCGCGATCGCATCAGTCATCTCGAAGAAACACTTGATCCACGAGTGTTTGCGCGCATTCATCGATCCACCATCGTCAATCTCAATCGCGTGCGCGAGATGCAGCAATGGTTCTCCGGTGACTATGTGGTGATTCTCGAAGATGGTGCTCGGCTGCGCCTGAGTCGCCACTACCGTGATCGCGTGGAGAAACAAGTCGGCGTGTAAGCGCGAAACCTCGCGTCGGCGAAGTTCCGCAGTCGGCGTCGAGTATTATTCAGGATGTTCTCCGAACCGGGCGTTCACCCCTTGGCCATCGCAAGTTGGCAGTCGCGACTCGCCGATCTGGTCATTCGGTCGTACATGCGACCGCATGTCCTGAAACCCATCGATCCGCTCTGGGTGCGTCGGCGCATGGGCCGTCAGCAATTACCGCGACGGTGGATGGTGCGCTCGACGGGTGCGGCCGTCGCCATAGTCGGTCCCGAGGGATCGTGGCCCGGCGGTGAGGTGGTCTCCTGGCCGGGCGCCAGCGATAGCGCGCCCGTGCTGTTGTATCTCCACGGGGGCGGCTACCTGGCTGGTTCGCCGGAAACCCATCGTCCGCTGGCGGCATCGCTCGTGCGCCGACTCCGAGGGACCGCCTTTGTGCCGGGCTATCGGTTGGCGCCCGAGCATCCGTATCCCGCAGCGCTGCAGGATGCGCGTGCCGCGTACCAGCATCTGCTGGCTCTCGGCATTGCGCCGTCGCGAATCGTGATCGCCGGCGATTCTGCCGGTGGCGGACTCGCGCTGGCGCTCGCCTTGGCGCTGCGAGACGACGGCGCGCCGCTGCCGGCGGCCGTGGTCGCATTCAGTCCGTGGACCGATCTGGCGACGACGGGTCGTTCACTCGACGAAAACTCCGAGCGCTGCTCAATGTTTGCGGGCGTCACGATTCGACGCGCGTCGAAGTTCTATCTCGGCGCGTCCGACCCGACGCATCCGTATGTCTCACCGCTCTACGGCGATTTTCAAAACTTTCCGCCCCTGTTGGTGCACGCCAGTGACGACGAAGTGTTGCGAGACGACGCGGTGCGCGTGGCGGAACGCGCGCGCGCGGCAGGTGTGCATGTGGAACTGCGACTCTGGCGCCGGGTTCCGCACGTCTGGCAGTTTTTTCCCGCAGTGTTACCCGAGGCGGAGCAGTCACTGCAGGACACTGTGCGTTTTATCACCACTCACGTGGCCGGGTGAGCCGCTCCAACGTCGGCGGCTGATCACGTTCTAATGCTGCGCGCCGTGCGTGTGACGAATCGTGACCGCCTCCACCGAGGGGCGTCCACTGGGCAACATTCGTGCACATGCCAACCGACTACCGTCCGCCCGATTGGGCCCCACTCCAACGCGCCCTCACAGCAGAATTCGGCGCCACGGCGGCGAACGCCAGTGCCGCGTTTTGGTTCATCGGGTATATCGACGGACCCGCCGATGTGGGCGAATTGCGGCTCTATGAGCACAGTGTCACGCGACGGCGATTGATCCTCGATCGTGAAGGTGGTGCGTATCGCTGGTTCGCCGTCTTCGCCGGGTACAGTCGGATCGGAATTGACGAGGCCTTGATCGAAGCCCTTGCCTGATCTCACTGGCCTGTCGTCCGCCGACCGCGTCTCCCCGCCACCACCATCCGCGCCCCGCCCGGTGGGGATCGGCGCGATTGTGCCGTATCCAGTCACGCGTCTGGCCCCCGTCCACTCTGGCGAGCCGACCACCGCCTCGACCCAGCCCTTGGGACGCAGCGGTCTTACTCTGCTCGATGTACTTGCCACCACCGACCTGCTGGCGCATCGCGAGCCAACCGGCGTGGTGGCGTTGGAAGTCGGACTCGAACAGGCGCGAGCGTCGCTGTTGCGGAATCTGCCTGGCGACGCGCTGATGACACTCGATCCGATTTGGGACGCCGCACGAGGAACCGAAGAGGGTTGGTATCTCCGCGGCGGTGCACTGATGGTGCTCGGACTCCCGGGCGAATGCGAACGGGTTGCCAACGAGGGGCTGGCTGTGCGACCGGCGTCTCTGGCGCTCCGGTTTCTGCAGTCAGTGGTCCGCATGTCGCTTGGCGATCTGGCAGGAGCGCGTTCTGTTGTGCAATCGGCGCTGCAACGCGCGCCCACCGATCCACTGCTCCTCGTGCAGCACGCACTGATTCAGGCGAAACAGGGCGACTCGCGAACGGCCCACGCGCTGTTCGGACGCGTCGCGACGGTGTCCGAGCATCCCGCACTCACGTGGGGGCGCGAAACGCTTCGCCTGATTGTCGCCGACAGCATGGCCACCAACAGCATCGTTACCGACAGCATCGTCATTGACTGCATCGTCACCGAATTCACCGACACCGACAGCACCGGTGCGTTGTCGAACACGCCTTCTAGTTCGCGAGTGCCGATCGACCTTGCCGTAATAGCGCTCGAACGGTTCGGCGCACGCGTCGTGGAGTGTTCACTCACTGACGTGGCGGAAGAGGCCCGCAGCCTGATGCGTGCCTTCAGTGCCGGTGGCACGATGGCATCGGCAACCACCGCCGGCCAGGCACATGCAGTTCGCACGCTGCTCGCAACGTTTCTCGGAGTTGCTACCGGCGAAGGTGCCGAAACACCGGCACCGGTACGCGCATTGGTACAGCAATTGATGCCGTTGTTGCAACAGGAACGGCTTACTGAAGCGGAGCGCCTTGTGCGACGACAGAGCATGCTCGCGCGGGAACCCATTGGCCGATTGTTGCTGGCGATTGTACGACCAACGCCGCACTTCTCCGACGGGTCGGCGCCCATCTCCACGCCGGCCGCGAGCGGGCCGATCGTACGCGGCGACGTCGGGCAGACACCGGTGGTGCCTGTGCGACTGGGTCTCGGCCTGATGGAGGAAACGCCCGCCTCACGCGCGTCGCTCCACGTGTGGTGTCCCGAACGCGTCGAGGCCGGAACGCCGTTCACGGTACGCGATGAGGGCGGCCATGTGACATTCATGGCCAGCGACAGCATGCCGGTGGTGTACAACGCCGAGAGCGCGGGAGTGGGCTGGGGTGCGGCGCACACGGTGCGCCAGCCAGCCGGTGGAAACGAATGGGCCGGTGGGGCAGGGGTACGCGCCGTGGCGCTGGTGTGCGCTGCGTTGGCGGCCGCCTTCCTCGTGACATCGCACGCGGCCATTGCGGTCGCACTCGCCGTTGGCGCGGTGTGGCTGGGACTTCGCTCGAGCGGCCGGAAAGGCGCGCCGTCACACGCCCACGATCGGACGCCGCCACAGTAGATTGCGCGCGGTCGGCGGCACCTCACGGACGCCGCCGGCGCGCCGTCGCCGAGATCAGTCGGCGCCGCGAGGAGTCCGCCACCTTCGAGAGCCGCTCATGTCTACGTCGTCATCCGCGCCGGTCTCGGCGTTCCTCCGCCATCACTATCGCCACTTCAACGCCGCCGCATTGATCGACGCGGCGGATGGCTACGTGAAACACCTCGATGGAGGCGGCAAGATGATGGTTACGCTGGCCGGTGCCATGAGCACGGCGGAGTTGGGCCTTTCGCTGGCCGAAATGATTCGACAGGACAAAGTGCACGCCATTACGTGCACGGGTGCCAACCTCGAGGAGGACATTTACAACCTCGTGGCCCACGATCATTACGAGCGCGTACCGAACTACCGCGACCTCACTCCGCACGATGAGCAGCGGCTGTTGGAGAAGCACATGAATCGGGTGACGGATACGTGCATTCCCGAAGGCGAGGCCATCCGTCGCATCGAGAAGGCGATTCTCGATGAATGGCAGTCGGCCGATCGAAGCGGCGTGCGCTACTTTCCGCACGAGTTCATGTATCGCATTCTGCTGAGCGGCTCGCTTGAGCAGTACTACCAGATCGACCCGAAAAACTCCTGGATGCTGGCCGCCGCGCAGAAGAACCTGCCCATCATCGTACCAGGCTGGGAAGACTCCACGACCGGCAATATCTTCGCGTCGTACTGCATCGAAGGCGGCGTGAAGAACGTGCACACGGTCCGCAGCGGCATCGAATACATGATGTACCTCGCTGAGTGGTACACACAGGCCACGAAGGACACGACGATTGGCTTCTTCCAGATTGGCGGCGGTATTGCCGGTGATTTTCCGATCTGCGTGGTGCCCATGCTGCACCAGGATCTGAAGCGCGACGAGGTTCCGCTGTGGGGCTACTTCTGTCAAATCAGCGATTCGACCACGAGCTACGGCTCGTACTCGGGTGCCGTGCCGAACGAGAAAATCACCTGGGGGAAGCTGGGAATCGACACGCCAAAGTACATCATCGAGTCGGATGCGTCGATTGTCGCGCCGCTGGTGTTCGCAATTGTGCTGGGTCAGTAGTGGCATGGCGCCACACCCTTCGTGCCCGTCGCGCTACGGCGTGTCGTCTACGCGCGGCACGCGCAACCGCTGACCGCGCTGAATATTATCGGTGCGGAGTTGATTGAGCTGTCGCAGCACGTCCGGTGAGGTCTGGAAGCGTCGCGCCAGACC
>JANMRE010000557.1:0-7402 GCA_031370885.1 Gemmatimonadaceae bacterium
ACGTATGCCCTGGCCAGCGACGGACTCTTCTTCCGCGCGATTGGTCGGGTGCACGAAGGGCGCCGAGTGCCCACTGGCGCTATCGTGCTGGTTGGCGTGTGGGCTTCGATACTCGCACTGGCTGGCTCGTTCACACAGATCCTTGGCTGGGCGGCGTTTGTGAATCAGGCGTTCATGGCGCTCACCGTGATCGGACTGTTCATTCTGCGTCGTTCGGCGCCCGACCTTCCGCGCCCCTACAAGGTGTTCGGTTACCCGTTCACGCCCGCGTTGTATCTGGCAATTCTGCTCTGGTATCTGAGCACGTTGCTCACCACGCGTGGCCCACAGGTGCTGATCGGTATTGGTATCGTTGCAACGGGTGTTCCGTTCTACATCTTTTGGCGACGCATGGCGACGCATCGCGTGGGCTGAATCCCGAAAAACTACAAGCATTGAACCGCAGGGGACGCGGGGGACGCAGGGTATCGTATCGAGTCCCTGCGCCCTCTGCGACCCCTGCGGTTCAATTTCTCTGTGTTTGACGAACGCACAAATCCACCGTTGCCTCGCTTCGAACTCAGCGACGCCAGGGTCCCTGCGCCAGCGTTCGCGCCACGCGAAGCTCGGTGATCATCCGGTCGAGCGCGCCGGCAATACGCGTCATTTCATGCGCCACGCGCGCATCATCGCGCAGGCGCTGCGCCTCGGCCAGCCCCGGAAACGGCTGACCGTCGTACAACGAGTAGATGTTCCAGCCGTAGAACACGTGGCGGTACCACTTGGTATCAGCGTGTCCTGCATCATCGGTAAGCAGTTGTTCCAGGCGGGCCAGTCGATCATTCAACGTTCGCGCGCGCGCCGCGGTGAGGGTGCCGCGCGAGAGCGCTTGCGTGACCGCTGAGTCGAGTAGCGCCGCGTGTGTTAACGCGATGCGCGCACGCGGCGCCAGCGGCGTTGTGTCGAGCGCGGCAACCAGCGCCTGCGCATAGGGGGTGAATCGGAACGGCACCACGTTGGCATTGGCCATGCGCAGCGCCAGCGTGCCGAGCATGCTCACCATGGTCACGCCGTGAGCGAAACCCGGGTCGGCGATGCGTTCCACGTAGGCGCGTGAGTCGTAGTTGGAGTGGTAGGTGCCGAAACCGTAGCCGTTGGCTCCAATAAACTCCATTGACAATGATGGAATGCCAAGGTGGTCCTGAAACGGCACAAAGTCAGCACCGCTTCCGAGATTTTTCAGATCGGGAACGTATTCGCTCGCGGTGCCAGTGCGTTGCGCCGGCGCAGTACGTTCCCAGGCCGACTGACGCCACGAGTCAAGCACCGTGTTGTCATCCTGTGGCACATCACCGGCGACGTCTACCACGAAGTCCCGCAACGAGGGAACACCACCTGGATCCAAACGCCCTTTCATGTACATGTCGGTGTTCACGTACATGATGAGTTGCTCCTTCAATCGGGTGCGCAATTGTTCGGCGTACTCGGTGGAGCCGATGAGGCCGAATTCCTCGGCGTCCCAGAATGCCAACGAGATGCTGCGCGCCGGACGCCATCCGGCTTTCGCCATGGTGCCCAGAACGCGTGCCACTTCAAGCAGCGACGCCGTTCCCGTACCGGGGTCTACCCCGCCCAGTGTCCACGCGTCATGGTGCGTGCCCAGCATCACGACGCGATCCGGCTGATGGGAACCGCGCACCGTCGCCACCACGTTGCGGATTGGGCGAAGGCCGTCGTTGTGCGCGACGGTGAGCGCGACCGCCGCAGGACCCGGACCCAGGTGATACTCCACTGGCACGCCGCCGCGAAAGCTCATTGGCGCCGTGGGACCGCCAAGCGCGGCGAGCAAATGGCGTGCCTCGCCCCAACTGATCACCATCACCGGAATGCGCGGAAGCGTTGGAGCAGCGGCCGGATTGAGTCGAACAGCGTTGGTGGTGGCCGCGACACCGGGTGTGAGCGGGTCGCCGTGAAAATACCAGCTGAGTTTCGCATTGCCGCGCTGCGGCATGTGCTCGCCACGCCAGTATCCATCAGGGAACACCGGGCCGCGTGTGACGCCGTCATCCGCCGGATCGCTGTAGAGTATCAGCGCGGCAGCTCCCGCTTGCTGCGCTTCATGCACTTTGACAGCACGATGACTCTTGCCGTAACGCGCCAGTGCAATGCGGCCGCGCACCGATACGCCACGCTCCGTTAACGCGGCGTAGTCGGTTGGCAGGCCGTAGTTCACATACACCACCTCGCCGGCCGCCGTGCCCGACGCGGAGTAGGCGATATAGGCCTCGCGAAGCTCCGGATGAGTGGACGTCGGATCGTCCGCCATTGGTGGCTCGCGCAGCGACAATTCCCGACGGATGGGGGCCGTCATGACCAACTGTTCGGATCGCGGCTGCGACAGCCATGCCATGTACTCCCGCGTCTCCACCTCCAACCCGAACGACGCGAGTGTTTTCGCGAGATACGCAGCCACCGCGGCGCCCCCGGCCGATCCGGCCGGGTGCGGTCGTTGCGTGAGCGGCCCATGCAGCACCGAGATCGAGTCGGCCGACACGCTCGAGCGAAAGCGCTGTTCCAGTGCCCGCTCCAACGTGCCGCTGGCGCGCGAATACCCGAGTGGTGCGCGACGGACTTCGCGCGGAATGACCGGCAGGACGAGTCGTGACGGATGGCGTGCATCGTGCAGCACCGTCTGCAGCGCTGTGAGGAGTGTGGTATCCGTTCCAAACGGCGCGCCCGTGTTCGGATTGCGGTCGAAGCGCGGAAAGTTGCTGCTGGAGACTTCGAGTCGGATACGATGCCCGCGGAGAAATACATTGCTCGTGGCGCCGATCTCGATCACGAATTCTTCGGCGCGTTCTGGTGTGAGCAGACGCGGCGTTGTGCGACTCGCGCGGTAACGGGCCCGAATAATGCCGTCGGTGAGCGCGCGCGCTGTTCCGTCGGGAAATACATCGACAAGTTTGGCAGTGAAATCGGTGTCCCGCCGCGACGACGACGCCCACAACACGAGGCGAACGGGTCCGGTCACTTCGAGCGGTTGGTCCATTGGGTCACTCGTGAACACCAGAACGTCGGGGCGTCGTTCGGTTGCGCGCTGATCGAGCGGGGCGCGCGAATACGCTCCCGAGTTGCCGCTGGGCACCGGCGTGGCGGGGTTGTAGGTGAATGTGTCGGCACTGGCACTGGCGGGCGTCCGCGCGACCGACAGGCGTCCGTTTCCTGTGAGTGTATTGGCTACGCCGCCGCTCGACAGATGGAACGCGGTTGCCTGGGCGCGCGACAGCGGCCACTCCTGCTCGTCGCGCCAGGTGTTTTCGCCCATCACGAAAATGCGCACCGGCGCGCCGGGGAAATCCGTTCGGCTGTCCTCGCTCAGCCAATGGTGAAACCAGCGGACTATCAACGCTTCGGAGTCGAATCCGGCAGTGGCGCCAAACGACACGTCGCCGATCGCGTTCGTGCCGGTATTGGGGCGGGCGTGCGTCCATGGACCAACAATGAGTCGTTGGTTGTTGCGCGCGCGGGGATTGGCTGCGTTCGCTCTCAGACCAGTGAAGTTGCGCAGCGTGCCATTCAGCAGCGCATCGTACCAACCGGTCAGATGATATGCCGGCACCTCAAACTGCCCGTGTCGCGCGGCCACGTCGAAGGTGGACCAGAAGGCGTCGAACGACGGATGTGCCAGCATGTCGAAATAGCCCGGCGAATACCGCCGAACATCAAGCACGGACATGGTGTTCAGAGGTAGCCGCCATATCCAGTCGTCCTGAAATTGGCGTCGCTGCTCCGTGTCGAGTTCAATTTCGCTGTCACGAATAACCGTGGGCTCAAGCGCCCGTCGACGCGCGTCCATGGCTTGTCCGAGATTCCAACCCAAACCATCAGCCAGGTAGAACGCCCCACCTTGAAACACCATGTCGTACCGGCTGGCGTACGACGCCGAGGGAAACAGCGCGGTCAAATGTGGCGGACGCAGGGGCGCCGCCAACAGCTGCGTGGTTGCGCTGTAGCTGCCGCCAAACATGCCAATCCGCCCGTTCACATACGGGAGCGTGGCCACCCACGCCACGGTGTCGAAGCCATCGGCGCCTTCGTCATGGGGTACGGCGATGCCATCGGACATATATCGACCCCTCGTGTCCTGCACCACCACAACGAATCCCGCCGCGGCCAACCGATGGTACTGCGAGGTCTCCTGATTGGGATTCTTGGAGTACGGCGTACGTTGGAGCAGCGTAGGGTGTCGCCCGGGAGTATCCGGCCGATACACATCGGCGCGAAGCACCACACCATCGCGCATCGTTGCTTCGAGGTTTTTCTCCACGATCACCGTCGCCCGCCCCGCGCTTGAAGGCGCGGGCTGAGCCCGAGCGGCGCCGAGGAGCGTAACGCAACAGAGGAGCGAGAGGAGTTGCACTGGTGTGATTCTGCGGAGTGCGATGGCGATCGAAATGCGCCAGTGTGTGCGGAGGCCTGTCGCGGGAGAAATACGTGTGGGCTGGCATGTCCGTAAGGGTGCCGCAGTTCCTTCACACAGTCAGGAGACGGACCCACGGTCCTTCGCCGAAACGCGGGACCGGGCGTAGTTTGATGGTGGAGCGCCTATGATCAGGAACACCATCGCCACCGCCTCGCTCGCGATCCGCGCGCTTGCCGTCACACTGACCGTGTGCGCAAGAATCGTCGGCGCGCAGACGCTCGCCACCGGCCAGATTCGCGCCGAATTCGGAACGCGCGGCATGACCGCCGTGACCGATGTGGCAAGCGGTCGGGCACATCGGCTGCGATCTGATGAATTTGCGATCACCCTCGCGGAACAAGCGTTCAACAGCTCCACGCTGGCAGCGCCTGCGAAGCGAACCATCCCTAATGGGGTCGTATATCAATATCGTGCCGGTACTTTCGCGTTCGACGTCACGTACGAACTGAAACCCGGTTGGCGCTTTGTCAGCAAGCAAATCAGCGTGGTCTCGCTGGTCGCCAAGTCGTTTCACGTGGGCGATATCACGCTCTTTCGCGAATCGCTCTCCGAGACACCCACCGACGTCTTCAAGCCAACCAGTGCGCGGCCCAGTCTCGGCACACTCGACTACGGTGCCGCCATCCGATTCGCGGATCGCCACTCGCTGCTGCTTGTGGCGCAGAACCCGTTTCTGACGTTTACGCTTGAACGCAATGTCGCCACGTTGCGCTACACGCCCGACATGGAATGGAAGGCGGGTTATGGCACCTTCACATCCGATCGCGGGCTGATCGCACCAGTGCATCTTGCTGGTCGCCGTCTTCCGGCGCGTATGATTCCCGAATGGCGCGCTACGGGTGACACGGTTTCGGGGCTCGATGAAGCGGAGGTCGCGGCTTTCACCGGAATGGTGCGTGCGTTGTTCATGTACGAACCGAAGGCGCCATTGAACGTGTTCGTTGGGTGGTGCGTGAACGACTACCAGATTGACGTCGGCATGCCGGCAGGTCGCGCCGAGTATCGGCGGGTGTTTGATCAGGCCGCCGCCTTGGGCGCGCAGTATGTGCTGTACGCGCCGTCCAATTCGGCGCTATCGCGTCGTGAAGAAAGTGTGGACGACTGGAGTTGGGAGCATGTGCTGTGGCTCGGACTCGGCCAAAAGATTCGTCGCAACGAATGGAATCCGCGAACGAGCCCCATCCCGTCCAGTGTGCAGGAAATGGTGGATTACGCCAACGGCAAGCACCTCAAACTGCTGGCGTACGTGTATCCAGTACTGCCGTTCGCGCAGAACCCCGAGTGGTTGGTACCGGCGCGAAACAACTCGCCGAAAAAGGCGGCAAGCCTTGGCAATCGCGCGCTGCAGGATTGGCTGATTGACGAGCTGGTGGCGTTCCACAATCGCACAGGTATTGCGGGCTATGCGTTCGATCACACATTCCTGACGTACGAGGGTACCAGCCGGTACGCGCAGTGGTATGGCTGGCGCCGCGTCATGGAGGAGCTGCGTCGTCGTCTTCCGGATGTGGTGATTGACGGGCGACAGGCGTATCACCAGTACGGGCCGTGGAGCTGGCTGGCGGGGAGCTATCCGCACCCCACGTTTAACGACGAGCAACCGGAAAGCTTCACGCCGTACCCCGATCTGCATTTCGATCGCGTTTCGGCCAACCGCCAGCGATACACCGCGTACCGTTACCGCAACTACGAGTTCACGCCCAGTGAACTGGTGCCTGGTTTCATGACGCACCAAACGTCGCGCTCGGACGATCGCGATGACATGCCCTCGCAGAAAACCACTGAGCGCGGCGTGGTGCTTACGTCATACCGGGCGCGCGACTGGGACTATCTGGGCTGGCGTTATTCTGTGCTGTCGTCGATTGCGACAGCCGGTTGGAACAACGTGCTTAACATGCTCCCGGCGCGCGATTCGGCGGAGTATGCCGGATTTGCAGAGAAGGATCGCGCGTGGTTGCGCGGCTGGCTGCAGTGGACCGACACCAACAAGGAGTTGTTGCGACGCACGCGCACCATTCTCGGCCAGCCCGCGCTGGGCAAGGTGGACGGCACGTCGGCAATTGTGGGCGATCACGGTTTCATATTTCTGTTCAATCCCGATGCGCGTCGTCTCACCGCACGCGTTGCGCTGGACGCGTCGATTGGGCTGACCACGGGGGCCCGATACGCGTTGCGCGAGGTGCATCCGCTGGAAGGGCGCCCACTGGGCAAGCCTGGTGAGGGATTCTGGCGTCGCGGCGACACGGTGAGCCTGGCGTTGGACGGAGGATCTGCGCTGGTGCTCGAAGTGACCTTTGCACCGGTCAGTGTGAACACGCCTCTCCTGTTTGGCACGCCGGGCACCGCCACCGTCACCAATGGCGTGCTGGCTGTCAGCAATGCGTCGGGAGAGGTTGGCACGGGCGTCCGCATTGCAGTGGCCCTGCCAGCGGGCACGGTCGTCACCCGCGCGACCGTGAACGGCATTGATGCCGGCACTGTCACGCGTCGCGGTGACGTGGTGGAGGTTGGCGTGCGGTTTGGCGGCGCGGCATTTCATCAGATGCAGCCGGTGGTTTCGTTTGACTCAACGAACACCGGCGGCCGCGTTACCGGCACGTTTACGATTCCAAGGCGTGTTTTCGACCAACTGCATACCAGACAGCGCGCCTGGCCCATTCCGTGGACGTCTGACGACTATCGCACCACGTGGCTGGTGCCTGAGCGTTTGCTGCTATACGCACCCTTCCGCGATGCCGACGACACGTGGGAGGCGCGGCTGTTGATTGACGGCAAGCCGGTGGAATTCCGCAAGGCGTACACCGCAGTGCGCGTCGTGCGCAGCACGTTTGTGGGTTTCTACGCCGATGTTTCGTTGCTAGAGCCCGACCGGCCGTATCGATTTGAGTTGGCCCTGCCGACGCTTGCACCGGGACAGTTTCGCGGACTGTATTTCGAGAA
>JANMRE010000601.1:0-2806 GCA_031370885.1 Gemmatimonadaceae bacterium
ACATCAATGCGTTCGACCGTACCCGGCAGCGCGATACCGCGCGCATTCACCCGCACGGGCTCCGCCGCGGGATCGCAACACTGCGTGGCGCTTCGCGCACCGGGTTTGGGCTTGGGACCGCCGAACACCGTCACCCACGCGGTCGCGCCGTCAGGCGCGATCACCGACGCGATCGGCAGTACACCCAACGCCACGGTGCGCAGACGCGCGCCGTTGTCGGCATCGAGCACCACCAGTTTGTCGTCGGCGGGAAGCGGCAGCACGGCCACGCGATGACCGGCGCTGTTCTTGCGAAGCGCGATGGCAGGGCCACCGGCCATGAAGTCGCCAAGTGCACCCGATTCGGTGACTACGGCAGAGGCGGAGTCGGATGCATAGGTGACCAACTGCGTCACCGACTTGGCGCGCGACAGCGGTGGTCCACCCGGCGTGCGACTTGCCGCCACGTCGGCCGGAAGCTTGCCAACCGACGCGATCAGTGGCCGACGGGTGACCGGATCAATCACCATGCCGTGCACCCCCGGTCGGCCGTTAAACACCACGTGTGCCAGCACCCGATTGTCCCGCCATGCAAGGCGCCAGGCACTTCCGCCAACCACGGCCCACACGTCGCTGGATGTTGAACCAAAACGCACGCCGGCCACGCGCCCGTCGAACACGCTTTGCACGCCGGCGGGTGTCACGCGTTGGCCAACCGCGAACACGCCGGGATCGGGAACGGCGCGTTGTGGTGGCTGAACCACGGCGGCTTGCAGGAGGGCGACGACGGCGATGAGCACAGGCAGTTGGGAGGAATGGGAGAACTGACATTACGACCGGTCGACGCGCCGAGGCAAGCAACAATCGTGTAATCCTCAATGGCGGTGATGCAGGCAGGGGAGCCACCGACGCGGTGACCCCCCTGAATGTGTTCGTGTTTCGCTGTGTGGCGCCGTTACACCGGGAAGAGCATCTCCCGATACCGCGGTACCGGCCAGAACTCGTCGCCCACCGAGAGTTCCAGTGCGTCGGCGGCGTCTCGCACTTCGCCCATGGTGTCGCAGCCGGTGCTGGTGACGAAGTTGCCCTGCGCGACCAGGTCATCGTGCAGCGCTTCCGCCCTCGCAATCACTTTGGTGAGTTCGGCGCGCTTTTTCTGCAACGTCGCAATCATCTTGGTGGTGGCGTTCGCGGCATCCACCAGCGGCTGCATGTTGATGCCGGCGGAGGCACCCTGACCTGCGGCTTGTGCGATCTGACCGACATACGCGTAGGACGCGGGCAGGATTTGCGTGTCGACGATTTGCTGCAACGTGTGCAGCTCGATCAGGATGTCCTTCACGTACCGCTCAAGTCGCACGTGGTATCGGCTCACCAACTCGATATCGGTGAGGATGCCGGTGGACTTGAACAACGCGCTGGCCTCCTTGGTGGTCAGCTGCATGAGCGCTTCGGGGGTGCGACGCAGATTGAGCAGTCCGCGACGCTTTGCTTCCACCACCCACTCGTCGGAGTAGTTGTTGCCTTCAAAACGCACCGCGGTGGTGGTTTTGAACGCGGCGCGCACCACTTTGAGCACGGCGTCATCGGTGCTCTTGGCGGTTTTCATTTCCTTGCGCAGCGAGTCGGTCATCTCGCCAATGGCTTCGGCTACCGCCGCTTGCAGCAACATCACGGGGAAGGCAATGCTCTGCGAACCACCAACGGCGCGGAATTCGAACTTGGAACCGGTGAATGCGAACGGCGACGTGCGATTGCGATCGGTGTTGTCCTGCTCGACTTCGGGCAGCTTGGCCACACCGAGTTTGAGCATGGCCTGCTCGGCGTTGGCCGGCGACGTCTTGCCGGCAGCGATATCCTCGACCACTTGCGTCAACCCTTTGCCAAGGAACGCCGAGATGATGGCCGGTGGCGCTTCGTTGGCACCCAGACGGTGTTCGTTGCCGCTGGTGGCGATACCGGCGCGCAACAATCCGGCATGCTTGTGCACGCCTTTGAGAATGGCTCCGAGAAAAAGGAGGAAGCGGAGGTTCTGATGCGGTGTCTTGCCCGGTTTCAGCAGGTTCACGCCGTCGAGCGCGTTGTCGGACGTGATCGCCATTGACCAATTGCAGTGTTTGCCCGAGCCGTTGATGCCGGCAAAGGGTTTTTCGTGCACAATGGCCTGCAGGCCGTGCCGCAGCGCGACTTTGCGCAGCACCGCCATCACCAGATGGTTGTGATCGACGGCGATATCGGAGTCTTCGAAGATGGGCGCCAATTCAAACTGCGACGGCGCAACTTCGTTGTGACGGGTGACGATGGGCACGCCAAGCTTGTAGAGCTCGAGCTCCACTTCACTGATGCACGCCTGCACCCGCTCGGGAATGCCACCGAAGTAGTGGTCTTCGAGCTGCTGGCCGCGTGGCGGCGGTGCGCCAACGAGGGAACGGTTTGCCATGATGAGATCGGGGCGCAACGCGAAGTGCGCCCGATCGATCAGGAAGAACTCCTGTTCAACACCCAGGGTGGTGTTGACGCGCAACACACCCTTGTCACCGATGATTTCCAGCAGCTCCATGGCGCGATGCGAGAGCAGGTCGGAACTCCGCAGCAGCGGGGTCATCTCATCAAGTGCTTCGCCGTTGTAGCCAATGAATACCGACGGAACGCACAGATACTTCGTGCCACCCGTTTCGCTGATGAACACCGGCGACGCCGGGTTCCACGCCGTGTAGCCGCGCGCTTCCCAGGTGGCGCGCAGTCCGCCGGACGGGAAGCTGGACGCGTCGGGCTCCGACTGAATGAGTTGCTCGCCCGTGAACGACTCGATGGGGAGCTTGTTTTC
>JANMRE010000602.1:0-10196 GCA_031370885.1 Gemmatimonadaceae bacterium
CACGCGACCGGACACACGCACCCATTCGCCACCGCCACCATGACGCTGCCAATGCAGGTGAACCGGAGCGCGTTCATGGCCTTTGCGGGCGCGCTGCCGCCGTCGGTGGTGCGCGCGAAGGGGTTCGTGCGATTCAGCGACAGCGCCGCCGAACTGTTTGTCTGGAACCGTGTGGGAGGGCGCAAGCAGGTGCTGCTGGACCGCTCGTGGCCGCATGCCTCCGCGCAGCCGGTGGCGTTGTTTATCGGCGTGGACCTGCCAGTCGCGCAACTCGCGGAGCAGATCGCTGCGCTAAACCCGACGAGTGCCTGAGGAACAGGCGGCGAGCAACGCGAGCGCACCAACCCGTGCTGGCCAGCGACGGACGGTGCGATGGATTCCGGTCATGACAGCGTGGAACGAACCGACATCCCGAAGTACGCGAACACCAAGCGAGCCGCCGCCAGATCGGCCAACGCCGTCCCCACCGACGTGAACAGCGTGACGTCGCGGTCGGTTGTGCGACCAGCCACGTCGCCACGCACCAACTCCGCCAGTTCCGCGACCACCTGTGTGCGCGTGATCACGCCGCGTTCGAGCGGCAGGATCCTGTATGCGATGTGGCGGGACGGCGTGTCGTACGATGCGCAGCAGCTTCGAACACGAACGCAGGAGGCACCACCGCGCGCCGCGTAACGGCGGCAGACCGATGCGCGAATCGAGTTGACTGAATCGGGAGCGGCGAGCGCGGGAAATTCCTTGACGCAGCACGCAGGCCCGAAGAAGCATTCCGTGTGCAGGCGTTGAACGAGTTCATCCGGTTCAGCATGGTGGCCGTGGCATCGTTTTCCTCCGGCGGTGTGCTGGCCCGCAGTGGTTGGCAGGCCATCCACCTGCTGGTTTATCCTATTCTGGTCGTTGGCATCACACTCGTGGTGGCACAGGCGCAACTGGAGCGCCGCTCGTCGATAGCCTGAATCCAGAAACCGTTTCTGTCGTGTGCCCAATTCGCGTCACTTCCCAACGAGCTTCTCGAACCTCGCGTTCCCCTTGAGTGGCCAGAACACAGGCTCGAGCCGCAACCACGCCGGCGTGATGTCGGCGTAGTTGGTGGTCAGGAGTGGCTCGATAATATCGAGTGCGCGGTCGTAGGCGCCGGCCTGCACGAGAATACGCGCCACCTGGTAGCGCACGTAGGGGCCGGTGGACGCGTCGAGTGCGGTTTCGCGCGCCTTGAACGAGAACTCCGCCTCCTGGATGGCCTCGACCTTTCTTCCCATGAGCGCCAGCGCGCGCCCGCGCAGTTCGTGCAACTGCGCGTTGTCCGGGTAGTTCGCCAGCTGTGCTTCGGCGGCAATGCGCGACGTGTCGCCATACGCGCGACCCTTCGCCGAGTCGCCAAGCAGCAGCCACGTGCGCCCCACCTTGAGGGCCCACTGTTGCCGGTTGTTGCGGAAGTTGGCCGAGGTCATCTGCGTGATCTTCCGGAGCAGCGGTTCATCGAGCACCCACTGCATTTCCTGGTAGAGTGCGAAGTAGGCGGCCACCTCGGTGGTGTCGGCTTGCTTGAGCAGGTCCCTCACAGCGGCCTTGGCGGCCGCAAGGTCGCCCATCGACACACGATTAATGACACGGTCTTCACCAATGGCGATGTTTCCCGGCGAGAGCGCGAGCGACCTGCCATAGTATTCGTCGGCTTCCGCAAAACGTTTCACGGCGTGTAGCATCCGTCCCACCTGGTCCGCCGCATTGGCATTGCGCTGGTCCAGCGCGTAGGCGCGCTTGGCGCGATCCACGGCCTCATCCCAACGCGAGAGCAGGGCACTCATACTCGACGCGGCGGCGAGCAAGTCGACATCATTGGGCGACCGGATCAACCCGGTGTCAAGCTGGGCCAGTGCGGCGGCGTAATCTTTCTTGACAACGTTCAGGTACCGGGAATAGGCTCGTCGCGCTTGCGGATGGTCCGGCGCAAATCGCATCGCACGCTTCGCCGCGTCGTCCGCCTGTCGCGCGAGTTCTTCCGTGGGGTTTACACTGAACCCGAGCACGGCCACAAAGGCCACGCGACTCCAGGCCACACCAAAGGTGGTGTCGAGCGCGACCGCGCGCTCGTAGTGCACCTTGCCTTCGGCCAGCGAGCGACCGTCGCTGCGCAGCATTGACTCCGTGGCTTTCTCGCCCAGAAGGTATTCCTGATATGCCTCGAGGTTCTGCGTGGGCCGCGCTTTGACGTTTTCCTTGACGGCGCTGGCCAGCGTGACGTCAAGCGCCGCCGCCACCTGGGTAGCGATCGCGCTCTGCACCGTGAACACGTCGCTCAATACCGCGTCAAAGGGCTGCTGCCACTTCGTGCTGCCGTCCGACACCTTGATGAGTTCAGGCGTGACCCGCACGCGCTTGTGTCCGGAGGCATCAACCGCCATCTGAATGGTGCCCGTGAGCAGGTACTGCACGCCCAGTTCGCCGCCCACCACCGTGGGTGCCTTCTTCGTACCCTTGTACTGGTTGGAACTGGTGCGAGCCGTGACACGAAGTCCGGGAATGGCCGCCAGTTTGCCCCGTACTTCTTCCGTGATCCCATCGGCAAAGTAGGCGTCCTCGGCGGCGCCCATGTTCTCAAAAGGGAGCACCGCGAGCCCGCGTCCGTTGGCCGCGGCACCTTGTGAATAGCGCCACGCAAACAAGCCGCCCAGACCAATGAAAAGACCAAGCGCGAATATGGCGGCCGTTGGCGAGCGGCGACGGGCCGGCACAGGCATACTGGGGCCGGTCGCCGCGACGCGTGCCGCGACGGTAGCCGCGACGGGTGCCGCAGCTGATACGATGCCGCTTACCGGATTCGCTGCAATGGCGGCCAGTGCATCGCCAAATTCACCAGTCGACTGGTAGCGGTCGGCCGGCGACTTGGCCAGGGCACGGTGCACGATCGCGTCGAGCGCTTCGCTCACACCAGCGCGCGTGACACGAATGGAGCGCGGTTCTTCGGTGAGCATGCGGGCGATCACGCTCTGCGCGTTGGGCCCCGTGAAGGGCGGTTCGCCAACCAGCATTTCGTACAACACGCAGCCAAGCGCAAATACATCGGACCGGGCATCCAGACTGGTGTCCCCGGTGGCCTGCTCGGGGCTCATGTACCCGGTTGTTCCCACCGCCATACCCGTTTGCGTCAGCGCGTCCTCAGTGGGCGCGAGCGCACGTGCAATGCCGAAGTCGGCCACCATCGCGTGGCGGCCGCTTAGGAGCACGTTTTCGGGCTTGATATCGCGATGAATGACGCCGTGCTTGTGCGCGTAGTCGAGCGCATCGGCCACTTCACGGGCAATGCCCAGGGCATCGGCGAGTGGCAACTGCCGTTCGCGAGTCAGCTTGTCGCGCAGCGACTCGCCTTCGATGTACGGCATGCAAAACCAAAGGCGGCCGTCCACTTGCCCCGAGTCGAACACACCCATGATGTGCGGATGTTGCAGCCGCGCGGCGAGCTTGATCTCGCGCTCGAACCTCTCGGCGCCCACCGACGCCGCGACTTCGGCATGCAAAATTTTGAGAGCCACCGGTCGGTCGTGGCGCAGGTCCTGCGCCAAGTACACGACAGCAAACCCGCCGCGACCCAGTTCACGCACGAATGAGAAGCGATCGGCGAGCGCAGAGGCGAGTACGTCGCGGTCTATCAGGTGCTCCGGCTAAGGGGATTGGGTATGGTACCGCTAGGGGTATTTCTTCGCCAGCTTCTCGGCGCGACGAAGCGCCTGCTCGTAGCGCTTCTGGTTTACGCGTCCTTTGTCTTTCCGCTTCACCTCGACACCGGCCATTATCGCGAGTCCACTGATGCGCAACAACGGTGCATGTGGATCGTCGAGGCTAGCCCCCGGCTAATCTGAAGTTCCGAGGCTGATTGTCTCCATTTGGTGAGAGAAGTGGAGTGTATTCAACGAGTTAGCTGATCGGGTAGGCTCCAAACCTGTAGACATGTAGTCTAGTTGCATGTACAGTATAATATGCGTAGATTGTACCCATGCATATAGATGTCGTTCCGAATCGCGGGTCGACCCCCACCGTGTTGCTGCGGGAGTCCTTCCGCGAGGGCGCCAAAGTCTGCAAGCGCACGCTGGCCAATCTGTCCAGCCTCTCGGCCGCGCAGATCGAGGCGATTCGTGCGGCGTTGCGTGGGGAGGTCTGGCAGCCGGTGCCGCGCGCTTTCGAGATCATCGCCTCCCGCGCGCATGGTCAGGTGCAGGCGGTGGCGATAGCGATGGATCGGCTGGGCTTCGCGTCGCTGATCGCGTCCACACCCTCGCGCGAACGCGACGTGGTGCTGGCGATGGTCGCCGCCCGCATTGTCGAGCCTCACACCAAGCTGGCGACCACGCGCTGGTGGCACACCACGACGCTGGCCGACGACTTTGGCGTGGCCGACGCGAGCGAAGACGCGCTCTACGCCGCGATGGACTGGCTGCTCGCGCGGCAGGACCGGATCCAGCAGAAACTGGCCGCGCGCCATCTCCAGCACGGTGGGCTGGTGCTCTACGATCTGTCGTCGAGCTACTGCGAAGGGACCACCTGTCCGCTCGCCAAGCGCGGCTACAGCCGCGACGGCAAACGCGGGACACTGCAGGTGAACTACGGGGTGATCACCGATGCGCGCGGCCGTCCGGTGGCGGTGCGGGTGCACGAGGGCAATGTGGCCGACAGCCAGACCTTCCTGCCCGCAGTCGAGCAGATCCGCGAGGAGTTCGGCATCGAGCAGATGGTGATGGTCGGCGATCGCGGCATGATCGCCAACACGACCATCGACGCGATGCGCGCGATGGACGGCATGGACTGGATCACCGCCCTCAAGAGCGCCTCGATCAAAGCGCTCGTCGAAGACGGCCATCTCCAGTTCGACCTGTTCGACGAGCGCAATCTGCTCGAGTTCAGCGCGCCCGATTATCCGGGCGAGCGACTGGTGGCGTGTCGCAATCCGCAGCTGGCCAAATTGCGCGCGCACATGCGAGAGGCGTTGCTCTCCTCCACCGAGCACTTCCTGGAGCAGATCAAGGTCCGGGTCACCGCCGGCCGGCTGGCCGGTCAGGACGCGATCGGCCTGAGTGTGGGCCGTGTCGTCAATCAGTACAAGGTCGCCAAGCACTTCGCGCTCACGATCGGCGACGACGCGTTCACCTTCGCGCGCAAACCGACCCGCATCGCCGCGGAAGCCGCGCTCGACGGCCTCCATATCATCCGGACCTCGGTGCGCGCGGAGGCGATGGACGCGGCGGAATGTGTGCGCAACTACAAGGCGCTGAGCCACGTCGAGCGCGCGTTCCGCACCCTCAAGGGCGTCGATCTCAAAGTGCGTCCGATCCACCATCGCACGGCCGATCGCGTACGCGCGCACCTCTTCCTCTGTATGCTGGCCTACTACGTCGAGTGGCACCTGCGTGAGGCGTGGCGCCCGCTGATGTTTGCGGACACCGACACCGAAGCCAAGGCCACGCGTGACCCCGTGGCACCGGCCAAGCGCTCCAAGGCGGCGCTGGCCAAGGTGAGTCGCCACACGCTCGATGACGGCACGCCCGCGCACTGCTTCGCGACCTTGCTGGCGGAGCTCGCGACCATCGTGCGCAACACGTGCCGCACGCCGTCGGCCGGACCAGAAGCGCCCACGTTTGAGATTCTCACCACACCAAACGCGACGCAGCAGCGTGCACTGGCGCTGATACAGAACATCCGCGTGTAGACAGAAACCGGAACCCCTATTTCAACGCAAGTGCTTGTCACGCAAGGGCAAAGGCGTTGAACACTTGCTGGAACTTCAGTCTAAAAGAGCGCCAGATCCACGCCACCCTGCCCCGCGCTCACACGCCGAATCTCGCGACCTGATGGATTGAAGACGAGCAGCGAAGTCACGGAACCCGTACCGCTCACGAGGCAATGGAGCCTCCCAAGCGCATCGGCAACGCCACTGCCGCAACTGACATCGGTGCCCGTAGTGCCGGTCAGGGATAGCCATGACGTGGTCGCGCCGCCCACAAACGAAAGATCGTCACCGCGCAATTTCACGATGCGATTGGTGAAAGTGTTGAGGTTCTCGTACAGCGACACATACAGAAATCCATCACCACCGAGTTTTGCACCTGCTCCATAGCTGTTCGTCGGCATCGCTTTCTGCGACAGGACACGTCGATTGCGCAGGTCGACTTTGGCGACGCGTCCGCTGGCAATCAGCACGTAAGGAAAGTTCGTGAAGTCCGCGTCACCACCGGCCGAGATGTACGCGATATCGCCTGCGACTATGGCCCCAGCGCCCGATCCGCGCATCCCGGAGATGACCAGGGTATCCCGCGCCGCGCCGGTATGGGGGATGCGAATGAGACGAACATCGCCCTGCACCGCATAATTTACGCGACAGTTGGCATTCGCATCCACGACCCATGTCGCGTTATCGTACTGAAAGACATCCGTCGGACAGGTGCCGACATTGGCAAGCCGAGTGATGGATGGCGCATTGGCCCCGCGCACCGAGACCAGTGCGACCGCGTTTGAGTCGCGAAGGGCCACCCCAATGAGACTCTCACCATTGCTTCCACGCAGCAAGCGCGCACGTGACGGATTGCTGCGCACGGGCATCTGCAGTCGACGCATGGTGCCGGTGCGAAGGTCGGCGATGTACAGGAGGTCCCCTGCCGCACGACTTGCGACAGCGAGGACCGTGTCGTGATCAAGTGAAAAGTCGCTGGCGTCAAACTCGGTGCTCGGCGCGAAGTTGATGCGCGTGCTGGTGGTGCCGGAGTCGGCCAGCAACGTCAGCCCCGGTTGAATAAATCCATCGAGCACGACAATGCCCTTCGGAGGCTGTGGGGTGCTGTCGATGATGCCATCGCCACCGCACGCAACCAATGCGAACGAGGCCGCGCCTCGAAGTGCGCCTCGAAGTGCGCCCCGAAGTGCGCCGTGAAGTGCGCCGTGAAGTGGGCCGTGAAGTGCGCCGCGAAGTGCGCCGCGAAGTGCGCCGCGAACGTAGTGAGTGCAGCGATCCTGCTGAGTCATGGTTGGGGCGCGTGACGTATGGTGAGAGTGATCGCCCAGGTGCGTCCGGGCGATGGAAAACCGCGCACCGACTGCCACGCCACGTCGCCCACATTGTCGACCGTCCAGGCGATCAGCGATTCGGTGTGCGACAGGGTGATGGCGCGAGGCAGCGTGTGCGTGAGGCCGACATCAAGCAGCGTGATTGTCGGCAACTCGTACGCGGGATTGCGCGGGCCAGACGTGAACGGGCGTCGACCCATGGTTCTGGTATGAAGACTGGCGGTGATCCACCGGTGTCGAACAATCCACTCCGACCCCGCCGCGACGCGTGACACGTACGGGCTTGGAATCTGAAGCGCACCGAGCGTCAGGTTGGCGTTGTAGAAGGTGGCCCATGCAGAGAGCGTGCCCCATGTTGGCGCGAACTGCACCCGACCTTCGGTACCGCGCAGTCGTTCCTCTCCAACATTTGCCGGGCTCCAGCTAAAGTTGCCGGGGAACCAGATGATCGCGTCGCGCGTGCGGCGCGTGACCAGTGTGATTTCCAGCTGCGCGCGCCCGAATGGCGTGTCGCGCGACGAACGCGAGAGGAGCTCAATGTCGGCCAGCACGCGCTCCGGTCGCAACGGTCGTACGAACAGGCGTTGAGGTGACGCGAAATAGAGATCGTACAACGTCGGCACACGCATTGCCTGTGCGGCTCGCAAGCCCAGCGTCCATGTGGCGCGCACCCGGTGTTCAGCGGCAAGCGAAAACGAGGGCGTAATAGCACGCGGTGCCACGAGGTCGAACCGCGCGCCCATTTCCGTTCGGAGTCGATCGGTGCGCCGCTTGATCTGCGTTGACGCGAATGCGCGTCCCCGTGTTTGCGTGATGCCTCCAGTGGCACGGACACCGTCGCCACCTGCCCCGGCGCGCCAGCCGATGGCCGCACCGTGAAACGGGCGCCATGCCAAGTCGCCCTCGATGTCCACGTCGCCAGCGACGGCCCGGGCGTTGGCATCGAGAAGCGGACGCGCAGGATCACGATACGCGAGGCCAAACGTGCGCAGACCCGCCGCGAGTTGCACCCCATGCACCGCGGACCGTGCGCGCAGGAATATCCGATCGGTGTGTGCGCGGTCCGCATCATACGTTCGCACATTCGCGGGCCCTACCATGCCACGATCCGACCGTGAGGCAAATCCCGCGAGCTGCCAGTTGGTAGCAATCATGCCGACGGACATAGCGAGGCGAGACTCATCATTGTTCAGACGCCGTTCGCGGACTGACGTTCCCGTCGCCCCCGCAGCATTCGTAAATACGAAGTCGTTGGACGCGACGCTGCGCGACAGTGCGGCGTTCCAGAGCGATCGACCAATCGGGCGCGACCAGGCTCCCTCGGCGCTGACCTGTCCGAGGCTTCCGGCGCGAACAGCCAGCACGCGCTGAGCGGCACTGGTGAGCGCCAGCACTCCGCCGAGTGCGCCAGGTCCGCCACCTATAGGATCAGCGCCGAGCACAATCGTTGCAGCGCTCAAGGCGGACAACGGGATGTCGGATACGTCGGCAAGGCCCGTGGCGGGATCATTGAGTGACAACCCATCCAGGGTGATCAAGACCTGTTCAGATCGCACACCGCGCACCGAAAACGCGGTCGCGCCGCGCGCGCTGCGGAGCTGCGCGAACGGCAGTCGTTCGATCAATTGCGCCGTCGTGGTCACCCCGGCGCGACGCGCGGCAACGACGGTCAGCGATCCGGTTAGTCGGGCCACCATCGCGTCATCAGGACTTGGCATGCTGGCCACGACACGAACCGAATCGAGACGCGTTGTGCTGCCGACAAGTGGCACGAGTGCCACCGTGCGCGCACCCTGTGCTGCCCTGGGCGCGACCGCTAGCGGGCGATAGCCAACGCGCCGCACGACGATGGCGCGTGATGGCAGACGGATACACGCACTGGACATAACGCGATCCGACGCGCGTCTGGTTGTGCGGGCGTCGCCCGACGTCGCCTCGGTGGAGTCGTCGAGTGTAACCTGCGCGCCGATCAGTGGCGCGCGCGTCACGGCATCGATGACGCAGAGCAACGCCGAGTCCGACGCGACGGCCAATATCGTCAGGAGCGCAGCGACGATCACCTGCGACGGATGCCGCGACGCTGTAGTAGCATGCGCGACGGGCGACGCGGCGGCGTGCGCGCAGCATTGAGAGCTCGGTGGTGCATCACCATGCGTCCTCGTGACGAGAGGACGCTCGAGCACGCGCAATGGACGTCAGACCCGACGACACGGCGCGGCGCGAGCCCCCCCTCGAGGTCGTCGTGCGTAACAGAGCGTGGGTCGTCTCCTGGCTCCGGGCCGCATCGCTCGCCTTCCCAGTCATTGCTGACCAGTGGCGTTCTGAGCGAAGCGCACTAACTGCCCGTTACAGTGGCGGGGCCGCGCCGGCATTTCACCGGCTTCCGTATCCCGTGCTCACCTTCAATTGTCTGTCACGCAGAGTGCGCAACACTGCCAAGTTATCGTGGGGGCTCGGCGGTGGCAAGCGAGCCGTTCGTGCAGTGGCGGATTGGCCACGGCTTACGCTTGCTATGCTGGTTGCTGCATGTCGAGTCCGCCAGACTCCCACACCGCGAACGCTCGTAGCGGTCGTCCATCGGACAAATGGTGCCCCATGAACTCGCGAAGAAGACGCTGGTGAGCGCGGGCGTCCAAAATAGTGAGCTCGGGATCGTTGTCACTGAGCCATCCGGCGAGCGCGTCGCGAGCGGTCGCCGGTAGCCGACGACCTCCCGGCGATCGGGCCCCGCAGCGAATGCACAGTACTCCGCCGCCCAGATGACTGAAAAACAACTCGGTGTCGACCGGAATACCGGTATGGCACTCGGCGCACTGATTGATTGACGGCGAGAATCCGACGTCTCGCACCAGACGCCACAGCGCGCCTAAGGCGGTGGTTATCGTGCATTCCCCGTCTCGCGCCGCTAACTCGGACAGCGCGCGCGACAGCCCATCAAACACGAGCGGCGCGGACCCCTCATGCACGACGCGCATCGGGATAGCGGGATAGGAAATTCACGGGATAGTTGGTATGAAGCGGCGGCTGGGCCTCCACGGTAACGTGGTGGCAAGCCCTGCTCCACCACTATCCACGCGCTCACCGTCTGGCGACGGGGCGCATACCGGGAGGCCAACCGCCATGGAGATCATAGGCCTGGACCT
>JANMRE010000634.1:0-4823 GCA_031370885.1 Gemmatimonadaceae bacterium
CAATCGCGAACAGCAGCGTGATGTTGACATTGATGCCGTCGGCGATGAGCTGACGCACCGCGTCTGCCCCTTCCACCGTACCGGGCACCTTGATCATGACGTTTGGGCGATTGACGATCTGCCACAGCCGTTTTGCTTCGACAACGGTGCCCGCCGAGTCGCGCGCCAGATCGGGCGAGACCTCAAGGGATACGAAGCCGTCCCCGCCGTGAGTGTCATCGTACACCGCCCGAAATGCGTCGCAGGCCGCGCGCACGTCGGTGGTGGCCACCGCTTCGAAAACCTCACGATCCGTGGCGGTGTCGGGCAGCGTGCGCAGCTGCTCGTCGTACGATGCACCCTCGGCAAGGGCTTTCTCGAAAATCGTGGGATTCGACGTCATCCCGGTGAGTGCATCGTCACGAATTCGGCGTGCGAGATCGCCGTTGCCGAGCATGACGCGATCGATATAGTCAAGCCAGAGCGATTGCCCGGCGTTGTGTAGTGTATGAAGGCGCGTAGTCATGGCGTAGGAGAGCGAAATGTTCGCAGCTGGCGGGTATTGGTTGGGCCTGCCCGACGTCGGGCCGCCGCGCTGTCGCAAGAATGGATGGTAATTCGTCGCGCGGTCATTAGCACGCTCACGTAAACGGTTACGGCCTTTGGATTGTGTCGGAACATGCGCCAAACGAGTCTGAATGGCAGTTGGCGTCCTGTGGGTAGATTGGGTGAGACGGCCACCCTCCTTTTTCGGGTCCATGGTGCATTTCCATCCCTTGCTCGTCATGATATCAACGCGCGGTCGATCGGCTCTCATGGGCCTTGGCATGCTGGGATTGGCGGCATGTCATCGTGGGGCAATTGCCGGGGTGGCGGGTTCGACACGGGCCGCCGAAACGTCGGCATCGGTGGCCACCGCAGCGGCCTGTGCCGTTCCGGTCGCGAGCCCGGTGGCTTCGCTGGCCAACGCCCCAGTGAAGGATCCGTTGGTCACGTTCGACACCGCGTGGGCCATCATTGCGCGCACTCATTGGGACACGACCTACAATGGTGTGAACTGGCGCGCGGTGCGCGACACCCTGCGTCCCCGCGCGGCAGCCGCACAGACCACTGGTGAATTGCGCCGCGTGCTCTCGGACATGTTGGGCCGACTCAAACAATCGCACTTCTCGATTATTCCGCGCGAAGTGAGCGACGCGACCTCGGGTGGCGGAGCCAACTCGGGGGGCCCGTCGGCCGACCAGAATGGCACCACGGGGGCCACGCTGCGCTTTCTGGACGGCGTCATGGTGGTGACGCAGGTGCCGGAAACCAGCGCAGCAGGCCGAGCCGGTGTGCGTCCGGGCTGGCTGCTCGAATCGGTGGGTGGCTGCCCGGTTTCCAGTCGGCTGGAACGTATTCCGCGGGACATGGATCCCCGTCGGGCGGCGTTCATGGCGTTCACACTGGCGAGCCAGATGCTGGCGGGTCCGGTGGGTGGCTCGGTGGGTGCGACTTTTCGGGACGGCAACGGTAGGGCCCGAGCGGTGAGCATCGTCAGGGCGAGCGAACCGGGCACGCTGGCCAAGTTCGGCAATCTGCCACCCTTTCCTGCATCGCTTTCCTTCGAGCGTGTCGCACAGGGTGGCCAGTCCATCGGCATTATTCGGTTCAACATCTGGATGCCGGTGTTGTCGCCACAGTTTGACGCGGCCATAGACTCGCTGCGCGACGCCGACGCGATAATTGTGGACGTGCGCGGTAACTTCGGGGGCGTTGGTGGCATGTCCATGGGAATTGCCGGGCACTTTCTGGACAGCGCGCAAACCATCGGCACCATGCATCAGCGCGGTGCAGCGCTCAAGTTCGTCGCCAACCCGCGCCGGGTCGATACGCGCTCCCGTTCGGTCAAACCGTACGCCGGGCCGCTCGCGCTGCTGGTGGACGAACTGTCCGTGAGCACCACGGAGATTTTTGTTGGCGGCATGCAGGCGCTGGGTCGAGCGCGGGTGTTCGGAACGCAAACGTCTGGTCAGGCCCTGCCGTCCGTTCCCGAACGACTTCCCAATGGGGATATCCTCTATCACGCCATCGCCGATTTCCTGTCACCTACCGGCAAGCCACTGGAGGGTGACGGCGTGACGCCTGACGTGGTGACGAAGAGCACCCGCAAGGCGTTATTGGAAGGGAAGGATCCAACGCGCGAGGCCGCGTTGACCTGGGCGGTTCAGGCATCCAAACTGCCGCGGAAGGGTATCTCTCCGTAGTGCCCAACTGACTACTCCATTTCTTCACGAGGTTTTTCGCATGATGCCGCTAACCCGGATCGCCGTTGTCACCGCGGCACTGTCGATCACCGTTCTGTGCCCCGTCACGTCGCGTGCCCAGGCGCTGCCATCGGCCAGCGACGTCATTGCCAAGTATGTGGCAGCAATTGGCGGCAAGGACGCGCTCATGAAGGTCACGTCTCTCAAGCAGATTGCGACAATGGAAGTGCCGGCGGCCGGACTGAGCGCCAGCATGGAGATGTATTCGGCCGCGCCGAACAAGATCGCCGTGAAAACGACTATCCCGGGCATGGGCGAGATGCAGCAAGGATACAACGGCACGGTGGCCTGGGACGTGAATCCCATGCAAGGTCCGCGCTTGCTGGCTGACAAGGAACTGTTGAACACTGCAGACAACGCCGACTTCTACAGCAACCTGTTGTACTCGGCCGACCACTTCGCGTCGATGGAAACCGTAAGCGACACCATGATCAACGGCGAGAAGGCCTTCAAGATCAAAATGGTTCGCAAGGCCACGATGAAGGAATCGCTTTCCTACTTCTCCGCCGCATCGGGGTTTTTGGTGGCGGGTGTCAGCACGCAGGAATCGCCGATGGGTTCCGTCGTGGTCTCGTCAACCATGTCCGACTACAAGAAGTTTGGCGCACTGATGATGCCCACCAAACTGGAACAGCAGATGGGTCCACAAAAACTGGTTGTGACCATCACGGAAGTCGTCATCAACGGTGCCCCGGAAGCGGCGTTTGCAGTTCCCGAGCAGGTGAAGCCGCTGATCAAGCCCTGAGTAGGTCACGGGCTGTAGCACCGCTGTTGCAGGGGACGCGCGCCAGGGCCGTTGTTGACTTCCCTCCATCCGGTCCGAGATTGTGATACTGTGGCCCTGCCCTCCCCGCACCCCGTAGCACGCGGCGTAACGCTGCTCGAACTGCTGATCGTCCTGACCCTTATGGGGATCACGGCGGCGTTGGTGGTTCCCGTATTCGTTCGGCCGGTATCATCGTCGGAATCGGATGGCGATTCGCTGGTGGCCTCTGCTCGACGCACTGCTATCCGGCGGGCCGAGCCGTTGCGTGTGCGGCTGTTATCCAACGGAGTGTGGTCGGTCACGACCATTCGTGATGGGGCGTTCGTTGACTCGGGGCATGTGCGAAACCCACTCCCGGATACCGAGCTGCTGCTGGATGCGTTGGGTGGATGCGTGCCGACGAGTGGCAGCGCGTTGGCGCAATCGTTCGATCCGCTCACCTGCGCCGTCACGCGTGTTACGGCGCGGCCATGACGCTGCTCGAAGCGATCATCGCGTTCGTGATCCTGTCGGTGGTTGGCATCGTGTGCCTGGACCAGGCACGCGGAGCGGTGCAATTGCAGGCCGCCAGCGCCGAGTGGACGCGAGCGATTGCACAGGGCGAGAGTGCCTTGTCTGAGGCCGCCGCCGAAACACCCGCAACACCGGTGGCCGCATCGTCCCTTGCCGTGGACTCGTTGGTGCGCGTGGAGCGTCGTCCATGGCGAAGGGGCGTCGATCAGATTGCCGTGACCGTGTCGCTTGCGAATGGCGCCACGTTGGTACTCACGCGACTGACGCCCTCGGCACCGGTGCGCCGCTGATGCGCGCGACGCCACGCAGTGGGTTCACGTTGCTGGAAGTGTTGTTGGCGATCATGCTGACGGCAGTCGCCGTGGCAATTGCGGGGAGTGCCCTGCGTACCGCAACGGTGGCGCGGGAACGCATTGCCTATCATCGCGACACGCTGGAGCGCGAGGCGCGACTGCGTGCGATGCTCACCGATATGCTCCGACATACGCCGTCGGCGGAATCGGTAGAAGAGCCGCTGCTGCGTGTGCTCCGAACGGCGCGTAATGAACCGCAACTGGTATTCCTGTCGCAAGGCGTGCGGGCGCCCTACGGGACCGGACCCGCCTGGCGCGTCACGTTACACGTTACAGATTCCGGACTGGTGCTTGACGCGCGGCCAATTGGTGCCACGCATGAAACGCGGGTGCTGCACACCGTGGTGTCCACCGTTCGCACGCTGTCGGTGCAACTGCTGGAACGCGGTGGCGGACTCACGCGTCCGCAATGGCGGAGCGACTGGCCGCTGGTGCAGTCCCGGCCCGCAATGATCGCGCTTGGCTTTGGCGATGCGGCTACTCACCCACCGCTGGTGGTGGCGCTGGATCCGCTGGCCATGGTGGCAGCACGCCCATGACTACTCGTTTCGGCATTCGGACGGCTCGGGCGCGTCGTGGCGTTGCGCTGGTGGTGGTCTTGTGGACGGTGGCGCTGCTGGCGACGGTCACTGCGGTGGCGAGCAATGCCGCGAGAACGAGCGCGTTGGTCGCGTCCAATCTGCGCGCACAAGCAACGGCACGCGCCATGGCGGAAAGTGGGATTGTGGCCGCCAGCGCGCTGATTGACGACTCGCTGCGCGTGCTGGCGGTGAATCGGTCGGCGCGTGACGCGTACCTGGGGCGCCTCGAGCCCATGGCAATGGGTGCGCTCCCACTGGTGCAGGACACGCTTGGCACCGGCGTATTCGCGGTAACCGTGATTGACGTGAGCGCGCGACTTGATGT
>JANMRE010000699.1:0-4177 GCA_031370885.1 Gemmatimonadaceae bacterium
CCGTAAACGGCTATCTGGCGCAGCTGAGGATTCGCGAGCAGTTGCTGCGGGCGAAAATCGACGTCAGTGGCAAGGATTTGCGTGGGATCCCAAGCCGCACGATCGAAGAACAGCGACTGAAGCGGCAGGTAGAGGTGGCGGCCGAGATGTATAAGAACCTCGATCTGGAGGCGGCGAAAGCCAAGCTGGCCGAGGCCGCAACCATTCCCGACGTCAGTGTACTCGATTCGGCGGTTGCGCCGCTGGAACCCACGCGAAACACCGCACCCGTCATCATCCTTGCGGCAATTGGTGCGGCGCTGGCGCTGGCCGTGTTCCTCGCGATCCTGCTCGACAAGGTGGATAAACGATTCCGTTACCCAGAGCAGGCCACCGATGAATTGGGGTTGTTCGTGTTGGGCGTCGTACCCGTGATCCACGCAAAGCAAAAACGCAGCGCCTCCGATCAGGCGTCGCAGGTGGTGGAGTCGTTCCGCACCATTCGCATGAATGTGCGGTATGCTGCCGATCCGGGGCGTCCGCTCACGATGACCATTACGAGTCCTGGTCCGAATGACGGAAAATCGTTGATCTCTTCGAATCTCGCGCTCTCGTTCGCTGAATCTGGCGCTCGCACACTGCTGATTGATGGAGACATCCGACGCGGAGAACTGGCCAAAACGTTTGGCATTCCGGTGCGACCGGGATTGGTGGAATATCTCGATGGTACCGCCCTGATTGCCGAGGTGCTTCACCCTGCGGCATCGCATCCCAATCTGAGCGTTATGCCGGCCGGCGCGCGCCGCAAACGGGCGCCGGAGCTGCTGGCCACGCCTCGCCTCACCCAATTGATCCAGCAAATGGCCAGCGAGTATGACGTGGTGATTGTCGATTCGCCGCCGCTTGGCGCGGGATTTGACGCGTACGCCCTGTCGGCAGCGACGGGCAACATGGCGCTCGTGCTTCGTGCGGGCGTGACCGATCGGAAGATGGCAGCCGCCAAGATGTCCGTTGTGGATACCCTGCCAGTGCGCGTCATGGGGGCAGTGCTTAACGGCATCAAGCTGACGGGGCAGTACCAGTATTACTCCTACTATAACGACTACGCCGCACAGGATGAGGAGCCGGTGGCACGCGTTGCGGCCGGTGCGACTCGCGGCGAGTTAGTCCGGTCGGAGCCGCGATGAGTTGCTTCGGCGCCGGGGTGCGCTTCAACAAAAAAGTGTTTGACACGTTGGTTCGGATCGGTGTCGTGGTAGCGTTGTGTGGGCCAACCCGTGCGACGACGCAGACGCCGCCGACGATGAGCCTGCAACGCGCTACCCGTACTGATCTGGCAGCACGTGCGGCGTCGCTGGAGGGGCAACTCACGGGGGGCACCGCCAAGGGCGAAAAGAACGCAAAACTCGCCGCCGACCTCGCCGAACTTCGAAGTCGCCTGGCGAATGGCGATTTCAGAGTCGGCGACCGATTCCTGTACACGCTTACCATGGACTCCGTACGCTCAGACACGGTCTCCGTTCGAGACGGGTTGACAGTAACGGTGGGCAACCTTCCCGATATGTCCATCAAGGGAGTTCTGCGGTCGGAGCTCGATGACGCATTGACGACCCACATTCTTCGTTATCTCAAGAACGCCCGCATTCGAACGGTGACGTTGACGCAGGTTTCCATTCTGGGTGCCGTGAGCAGGCCAGGCTATTACTACGCCGCGCCCGACAGGCCGGTGAGTGAACTCATCATGATCGCCGGCGGTCCGGTGGTCGATGCGAATTTGCAGGAGGTGGAAATTAAACGGGCCAACAAGGTCGTGATGCGATCGAAGGACTCGCGGCAGGCGCTCATCAACGGGCGCACAATTGAGCAGGTGGATATTCGCTCGGGCGATGAAGTGCGGATCCCGATGAAACGCAAGGCGAACTGGACGCAGATTATCCAGCTGCTTTTCGTTGCCTCCTCGCTGTTCTTTGCGTTTATCCAGTTCATTCAGTGGTATTACGGCAGGCAGGAATAGCAGGAGCCTCGCCTTCACATGGATATTCAGTCTATCGACTCGCGTTTTTCGTCGGGCAAGCGCCCAACCACCCCACCCCGCACTCGACCGTTGATTGGCGATTCCGTGCCGACGCAGGCCGGCGGCGCGACACCGGGGCCATTGGACGACTTTGAGCCGCGTGAACGATCGGAGATCGTCTCACGGCTGTTCAATGGTGGACTGGCGATCGTGATGTTTCTTGTCGCCCTGCCGGTTATGCTGATCGCGGCCCTTGTGATTCGGTTGTCGTCTCGCGGCCCGATCCTGTACACGCAGACGCGCGTGGGTGTCGATCGGCGGTGGGCTCGCACCCGGGCACTCAACGAACGTCGTCGCGAAGACTTGGGTGGCATCCCGTTTACCATCTACAAGTTTCGCTCGATGCGGGTTGATGCGGAGATCAACGGGCAGGCCGTGTGGGCCAAGAAGGATGACGACCGGGTCACGCGCGTTGGCAAGGCCATTCGCACGACGCGAATCGATGAACTGCCTCAGCTGTTCAACGTCATCCGGGGTGACATGAACATCGTTGGCCCTCGGCCAGAGCGCCCGTCAATTTTTGTCCGACTGCGTGAGCAGATTGTCGACTACCCGGTGCGGCAACGGGTCAAACCGGGAATCACCGGGTTGGCACAGGTGTGCAATCCATATGATACGTGCCTTGACGATGTGCGCCGGAAAGTGGCCTTTGATATTCAGTATATGGAACGACAGTCGCTCGCCGAGGATATCGTCATCATGCTGCGCACCGTGCCGGTGATGATCTTTCGAATCGGCGGCCGGTAGTTCTCAGGGAGTCGTGGATTTTTTCACTGACTTCTTGTTGGTCTGCTCGTCCATGCATTGAATGGCGTCGTCGCGCCGGTTGCGGCGTACCGACCACCCCCATTTTTTCTCAGCAATCGACATGACGACCGCATCGGAATCACACAAGTCAGGCCTGCTCGCGAAGATTCACGATCGCTCCGCCGTGATCGGCGTGGTCGGACTTGGCTACGTAGGGCTGCCGTTGGCGATGGAGTTTGCGCGGGCGGGGTTTCGCGTGCTGGGCTACGATGTCAGTCAGCGCGTGATCGACCTGCTGATGGCAGGCCACTCGCACATCCAGGACGTGCCGGGAGCCGATGTCCAGGCGGCGGTGAGCGCCGGGCTGTTCGTGGCGACGAATGTGGAGACGCGGCTCAGGGAGTGCGACGCGATCTCGATTGCGGTGCCAACGCCGCTGTCGAAGACCCGCGACCCGGATATGGCGTTCGTGTTGTCGGCCGCCGACGCGATTGCGCGGCAGGCGCACCCGGGGCTGTGCGTGGTGCTGGAAAGCACGACGTATCCGGGCACCACGCGCGAACTGCTGCAACCGCGGCTCGAAGCGATGGGGCTGGTGGTGGGGCAGGACGTGTTCGTGGCCTTCAGCCCCGAGCGGGTCGATCCGGGCAATCCGGTTTACCACACGAAGAACACGCCAAAGGTGGTGGGTGGCATCACGCCGGCCTGCGTCGAGGTGGCGAGTGCGCTCTATGCGAGCTGCATCGACAGCATCGTGCCGGTCACGTCCCCGGAGTCGGCGGAATTGGTGAAGCTGCTGGAAAATACGTTTCGGGCGGTGAACATCGGGTTGGTGAACGAAATTGCGATTGTGTGCGACAAGCTGGGGGTGGATGTGTGGGAAGTGATCAACGCCGCCGCCACGAAGCCGTTCGGGTTCATGAAGTTCACGCCGGGTCCCGGGATCGGGGGGCACTGCATTCCGCTCGATCCGCATTATCTCGCATGGAAGATGCGCACGCTCAACTACAAGACGCGATTCATCGATCTGGCCAGCGAGATCAACGCGCACATGCCGGAGTGGGTGGTGCAGAAGGTGGCCGATGCGCTGAACGATGTGCGGAAGGCGGCGCGCGGCAGTCGGGTGCTGGTGCTGGGGGTGGCGTACAAGCCCAACATCAACGATGTGCGCGAGAGTCCGGCGCTGGATGTGATCCATCTGCTGGAGGCGCGCGGGGCGCACGTGGAGTTTCACGACCCGCATGTGGGCGAGTTTCGCGAGGAAGACGGGCCCGTGCGCAAGGGCGTCGAGCTGTCGGATGAAATGCTGCGCTGGGCGGATGCGGTGGTGATCATTACCGACCATAAGGCAGTGGACTACCAGCGGGTGGTGGACCA
>JANMRE010000765.1:0-2635 GCA_031370885.1 Gemmatimonadaceae bacterium
AAGCGGCTGCAGCTGATGCTTGGCGTTAGGCATTCATAAGGGAGATCGTTGGCTTTATTACTGACGACTGACGTCGGCGAAGAATTCGTTCAGCCAAGCGATCTCGTTGTCACGATCGACGAGACCGGTGACACCTCGCTCGCCGACCCCGTGCACCCAGTGTTCGGCCTCGGAGCCTGCGCGGTTCTCGCGTGGAACTACGACCAGCACCTCGCGGTCCCTTGGTTTGGGATCAAGGATCGTCACTTCCGCGGTCGTCAGGAGCACCTGCACGCAACGGACTTGCGGAAACCTCAGTCCGCCCAGCTTGAGGCGCTCAATCAGTTCTTCGCTGAGCGAAGGTTTGCCACACTTGCTGCCGTTGCGAGCAAGCAAACGAAGAATGAAACGGGCCTCACGACCTACGACATGGTCGCGCGTATTCTCGTCAGTCAGATTGAGCGCTTGATTCAGGCAATCCATTGCACGAGCGTAGTGCTGGTCGCAGAGAGTTCGGCGAAATACAATGAGCAGTTCGTTCGCTTCTTCTCGACGCTCAAATTTGTCGGCGACGAAGGAGCGGCAACTCGATTCTCCGTGTCACTGTATTTCTCGCCGAAGAACCCTGCGATCCCGTCGTTGGAGATCGCAGACTTCGTGGCGCACACGGCGGGCCAGGTTACCAGAGCCCAGCTCACGAAGCTCTCCACGGCAAGCCGTCCAGACATGAATGCTGTGTTTGGCGAGGACAGTCCGTTCGCTCAATTCATCCATCTCCAGCGCCTGGAGCGCATTCCGCTCGAGGAGGTACGTTTGGGCGTACGCGTCGTTGATGCCTAACATTGCATGAAGCAGACGCCGCAGACTCGTGAGGTGTGCGCCAGCTCTGCTGGCGCTCTATTGGACTGCGGCGCAGCTTATGCTTGGCGTTAGGCGGACTTTCGGAAGTTAGATGCATTGCGCGAGGTAACAGCTCAATAGGAGGTTGGCATGCCGCAGTTTCTATCGTGGAACGGTAGGCTCCGCAGGGGCCAGTGGATCGAACAGTGGCTGTTTCTTTTGATCGGGAATCTTTGCGTCGGCGGGGTAATCGCCGCGCTCGGCTTTGCGTCCGATCGTGCGCGCAACGAGGCCGGCTCAGCTGCGGTCGGAGTCGCGTTTCTCGTGTTCCTTGCCGCCGCTGCGGTCCTCATGTCGTTTCCAACCGTGAAGCGGTTCCACGATCTTGACTCGTCCGGATTTTGGTTTCTCCTATTCCTGATTCCTGGAATCAACGTCCTGCTTATTCTGCCCTGTATGTTTCTCAGGGGTACCGCAGGTTCGAATCGCTACGGACCGGATCCCTTGAGAGCGGACGCCGCGCGGTTTTTGCTGGACAACCATAGAGAGCAAGTCGAGGCCGCTTTTCCAGGTCTTGACCAAACCAGCCAGGAGCGTGTGATCGAAGACTCGATCGAGAAGTTGTTTCGTCGGTCTCTCGATGAGCATCCAGAGTCACCCGAGCTCGCATTGACCCGGGCATCAGTCCACAACGCTGCGTTGGCCTTGAGTAGCGCCACTGAGACCGCCGCTGGCCGCGAGTTCTGGATCAAACTTTGGTCCAGCGTCGAGTCCACCGTGTATTGAGTGCGTACCTCCTCGGCACGCTTGCCGTGAGGCCGCCGAACACGCGTTGGAGCAGTCAGCGGAGCTACTGTGTGCTCGCTTCGCTCGCTCTATTGCCTTCCGCTGCAGCTCAACTGAAACGTTATGCGGCTACCCTTTGATCACGTTGACGGCTAGCGCCGACTACGCCAATGGCTTATAGTACGTCATGCGCTTCATTGAGTCCCCGGCCTTCACTGCCAGTCTCCGTCGGCATCTTGATGATGAGCAGTATCGGGCTATGCAAGCGGCACTGAGTCTTCGCCCAGAGCAAGGGGCGCTCATTCCCGGCGGTGCGGGGCTGCGCAAGTTGCGCTGGGGAGCTGAGGGACGAGGGAAACGCGGCGGCGTTCGCACGATCTACTACTGGGCCGTCGCTGACGAGTTGTGCTACATGGTCTACATGTACGCGAAGAACGAGCAAGGCGATTTGTCGCCGACACAGATCCGCGCGCTGGCGCGCGTGGTACGCGAGGAGTTCAAGTGAAAGCTGAGGCCTTCGAGGAGCTGCTGACCAGCGTGCGCCAACTTGGCGCGATCCGCCGCGGCGAATGCAAGCCGTCGCGTTCGCGCACGTTTAAGCCGACAGATGTGAAGGCGGTGCGAGCCGATCTCGGGCAGTCGCAAGCGGAATTCGCCCTGATGATCGGCGTCAGCGTCGCGACGCTGCGGAATTGGGAACAGGGGCGCCGGATGCCCGATGGACCGGCCCTCGCGCTGTTGCAGGTCGCCGCCCACAATCCGGCGGCCGTCGTCGAAGCGTTGCATCGCCCACGCCGTCGCGGCGCCGCATAACGATGCTTGCTGCAGACGGGCGGAACGGATGCTCGCTGCGCTCGCGTTCTATTTAATCGCCCGCAGCAGAAGCCAGCGTTGAACTAAACCGCTGCGCGGTAGTGTGGTTCGGGACGGGTCTCCTCGGGAGGGCCGTCCTTTTGTGTGGGGGCCGACGTCGGTAACATCGCGGAAGCAGGTCACGCTTCTCACACCGACGGAGGTTCAGATGCAGACG
>JANMRE010000784.1:0-8237 GCA_031370885.1 Gemmatimonadaceae bacterium
CCCGTCTCCCGTCTGAGTTGTATCAATACCTCGGGAGCGGTGCACCAGGCGCCATACCGCGCGAGACTTTCTGCGCGCGCACCATGCCCGCGACATCGGCCAACAGCTTTTTCGCATCGTACACGATGCCGTCCTTGATGGTGTACTTCACACCACCCACGCGCTCGATCGTTCCGGTCTTGTCGTTCAGCCGGACCGCGCCGGTGCCGTACAGCACCTTGAAATTCTGCAGCGGGTTCTGGTCGACGATCAACAGATCGGCCAGCAGTCCGGGGCGAACGATGCCGTATTGAATCGGGATGCCCTTCGGTTCGAAGATGGCCTGAGCACCAAACAACGTTGCCGAACGAATGACTTCCAGCGGGTGAAAGCCGGCGTGTTGCAGCAGCTCGAGCTCCTCGATAGTGGCAAAGCCGTACAGCTTATAGATGAAGCCGGCGTCAGAACCGGTGGTGACACGACCACCGGCGTTCTTGTAGTCGTTCAGGAACGACATCCACACCTGATAGAATTTGGTCCAGGCCACTTCGTCTTCAGTGGTCCAGTCAAACCAGTACGAGCCATGCGCTTCCCGGCTGGGCTTGTAATAGTCCCACATGGACGGCAGGGTGTAGGTGTCGTGCCAGTCAGCATTCCTCGCGGCCATCACGTTGGTGCCAGCGTGATAGATCGTCATCGTAGGATCGATGATGAACTTGAGATCGAGGAATTCCTTAATGAGCGCGTTCCACGGTTCGCTGCCGCGCTCGTGGATCAAATTCCAATTGCGCGCCACCTGTCCGAATCGATCCTGTTCGTTCTGGTAGTTGAAGTTCACGGGCCAGGGCTGCACCGAGTTCGCCTTGTAGAGCGATTCGAACAGGCCATAGTGGTGTGTCATGGCGCCCAGCCCGAGCCGAGCCGATTGGATCGCGTTCATGCGCCCCACGCCCATCTGGCCAAGGTGCGCCGTGGAGCCAAGCTTGAGCAACTTCGCTTCACTGAGCAGCGCCGCCATGATTTCCGGATCGAATGCGCCGAACTTGATGCCGTCGATTCCCTGCTGCGACGCCCATCGCGCCCATTCACGACCCAACTCGGGCGTGGTAATGGGACCCTTATCCCACCCGTTACCCGGATTCTGAAAATTCACGATACGTGGCGCGACAATCGTGTTGTTGGCACTCCGCGCCTGCTCACTCAGCGCCAATTTGAACTCGGTAAGCGGAACCCCGCGCACGGTGGTAATCCCATGACCCAGCCACAGTTTGTACGCATACGACAGGTCGGCGTTCTTCGGCGGGCCACCAGCGTGCACATGCAGATCGATGATGCCCGGCATGACGTAATGCCCGCTCGCATCGATCTCGCGGGTCGCACCGCGCGGACGCCGGGAGGAGTCGATTGGCACCCCGGGGAATCCGACGTTGCGGATCTCGGTGATCCGGTTGCGCTCGATCACGATATCGACCGGGCCGGTGGGCGGCGCGCCTGTGCCATCGATCAGCATGGCACTGCGAATGATCAAGCGGTCGAACGGCCCTGCACCTTCACCCGACTGCCGGTCCGGGGCCGGTATGGTGCGAGCGGCTTGCGCCGTCGCGGCGCGAGGGAGCGTCAGCAGAGTGCCGAACATCAGAACGCACAGCCGGGCAAAACGCAGCATGAAGTCTCCAGCGGTTCCAGTGGATCGAATCGAAGGTCGCGGTCGAGAACAACGACTCCGGAATCTGCAGCGTGCGGCCTCTGGTGGCGAGGCAGGCACGCTCACTGCGCAGATCGTTCAGCGTGTGTCGGTTGACCCATTTCGCGCCGCCCCACGCTTCCTCCATACGCGCCGCGCCGCCAGGAACAGCAACGCCGCCAGTACGATTGCCGGTATGATCGAACCCAACATCGCAATGAGTCCCGCGACGAATCGCACGAAATTGCGCCACGCGTCCTTGAACGCGTTCAGCAGAATATTTTCTCCCGGCGACGCGCTCACCAGCGGCGCGCGCTCATGCACCGTCACGGTGAGCGTACTGGTGGCGACCCTCGTTTTGAGAAATCGCAGACGTCCTTCATAGCGCTCAATTTCCTCGCGTACGCGAGCCAATTCACGTTCCACGGCCAGCACATCTTCGAGCTTGCCGGTGCGTGTCGCGAGCAACGTGACCAGACGCTCCTCCAGGCGGTGAGCGTTGGCCACACGCGCGTTCACATCCGCGAATTCCTCGCCAACGTCCTCGGCGGTAGACGACACCGACTCCACCTTCCCGATGGGGGTGAGACCGGCCAGCGCATCGTCATATCGCGCCGACGGGATCTTGAGTTCGATGGTGGCGCTGCGCACCTGATTCTCGCCAGAAGACAGTGCCGTGTTGCCCACATACCCGCCGAATGTGGCCGCCATTGTCTGCACCGCGACAATGGCCAGCTCAAGTGAGTCGACCTGCACCGACGCAGATCCATTTCGGATGATCATGCTCGGAGTGGCCGGAGCGGCGGCTCCATCAGTCTTGAGCTGATCTGGCGCACCGGCGGAATTCGCGACTGCCGCCATCGGCGCGGCGCGCATCACGGCTTCGCGCCCAACAGCCACCGGTGATTCCGCGGCGACCATCATGCCTGACGGCGCGTCTGCCGCGCGCTGAGGCACCGACACGTCCTGACCGCACGCTCCAAACAACGTGAGAAGCGCGATTGGCACAGCGCAAACGAAACGGCGAGGCATGGCGAACCCCAGTGTGGGAGGCGAACTTGACGATGCACGACGATGTCGGTTCACGGGAGACGCCGCAAGTCTCCCCAGTTGCACATTCTCCCTCCACGTCCAGTCCGGGTGGCCCATGCAACGTCGCGAGTTCCTGGTCACTTCAGCCATCGGCACAGCCGGCGCGCTCACCAATTACCTAACGTCGCCCGACCTCAATCCCACCCTTGCGGAGCCTTCGGCTGTGTCCTCTTCTTCGTTCATCGATGCCCGCGCGACGCGCAAGATACTCATTGCCGGCGGAAATTTCGCGACACCATTTATCCGGTACATGGCGGCGCTCACTGGCAAGCCTCGACCGCGGTTGTGCTACCTGCCCACGGCATCGGCCGACAATCCTGCAGGCAGTGTCGAATGGTTTCGACACTGCGCACCACTCACCGTCGAGCCGTTCGTGCAGGAGAGCTTCATTGAGAGTCTGTCGCAGCATGAAAGTTGGGAGGAGGTGCTGCTCTCCATGGACGGTATCGTGTGCTCGGGTGGGAACACGCTCAATCAGCAAGCCATCTGGAAGGCGCAGGGAATCGACACGGTGCTCCGACAGGCTTGGGACCGCGGTATCGTGTTGGGTGGCGCCAGCGCGGGCTCACTCTGCTGGTTTGAGGAAGGCACCACCGACTCGCGACCCAAGGCCTTGTCGATCGTGAAGTGTCTGGGCTTCCTGAAAGGCAGTCACTCGCCGCACTACGACGCGGAGGCCGGTCGTCGGCCGCTCTATCAGAAGCTGATCAGCGCTGGCGACATGAAGCCGGGTTACGCCTGTGACAACGACGCCGGCATTTACTTCGAGGACAACGAGGTGAAGCGCGTGGTGTCGGCGCGCGCCGCGGCCAAGGTGTACTACGTGAGTATGGTGGACGGGAGGATCAACGAGCGCGTGCTGTCGCCGGAGGCAATCTCGTAGCCCGTGGGGCCTACACGCTGCCGGTCTGGAAATCGAGTACGCTGCGGATCATTTGGATCTGTGGCACAAAGAGCGGCAGTTGATGCGGATCGGCAAAAACGGCGGCGTAGTCGATGGGCGAGAACGCACGCGCCAGGCGCGACGCAAACGTTCGCAGTAACAGGCGAGCGTAGTGCTCCACGTCGTAGTCTCGGCGATCGTCGGCAGCGTGCACCACTGGTTCGCCATCGAACACGTCCACCACGCTGCCAATGCCTGTGTGTGTGCGGTACACGCGAACACGCTCGCCTGTGCTCCACAACGTGCGCCCGCTGGCGAGCATGGCTTCGTAACTGAACTCGCGTCGGCTGTCGCGCGACGCGGCGTATCGGTGTGGTGACTTGGTGAGCCGCACACGCGAGGACACGGCCAGTGTTGGCAGTTCGCGTTTGCGAAGCGCGACCAGTGTGTCGAGATACACATCGCGCACTCCCACGATGTCGCCGACAAGCAGACGCGCGAGGGCGCGTCGCAGGAAGTCCTCACCGAAGGGCTCAGCCCGACTGGACCGGAATGCCACGCCGCGCAGCACCAGTGCACCGTTATACGCCAACAGCGCGTAGTTTTTGGGTTCATGGGAGAGCATGGCGGCGTAGCGTCCTTCGAATTCGAGCTGCACAAGCGGCGGCAGCAACGCCGCCACCTCGGCGACCACGCGTCGTTCGTCGGACTCATTCCACGACTTGGGAACGGCGAAATACACGCCGTCGGTGTCGGCCTCCAAAAGAGTGACGCCGCGCGCGGCGAGTTCGCGACACATCAGGCCGAGTGTTTCACGACCGCGACGAGTCACCTCGTTGGCGGCGTGCACGTCAGCAAATCGCGTGAGGCTTTCGCCTGCCGCGAGATAGCCGTAAGCGGAGTTGATGACCAGTTTCATGGCCGCCGACATCGCCTCGTGCGTATTGCGTTCGGTGGACCCAACCGGCGCGGCACGCGCGCTGGCCTTGGCGGCCAGACGCTGCTCCACGAGCCGGTCCACCAGTGACACGAAGGCGCCGAGGTGATCGCGCGCCGGGCCGATGCGAAACGCGCGCATAAGCGAGGGATACAGACTGGCGACGTCGGCCTTCACGACGCGTTGCGCAACTCCAGTGGCGAACAGATGCAGCGCGGCGCCGCTGTGTACGGTGCCGTCACCCGCCTGATGCGCCGGTAACGCCTGGCCGGCGCGCAAGTACGCGCGCACGAGGAGCGGATCGACCACACCGGTAGCCGCGCCGGCATCGGCCAGTCGCTCGTACCGTCTGGGTGCCATGCGCGCCAGCGCAAACGCCGCGCCGCCCAACATTTCCGCCAGTGCGGCAACCTCTTGCACATCGGCCGTTGCATACCGTCGCACGCGTGCCGGATCAGTGCGATACACATGGTGAATCTGATCGCCGCGAATCAATTCGCGATCGGGACCGGCAATGCCCAGATGACGCGCGACCACTTTCAGACCGTGCCCCGGCAGCTCGCGCGCCGAGAAGTCGTACCGGCGCACGGCGTCGAGTGTGTCGATGAGCTCACGTCCCGGTGCAACGAAGCGCACGCGGCGGCTTGCGTCGTGCTGGCTTCTGGCCCCGCGTCGAGCGGCCCGCGTTCGCAGCGCAGTGTCGCGCAGACGACTCAGGTTCAACGACACGCCGAGTTTGCGCGCGCGCGTGTCGAGAAACGGCAGATCGAAACCGTGCAGATTGTGATTCTCGATGACGTCAGGGTCGCAGGCACGCACGTGGTTGGCCAATCGCGTGATGAGGTCCGCCTCGGCGGCGTCACTCTCATCGTGTGCTTCAAGTGTTTCGACCCGGCCCGCGGGGTCGCGCACGGCCACCATGAAAACGCGATGCCGTTCTGCATCCAGACCCGTGGTTTCCAGATCGAACTGCAGTCGATGCAGTTGACTGAATGCGAGATCGCGAAAATACGTGCGGCCCGTGGCCACCAGGTACTGCTCCTCGGGGGCCAGTGCGTGGTAGCTGGCGTCGTCGAGGTCGCGAAGATGTCCAACGCGCGCCCCCAGCCGTTTCGTCGCGCCGAACAGGATTGCGCGGGTCAGCGTGGTCCAGTCAGGGGCCGACACCAAATAGCGCAAAGCACCGGGGCCGTCCAACTCGCGATAGCGGATGTGTCCGTTCCCGTGCGAGACGTCGACACGCTCGCGTTCCAGCCTCTCGCCGAGGTGTGCGAGATCCACCAGCGAATCGAGCAGCAGCCAAGGTCGGAATCGCGCGTCCTCGCGCACCAGCGCCCCGGTATCCGCAAGACGACGCCAGACAAAAGCGCGTCCATCACCTTCCGCCCAGACGGATACGATACCCGGCGTGGGGTCCCAGCCCCAGAGCCATTCGTCCTCGATGCTCATAGCGGAAACTACACGGCGGATTCGCGCCGCTGTCAGCGGCTGGCGGAATTCTTGTGTTCGGTGATATCCGGCTTGGAATTTTTCTACCGCAGAGTTCGCAGAGGTCGCAGGGGACTGACATCGTTTCTTCCGATTTGTCCTCTGCGCCCCCTGCGCACCCTGCGGTTCAATCAAATGGCACATGAAAAGGGTCGGCCACTTCGTATGAAGCGGCCGACCCTCGTGCGTACAGTCTGCGTGTTACTCCATGTCAGCCAACGCGACGACGACGCGCGGCCGCACCCACGCCAAACAACCCTGCGGCGAGGAGCGCCATGGAGCTTGGCTCCGGCACCACGGTACCTTCAAAGACCGCTACACCGGTGCCGCCACCGAATTCCGTGAGTGACGCCACGCGCAGCGAGTAGTCGCCCGCATACGGGCTTTCGGGGTTCAACCCGCTGCGCGCCTCAGGCTCGCCAATGAAAAACCCGCCAACCGCAGCCGTATAGATGCCTGTTCCGAGAAAAATATTGTTCAGAATTGAATTCGAAAACGCGACTGCCGGACCGCACTGAGCCAGCAAGGAACTGCATCCATCATCATTGACACCCAGCAGTGCGCCGGCCGTCCCGAATCCTGAAAAGAGATAGAGCATTGGATCAAACGGCGTGGTTCCACCAGTTCCCAGGCGGGACGTCGTCCAGATATCAAACGTGCCAGCGGTTGTGACGGTGAACATCGTATACGACGCGGTGCCGACAGCAAGCGTTCGGTTGGCCGTAAGGCTGGATTGTGCACCAGCCGGTACTACAAGTGCGATCGAAAGCAGTGTAGCACCGAGATGTCGTCGAATCATTGTGATTTCCCTTTTTGAGAGGTGGGCATGGCGAGCCTCGCGAATGGCACCCTCCATGCCATGAATTCGCTTCGGCGCAAGTCCGTCAAATCGTCGTGAATGAACAAGGTTCGTGAGGTTTGGTCGGCCATTCCTATGGCTTGTTGTGGTGAAAACGAGAAAGAAAAGTAGCGGGCTTAGTCCATCCAGCCCACAACATGCAACCGAACAACTCGTTTCGCCATAAGCGCGCGAGATCCCGGCGGCGAATCGTGAGACAACGCCAGATGAAGGCGCGTCCCGTCAGCGGCTGGCGGAATTCATGTGTTCGGTCATATTCGAATTGCCCAGCGCGCTTGAAATCGTTTCTTCCGATTAGTCCTCTGCGCCCCCTGCGCTCCCTGCGGTTTAAATCACGTCACCGCGCCGCGTGCACCCTCTACCGTCAGAGTGTCGAGACCTCAGCGACACCAGATTCATTCTCCACACCCTTACGACGATGGCCGAAACAGAATGGTGGCAACGCGGTCCGGTAGCCGGCGTGCCCGACGTGCTGCAGCCCGTGGCGCACATGCTGCTGCAGATTCGCGAAAGTGTGGCTGAGATGGTGCTCGGTCTTACCGAGGCTCAATGGAACGCGCGCCCGGCCGGTGTGGCGTCGGCGGCGTTCCATGTACGCCACATTGCTGGTGTGGTAGACCGACTCTTTGCCTATGCGCGCGGTGAGGCGCTGACGGACGTGCAGCGGGCGGCGCTGGCGAGGGAGCGCGCACCAACGATTGCATTGGCGGATGTGCCGGCGATGCTGGCGGAACTCGATGCAACGATCGAGTCAGCGGTCGCAGAGCTCACGACAATCGACCGCACGACGCTCGGAGCCTGGCGCGGAGTGGGGCGGGCACAGCTACCGTCCACCGTGATCGGGTGCCTGGTGCACGGCGCCGAGCACGGTATGCGACACGTGGGGCAACTGTCGGTGACGGTGCGGGTCGTGAAGGGTCGCGACGGGTGAACACGGCGGCCGTCCGCCGACGCGGGGCCCCAAGTGAACGGAGATATGGGATAGACTAGGGATAGACTATACTGCGAAATCGGATACCGGACCAACGACGATACCGGCCACGAGATACCACAAAGCAATCAAGATTCGGCTGTCGATCGGAGCGGCGGTGCAAGCGGCGCGGTGATGTGATCGAACCGCGGGGGGGGGGGGGGCAGGCGGCGCAAATGACAAAAAGAAAAAAACCATTTAATTACCCGGCGAGCACTGCGGCAATGCGGTTGAAAATGTCGGAAATCCGAACTGCGTCTGCCCCGACAGCATCGACGTGATGATCTCGGGCGCGCCCTTGTACGGAACGTGCACGACGTCGATCCCCGCCGCGGTCTTGAACAT
>JANMRE010000796.1:0-1030 GCA_031370885.1 Gemmatimonadaceae bacterium
CGCATCGAGGAGCTCGTGCGGCAGCTGATGCAACTCCGCGCTGAGCCGCGCGCCGCGCACCAGCATTCCATCCGGCGGACCCAACATCAGCCCACCGGTTTGGCGGAACAGCGGCACGCCGCTCTGTTTCTCGAGCGTGTCCCAGCACTCGTAGGCACGTTGGACCAACGGCACATAGCGCGGATCTTCGAAATATGCCTCGCGAATGATGCGCGACTGGCCGTGCGACGAGCCCATGGTGTGCGGCGGTGTGAAACGATCGAGACCCAGCACCCGATGCCCGCGCCGCGCCAAATGATGCAGTGTGAGACTGCCCATCGCGCCAAGTCCGGCGACGATCACGTCATAGGAGGAAGTCATGATATGCAACGCTAGGGCAACAGCACGAAGAAGGCAATTGCGCACAATTGGCGCGTTGTCGACGTATCTTGCCTCACTCTTTCGCGCGAGACACTGCATGTCGCATCGTTCAATCATCGCCGGTCTCGTGCTCGTGTCGGGAGCACTCGGCGCGCAGCAGCGGAGGGCAACAGCCCCTTCTACCGCCTATCCACACGCAAAAGAACCGATTGGCACGCTGCGCCAGATCTACGATGGCGTGCTGACGCCGGCGATGGCGGTGAACACGTTTCGCAACATCGATCGATTGCTGCCCACGCGCACCGTGACGCCATCCGCGCGACCGTTTCCCTTGCGACCTGCCACCACACCGTTGCGCACGGTGCGCTTTCGCGATCACGGACGCGACTACGATCTGGCCGATTATCTGCGCCTGAATCGCGTTGCCGGGCTGCTGGTGATCAAGGATGGACGCCTGAAGCTGGAACGATACCGGTTCGGCAACAGCGCGCGCACGCGATGGATGTCGATGTCGGTGGCGAAGTCGGTGACGTCCACCCTCATTGGTGCCGCACTGAAGGATGGCGCCATCACCTCGTTGTCAGACCCGGTCACGAAGTACGTCCCGGTGCTGGCGGGCAGCGCCTACGACGGCGTCACCATTCGCGACGTGCTCCTGATGTCATCGGGA
>JANMRE010000807.1:0-2057 GCA_031370885.1 Gemmatimonadaceae bacterium
TGGGCCGTTCGCCAAGGCGTTCCCGTCGCGTTTCTTCGACGTGGGGATCGCGGAAGGTCATGGCGTGACCTTCGCAGCCGGACTGGCCACGCAAGGGTTGCGACCCATCGTCACCATTTACTCCACATTCCTGCAGCGCGCCTACGACAACATCATTCATGATGCGGCGATTCAGCACCTGCCCGTAGTCTTCGCCATGGATCGGGCCGGACTGGTGGGAGAAGACGGCGAGACGCACATGGGGATGTACGACATTCCCTACATGCTGGCGGTGCCTGGCATGACGGTTACCGCGCCGCGCAACGGCGAAGAGATGTTGGGTCTGTTGCGCGCGGCGGTCGAGCACACCACTGGTCCGTTCTGCCTGCGCTATCCGCGTGACGCGTGCCCGGATACTCCACCCGCGATGTCGCAGATCGCCGCGACACCGTACGGGACGTGGGACGTGGTCAGACAGGGACACGACATCGCGATCCTCGCGGTCGGGACCATGGTCGAGACGTCACTGCAGGCCGCGCACGCACTCGCCGCCGACGGACTGCACGTGACCGTGGTTAACTGTCGGTATCTCAAGCCGTATGACAGCGTGACGCTCAATGCCATCCTCGCCGAGCACACGAACGTACTCACGGTGGAGGAGGGCACGGTGGTGAATGGATTCGGTGCCTACATGTGCGCGATCATTCTGCAACTCGATCCGACGATTCGCGTACAAACGCACGGCGTTCCCGATCGCATCATCTATTCGGCGTCGCGCGCCAGACAACTGGCGTCGCTCGATCTGGATGCGCCTGGCATTGCCAACCGGGTGCGCGCGCTGCACACCTCCGACGCGTTGGCCCGCTGATGCGGGTCGGCATCATCGGTCATCGCGGATACGTTGGGCTACCCGACATCCTGAGTACCCTGCTGGACATTTCCCCCGCGCTTGGCCTCACGCTGGCGTTCGAGCCGGAACTCTGGGAAATCGCGGAAGAGGGCGACCGTCTGGAGGATCCGCATCAGATCGACGCGTTGTTCACCTTGGGCGGTGACGGCACGTTGCTGCGCGGCGCGCGATTCCTGAACGGATACTCGGTGCCGATTCTCGGTATCAATCTCGGCCGGCTGGGCTTCCTTACCAGTTGCAGCGGCGATGAATTCGAGTTGGGTGTGCGTCGTTTTGCCGGCGGGGACTTTGCCTCCGAAGCGCGGATGGCACTGGCGTCGTGCGCGCTCGATCGGTTCGGACACCAGCGCTGTGAGTGGCTGGCGTTGAACGACGTCGTGCTGCATAAGGGCGGATTCGCGCGCGTGGTCAAGTTATCGGTGTTCGTCAACGACGAGTTGATTGGGACGTACTCGGCCGACGGGCTGGTGTTGTCGTCGCCTACCGGATCCACCGGGTACTCACTCTCGGCCGGCGGCCCCATTGTCGTGCCCACCGTCGAGAGCATCGTGTTGACACCGGTCTCGCCGCATACACTGGCCATGCGTCCGCTCGTGCTGCCGCCGCAGGTGGAGGTCAAGGTGCGCGCGGAAGATGGGCCGGATGAACTCTTGGTAACTATTGATGGACAGGTTGGCACTACGTTCACGAGTGGAGAAACCCTGGTGGTCCGTCGTGCACCCAACCCGGTGCACATCGTGCGCTTTCCGGGCACGACGTTTTTCAGCCGCATGCGCCGGAAGTTCGGTTGGGGCGGACTGAGTGAACGAGACGGCGACACCGTCTGATCCGTCATCCCGGTCGTTTCACGAATGCTCATCGAGCTGCGCCTGCGCAACGTGGCCGTCATCGATACCGTCACGCTGCCGCTGTCCGAAGGGCTCAACGTACTCACCGGCGAAACGGGTGCGGGGAAGTCACTGATCGTAGGTGCGCTGGGCATGCTGCTGGGCGAACGGGCGGCGTCCGATCGCGTTCGCTCAGGAACCGACAAGGCCTTGGTCGAGGGAGTATTCGAGCTCAGGATCGGTGACCCCGTGCGTGACGTGCTCGACGCGCGCGGCATCGAGTCCGACGACGAACTGCTGGTGCTGAAACGCGAAATCGGCGCGAACGGGCGCTCGCGCGC
>JANMRE010000824.1:0-2390 GCA_031370885.1 Gemmatimonadaceae bacterium
GATGAACTGGGTGGCTGCGGCAAAAGGCGAAGCCAAGGCCAGTTCGCCGTTCTCACTCGCGGCCCCACTCACGGAAACAATGTTGTTGGCCATCGCCGCATTGCGCGCCGGTCAGGGTCGAAAGGTGCTCTACGACGGCGCCGCGATGAAGATCACGAACATTCCCGAGGCGAATCAGTACCTGACGCGCGAGTATCGGAAGGGACGGGAACTGTGATGCACGGTGTACCGCGAGGCGTTACTTCGCCTTGAGGTCGTTCTCGAGGCGCGCCAGTCGCGCCTCGAGGGCGGCAAGGCGTGCGTCGGCCACAGGAGCAATGGCGGTGGTGACCACCAGGGCCTTCGCACGATTGGTCACACTGTTCGCGAACGAGTTCGGTGCCGCCGATCGGAGGAACCACCGACCGGGCGCTCCAAGCCACAGCGTGCGGAATATTCGTTCGAACAGGGGCGCCCGCAATGGACTGCGCATGAGCAGCACCATGCCGAAACCAACGCATATCAGCCCCGAGAAGAGCATCATCGCGGCCGGTATGGGCGTGCGATAATCGCCCGGTACACCGGTGCGCAGCGCGAACGCCGTACGCACCAGTACGACCGACACCAGCACCATGAACACTCCAACGCGTGCGGTGCGTTTTCGTCGCTGTACGACGTCTGCATCAAGCCGCAACTGGGCTCGACGCGCTTCCCGCTCGTCAACGGTTAGCCGCAGTCCCTGGATCACGGCGTCGACCGAGAATCCCTGGCTCAACAGGCGGCGTACCTCAGCGCGAGTTTGCAGGATCCGGCCAACCAACACCGAACACATGACGACCACCGGAATCAACCGGTCGAACACGCCGACGTCGGTGGCTTTGGTGGTGAGCAGTATGAGCGCGAAGAAACACACAAATGCCACAATGGTGCCGAGTGTCTCTGCTTCCTGGGCGAACAACCGGACGGCCAGCGGCACTTCGGGTGCTGCCGCCTGCGCCGCATCGAGCGCTTCGATCAGCGCGCCCGCATTGGCAAAGCGGTCGCTGCGCGCCTTGGCGAGACACCGATCGATGGCCGACGCCAACGTTGGCGGCAAGTCGCCGCGAACCGACGACAAGGGTGGCAATGTTTCCGTGAGCTGACGCATGAGCACGCGGGCTGCACTGTCACCGCTGAACGGCACCAATCCCGTCACCCCGTAGTGGGCCACGAGTCCCAGTGAATAGAGATCGCTTCGTCCGTCCAGCTCCTCTCCAGTGGCCTGCTCGGGGCTCATGTACTCGGGCGTGCCTACCACTTCGCCAACGCGCGTCATTCCCGGTTGCACGGTGGGCGCCGATTCGATGGATCGCGCCACACCGAAGTCCATGAGCAGTGCGCGACCCGTCGCGCGCTCGATCATGATGTTGTCCGGCTTGATATCGCGATGCACCACGCCGCGACCGTGTGCATACGCCAACGCGTAGGCCACATCGAGCAACAAGCGCACCGCCTCACGCGCCGATAGCGGCCCCGCACGTCGCACACGTTCGGCAAGGCTTTCGCCTTCCACGAATCCCATCACGAAGGCAAGTGCGTTCCCTTGCTCCTCGACCGCATAGACCGGCACAATGTTGGGATGCGAAAAACTCGCAGCCATTTTGACTTCGCGTACGAACCGCTCGCGCAAGGCGGGGTCGTTGGCAAATTCTTCAGGCAGCTCCTTGATCGCCACCAACCGGTCGAGTTGTAAATCGCGAGCCAGATGCACGGCACCCATGCCGCCGCGGCCCAGCAGTCGCTCTACCCGATAGCGGCCCGACAGGCGGGTTTCGAGCTCGGTGGGGGCGGGCGATGCGGTCATGGACTCAATCTTACGAGTGAGCGCATCGCTCGGCGAGCCAATGACTACGGCGTGATGCGTGGTTTGCGCGGGAACAAGCCCGGACGATTGGCGGCGTGGTACACGAATGAGGCGATAACGGCGGCGTTGAGCTTCATATCCGCCTCCTGCACGCGTTCGTAGGTGTCCATGTTGGAGTGGTGCGTGCGTGTGCCGTATTCCACCTCATCCTGGATGAACTGGAAGCCGGGCAACCCAACGCCGTCGAACGAGAGGTGATCGGTGCCGCCCGTGTTGGCCAGCGTCACCGTTTTCACACCCTTGTCTTCAAACGGCTTCATCCACGCGTTGAAGATTGGTGCGGCGGCCGCGTTGCCCTGCTCAAAGACCCCGCGAATGGCACCGGTGCCGTTGTCGAGGTTGAAGTACGCCGAGAATTTTGCGGCAGCGGCCTTCAGCGAATCGCGCACTCCGAAATGATCCTTCACCCAGGCGCGCGACCCGATGAGTCCCTGCTCTTCGCCGGTCCACAGCGCGATACGAATTGTGCGTTTTGGTTTGAGGTTGGTGGCGGTAAGGATACGCACGG
>JANMRE010000016.1:0-9523 GCA_031370885.1 Gemmatimonadaceae bacterium
CGCCGACGTCCTTGTACTCGAGGTCGTGCTGCACGAACTGCGCACCAAACTGCAGGTTGTTGTGGTCGGTGACCTGCGACTGGACGTCGGCCTTGAACGTGCGCGTCGTGAAATTCTCGCCGCCATACACGCCGTCCACGATACCGGCATCGGGAATGCGGTCACCGCCGGCCACGGTCGGCGACGGGCTCAGGAAGTTCTGGTCGAAATTGGGGCGGAAGAACGGCCCCGGAATACAGGTACCCAGGAAGTACGGGCAGGTGACGCGCTCGAACGTGGTCTGACCGACGCGCACCTGCACGTTGCTGCGACCGAAACGCTGTTCCAGGGAGCCAATGATTACCCGACCCTTGTCGCTCACTGACGGCTGCATCAGGTCCTGAGAAAAACGATTCCCACCGTCGGTTAGGATGTTCAACGAGTCGGCACGGTTGTTCACCAGCTTGAGCGGATCGCCGCGATAGTTGTAGTACAGACGGCGATCGTAGTTGCGCGTGGCGCGCTCGGCGCCTACCGCCGTCACCTTGATGGTGGTGTTGTTGAACGGCAGGAACGTCAGCTTCCCAACCACTTGGGAGTTCTGGTTGCCACCGTACCCCTGCCACCCGCCGTTCAGATCACGGTTGGATGGCGGCAGATCATCCGCACGCCCGAGAATGGACTGCGAGCCGTTGGCCGTGAACACGTCGTTGTCAAAACGGAGTACGCGCGCTGCCTGGCTTTGCACCTGGCCCGACACCGCGTAACGAATCTTGGCGTTGGTACCGGGGACCGGACCCGAGAGATAGCCGTTCAACAGATTGAGACCGAGCAGCTTGTCCTGCTCGTTGCCAAAGAGGGCACCGGGAAGCGTGGAGTTCTGGAAGTTGATCGAGCCGGATACTTCCGAACCCCCTTCGCGCACGGCCTGATTGATCACGCCGGACAGCGCGTTGCCGTACTGCGGGTCCATGCCGCCACGCTGGAAGTTCACCTGCTGCACCGCGAGCGGGTTGAGACTCACCACGTCGCTGCCAAACAGCGGGTTGTTGATCGGAATGCCATCGATCATCGAAAGCGTCGAGCCGCCACGACCGCCGCGCACGCGGATGGGCTGCGTCGTACTGCGTTGCTCTTCCGCCAGCGAAATCACTGACGTGTTATTGGGCACTTCGGTAAATCCCTGTTGCAACGCCAGCACGCCCGCGATGCTCGTGACCGGGAGCGACTGAATCTGTTCGGCGGTCACCACCGACGCCGAACCAACCTGATTGCGCTCGATTAGCGGTGTCTGGTCGGCCTGCACCGTGATCGCGGCCAGTGTCTGGTTGGACGCCTTCAATTTGAAGTTCTGTTCGCGCGTCCCGTCGATCGTGATCTGGACGTTTGTCGCCTGCACGCTTTGGAAGCCTAGGCGTCGCGCCGCCACGGTGTAGGTACCCGGCGGCACCTGGATGATGAAGAACCGGCCACTGCTGCTGGTGATGGAGCCAAGCGTTGTGCCGGTGATCACCACGGCCGCAGCTTCGATTGGCCGACCGGTTTCTGCGTCAGTCACCATGCCGGTCAATTTGCCGGTCTGGGCCTGCGTGACGGCGAACGGTGTAGCCAAGGCCGCACCGAGGACCGTCGCAAACAGCCAACGACGTCCGAGAAACTTCATCTGCTCCTCCGGGAGGGTAGTGCCACGAGACGAACGATCGACGCGATGCACCAACGCGCCAAACGTATGCCACGCCGCAGCAGCAACTCACGGGCGAACCGAAGGTCCGTTCCCGTCACGTTGCTCCTGCGACACTGAGAAACCGATCGCGCAGCACGCGTCGGTCGGGGAACCAAGTCGGACAACCGCGCCCTCGCGCGGACGCGACGGCACGAAAGAAAACGGTGGAGACGGTCACAACGACCGCTCTGGAACCAAACCGATTGCGATGACGACTACGCTGGGCGGCAAGCTAGCGTGAGCGTCGGTCGTGTCAATGACGCATCGGGGGTTGCGAGCAAATCACGAGGCGCGATTTCGCCTCGGTTCGACACTGCCCCGACCCAGCCATCGACAATTCGCTAACAATCGCCCACGCGTTGGCGTCACTAATTCGTTCCATCACTGAGATTTCGACCATTAGCGGGCTCTTCAATAACGCCCCTTTCAACCATTCCGCGATCCGCGTCGTCCAGTACCCGCTTGCGAAGCCCATGGAGCATTCGCCGGATCTCACGGACTTCCTCGACAAATCGCGACCCGTAGTTGGGGAACAGTTCGAGGGCGACCGCGAGTTCGAGTTGATGCTCGGTTTCGGTTGCGGACGAAATAGCCATTGACAGAAACCGCGCAAACTGCGCTCCGGTGGCCTGTCCGGCGCCCTCCACGATGTGCGAGGAAATCGCGGTGGCGGCGCGCAAAAGCTGGCCGCACAGCCCCGGCGCACGGCTTGCAGCGCGCGAGGTCTCCTTCAGACTGGCCCGGTGCAGTGCCACGACCAGCGCGAACGCACGCTCAAGCACGCGGAGATTGGTGGGATTGTGCATGACCACACGATACGCGCTCCGGCCGCCATGCCCTTCACCGTTCCAGTGCGCCCCGAAGCAGTACAACGCAACAGAAGTCGCAGTTCGCCCGGAACCCGGACGTCAAAACGCTCAGGTCACCGCCCCGATCGCTTCGGCGCGCTCCGTCACCACGCGCACCTGATTGTCCACCACTTGCAGAAAGCCACCATCCACGCTGAAGCGTCGTTCACCGTCTGATGTCGTTACACGCAGCGTGCCGCGTCCCAACAACGTCATCAACGGCGCGTGCATCGACAGAATTCCCAGCTCGCCGTCGAACGACGGCGCGATGACGGCACGCGCCGCCCCTTCGAACAGCACCCGTTCGGGTGAGATCACCGAGACCTGCAACGCGTCACTCACGATCACCCCTGGAATTTCTTGGCGTTTTCCACCACGTCGTCCACGCCGCCCGCCATAAAGAACGCCTGTTCCGGCAAATGATCGAATTCCCCCGCGCAGATGCGCTCGAACGACGAAATCGTTTCCTCGAGCTTCACGTACTTGCCGGGAATACCTGTGAACTGTTCGGCCACTGCGAACGGCTGCGACATGAATCGCTGCAGACGGCGCGCGCGCCCGACAACCTTTTTATCGTCTTCGGACAGTTCGTCCATGCCAAGAATGGCGATGATGTCCTGCAGTTCCTTGTAGCGCTGCAGAATTTGTTTCGTCGTGGATGCAACAGTGTAGTGACGCTCGCCCACGTATTGCGCGTCGAGAATTCGCGAGCCCGAGTCGAGTGGGTCCACGGCAGGATAGATGCCCAGCTCGGTGATCTTGCGATTGAGCGTGACGGTCGCGTCCAGGTGTGCAAACGCGGCAGCGGGCGCCGGGTCGGTCAGATCGTCGGCCGGTACGTAAATGGCCTGCACCGACGTGATTGAGCCATTGCGGGTGGAGGTGATGCGTTCCTGCAAGTCGCCCATCTCCGACGCCAGGGTGGGCTGATATCCCACCGCGCTGGGCATGCGGCCCAGCAGCGCGGACACTTCCGACCCGGCCTGCGTGAAACGGAAAATATTGTCCACGAACACGAGCACGTCGGCGTTCTCCACGTCGCGGAAATACTCGGCAACGGTGAGCCCGGAGAGCGCCACGCGCAATCGCGCGCCCGGCGGCTCGTTCATCTGACCGTAAATCAGCGCCACCTTGTCGAGAATGCCCGCTTCCTTGAACTCGAGGTAGAGATCGTTCCCCTCGCGCGTGCGCTCGCCCACGCCGCAGAACACCGACTTGCCGCCATGACCCTTGGCGACATTGTTGATGAGCTCCTGAATGATGACCGTCTTGCCAACCCCGGCACCGCCGAAGAGCCCGATTTTGCCACCCTTCACGAAGGGCGCCACCAAGTCGATCACCTTGATGCCGGTCTCGAAGACTTCCGTTTTCGGTTCGAGATTCACGAAGTCGGGGCGCTTCCGATGAATCGGCCAGCGTAACGCATCGGCCGGGATCGGTGCGCCGTCATCCACGGGCTCGCCTAACACGTTCAGAATGCGGCCCAACGCCGGCGCGCCAACCGGCACCGAAATGGCCGCGCCCGTATCCGTCACCTCCATGCCACGCGTCACCCCGTCCGTACTGGACATGGCCACGGCGCGCACCTGGTTGCGACCGATATGCTGCTGTACTTCGACGACAACCGAAATGGTCTGGCCGCTTGGCGCGACCGCGTCGATGCGCAGCGCGTTATACAGCTCAGGCAGCGAGTCCGTCTCGAATTCGACGTCGAGGACGGGGCCGATGACTTGGATGATCTTGCCGATTGCGTTGGAAGCGACCGTAGTAGCCATGAGACGAATGCGTTGAGGAATGTGGTGCGAAAGTACTCTTACAGCGCCGCGGCACCGCCGACGATTTCGGCGATTTCCTGCGTGATCTGAGCCTGGCGGGCCGTGTTGTACGTCCGCTTGTACACTTGCAGCAGGTCGGTCGCGTTGTCCGTTGCGTTCTTCATGGCCGTGCGCTGAGCGCTCTGAAACCCAGCTTCCGCTTCGGCCAGCGACCGATACACGGCGTTGCGAACATACGCGGGCAGCAACGCTTCCAGAATTTTGGCTCCCGAAGGAGCGAGCAGGAAATCACGAGTCGCGCCCACACCAGTGGGTGGCGTCACCGGCAAGACCGCCGTAGTGCCCGGTGGCGCGGTGAGTGCCGACTTGTACTTCGTGCTGGTCACGTACACCGCGTCCAGCTCGCCGGCTGCGAACCGGGTCATCAGACCGTCCACCAGTCGCGCGGCATCGGCCGCCGACGGTTTGTCGGTGATGTCGGTGTGCTGCGAAGCGATGGGCTTCCCCAGATACTTGAAAAACCCAATGCCCTTCTTGCCCACAATGTGCATTTCGACCGTGATGCCGACCAATTCCCACTCGGCGATGCGGGCGCGCGCTTCCTTGATCAGGTTGGCGTTGAACCCACCGCACAAGCCGCGATTGGCCGTGATCAGCACCAGCGCCACGGTTTTCGTGTGTTTTGGACGACGCAGCAACGGAAACTGCTGGGCCAGATCGGACGAGTACAGGTGCCCAAGCATGTCGCCCAGCGCATTGGCGTAGGGACGCGCGGCCGCGACGCGATCAGTGGCGCGTTTCATCTTGGACGTGGCCACCATCTCCATCGTCCGCGTGATCTTGCGCGTGTTCTCGACGGACTTGATGCGACCTTTGAGTTCTCGGCCTTTGGCCATGGAACAGAGTAGAAAGTTAGGAAGTAGGAAGTACTAAGTACGAGGAACTGAGTAGGGAGTACTTCAACTGAGTACGGAGTACTTCAACTGAGTACGGAGTAGTCCTTACTTCTTTCCGTACTGCTCGATGGCGCGCTTGAGGTCGGCTTCCATTTCCTTCGACAGCGCCTTGGTTGTACGGATCGCGTCGGGGACTTGAGGGAATTGTGACTTCACGAATTCCAGGAAACCCTTTTCCCAGGCGCGGATCTGCGAGACCGGCAGTGTGTCGAGCAGACCGTTCGACACGGCGTAAATCACCATCACTTGCTCTTCAACGGTGAATGGCGCGTACTGCCCCTGCTTGAGAATTTCCACCGTGCGCGCGCCGCGATCGAGCTGACGCTTGGTGGCGGCATCGAGGTCGGACGCAAACGCGGCGAACGCTTCCAGCTCGCGGTACTGCGCCAGATCAAGTCGCAAGCGACCAGCCACGCCCTTCATGGCCTTGATCTGCGCTGAACCGCCGACGCGTGACACCGAGATACCAACGTTCACAGCAGGACGCACACCGGCGTTGAACAAGTCGGTCTCGAGGAAGATCTGGCCATCCGTGATCGAGATGACATTCGTCGGGATGTACGCCGATACGTCACCGGCCTGTGTTTCAATGATGGGCAGCGCGGTGAGTGAACCGCCCGCTTTGAGAATGTTCTTGCCATCCACCACGCCGTCGTCTTCGCGCAACTTCGCGGCGCGCTCCAGCAGGCGGCTATGGAGATAGAACACGTCACCTGGATAGGCTTCGCGGCCCGGCGGCCGACGCAGCACCAGCGACAACTGACGATACGCCGCCGCCTGCTTGGACAAGTCGTCGTACACGCACAGCGTGGGCTTGCCTTCGTTGTACATGAAGTACTCGGCCATCGAGCAGCCCGAGTAGGGCGCGATGTACAGCATGGGCGCCGGATCGGATGCGGACGCCGCCACGATGATCGTGTACTCCAGCGCGCCGGTCTGGCGCAGTCGTTCCACTACCGACGCGATGGTTGACGCCTTCTGACCGATGGCGACGTACACGCAAATAACGCCGGTGCCCTTCTGATTGATGATCGTGTCCACGGCGACGGCCGTCTTGCCTGTACCGCGGTCGCCGATGATCAACTCACGCTGGCCCCGACCTATCGGAATCATCGCGTCGATGGACTTGATGCCCGTTTGCAGCGGCTCTTTCACCGGCTGGCGCACAATGATACCCGGTGCCGGCGACTCGACTTTGCGCGTGTGCGTCGTGTGGATGTCACCCAAACCATCAATGGGACGCCCGAGGGCGTCGACCACCCGACCGATCATTTCGGGACCGACCGGCACTTCCAGCACGCGGCCAGTGCGCCGCACCTCATCGCCTTCCTTGAGCTGCAGATAGTCGCCGAGTACCACCGCGCCAATGTTGTCTTCTTCGAGGTTGAGCGCGAGACCGGTAATCACGGTTTTCGTTTCCGAGGCCGTAAACTCGAGCATCTCGCCGGCCATGGCCTTGCCGAGTCCGTAGATGCGGGAAATGCCGTCCTTCACTTCCAGCACTGTCCCGACTTCTTCGACGTTCAGGTCGGCAAGGTCGGCAGCGGCAATCTCACGGAGGAGGATGTCCTTGATTTCGCCGGGGCGAAGGGCGGTCTGAGTAGCCATGATGCGAGTGCGAGGAAAGCGGAAGACAACGAGTCAGAAACGGGGGTAGGATCCGTTTCGGCCACAGCTTGTGAAAGATAACGTTAACGGCGGTAACGGCAACCGCAGTTGTGGTATGTCAACTGCAGTTGTGGTACTTCAACTGCGGTTGTGGTACCTCAACTGCGGTTGAAAGACCTCAACTGCGGCTGAAGTACCTCAACTGCAGTTGCGCTCCTGCGGTAACCGTGCACGGAAACGGTGATGGTCGGACAGGCTGGGTGCCGTATAGTTGCCCATGGCTTCCCATCGAGACCTCGTCGTTTGGCGGCGCGCGCATGCGCTCACCGTGCGAATCTACCACCTGACAGCGTCTCAGGTGCGTGGGCGGGCCCCGAATACCGTTCTCCAACTTCGGCGCGCTGTGGAATCCATCGACGCCAATATCGCCGAGGGGGCTGAGCAGCCCACGAAACCACAGTTCCGACGCTATCTGAGCATCGCACTCGGGTCGGCAAACGAATCAGACAGTCATCTCGCGCTCCTGCTCGATCTCGCCGCAATGGATCCGCAGACGGCGCTCGACGTCCGCGACGAACTGTCGGTGATCCGTCGAATGATACTGGCGTTGCACAAGGCGCTTGAATGACTGCAGTAGAGCCACTGCGGTTGCGTACCACTGCAGTTGGGGTACTGCCACTGCAGTTGGGGTACTGCCACAGCGGTTGCCACAACCGCAATAGTATGCCTTACTACTGCAGTTGTGGTACCTCAACTGCAGTAGTGGTACCCCAACTGCAGTGGCAGTACCCCAACTGCAGTTGTTCATCTGCTGTTTTGAAACCTCTCCAATAGATCAACGGCCCGGAGACGCGTGAGCGAGCTCGCCCTCGCCCCCACCAAGCGCTGCGTCGTGCTGGACAGGTGCGACGAACTGGCGAAGCCCAATACCTGCGCCACATCACGCACGTCGTAGCCGGCGTTCTTCGCCAGCTCGGCGGCCGCGAGCACGCGCACGAGGTCGATCACCCGCTTCAGTGTCGGCGCGTCACCCACCGCGAAACTGCGTGACAAATGTTCGCGCGAAACACTGAGTTCGCGCGCCAGTTGATCGGTGCGCACGGGTCGACCGGCGCGGCGCACCACACTTCGCCACACGGCTAATTGCAGCGGGGTCTCAAGGCGCAGCAGGGCCGGTGGGTCGCTCAACGCGCGCTCGAAGCGCGTCGAAAACGCATGTCGAAGGACAATTTCGCGCGCCACGGCGTCGTCCACGCCGTCGATGAGGACGTCGGTCACGCCATGTTCCGCTGCCCGGGCCAGCAACGGCGCATCGGCGGGAAGCAGGGACGTCATCAGCACGAACGGCACACTCTGAAAGTCGTCGGCCCGCGCGACCAGCCGCGCCGCGTCTTCGCCGGCGCCCGCATCAATGATGACGGCATCAACCAATTGCCTGGTCAGCTGCTCATCGAGTTCGGCGGGCGACTTGAGCAGGAGCACATGGGCGCGTCGTCGTGGAAACGCCGACCGAATTAATACGCGCGTGCGCTCACGCTTCAGCAACGCCACCAGACAGAGGACGGTGCCGGGACTGTCTGCACCGGTGCGTGTCGCGGACACCATGATCAGCGCGACTCCGGTGCGATCGGCACCGTGTCTGACGCGTGAGACTCCGGCTCGAGCGGATGCCCCATCACCATCGCATGCGCCCGCAGCAGAACCTCGCGCGCGTTCGCGTACGACACCAGCTTCGCCGCGTCTTCGTAGGTCGCCCACCGACACGCGGTGATACCCTCAGCACGTTGCGGTTTGGTGTGCGCACTGCCGGTGCGCATGAGATAGAAATGACAGACCTTGTGCACCAGTCGACCGCGAAAGCGAAAAAACCAGTCGATCGTGTCGATCTCGCCATGCAGTTCGAGCGCTTCGATGCCGGTTTCCTCGCGCACTTCGCGCACGGCCGCGGCGTACGGCTGTTCGTCGACTTCGAGATGTCCTTTCGGGAAGCCCCAATTGCGATAGCTGTCGCGAATGACCAGGAATAGCGGCTGGCCGTCGTCGACCCGGTACACGACACCGCCCGCGGACGTCTCAAGGCTGGCACGCCCGGATCGCGTGCGCGGTTCGGCCGACGTCGTCGCCTCATCTGGCTCCCCGTCGGGCGCGCGGCCCAACTCCGCGTCGTCGTTCACGTGCCGATCAGCGGTGCCGACCCCTCAAGGGTCGGTCGTCCTTCAATGAATTGGCGCACGATGGGATCGGTGCTGTGCTGGATCTCATCGATTGTGCCGACCGCGCGCACGCGCCCCTCGTACAGCATGGCGATGCGCGTCCCCACGGTGTAGGCACTGCGCATGTCATGCGTGATCACAATGCCGGTGACATGCAATTGTTCGCGCATGCGCACCATCAGTGCATCAATGGTCGCCGCCGTCACCGGGTCGAGACCGGTGGTGGGCTCGTCGTACAGGATGTACTTGGGACGCAACGCGATCGCCCGCGCGATGCCCACGCGTTTGCGCATGCCGCCCGAGAGTTCGGCTGGCATCCGCGTGTTGTTGTCCGGAAGGTCGACCAGATCGAGCGCCTCATCAACGCGGATCGTGATTTCCTTTTCCGTCAGTTCCCCTTGCTTGCGCAGCCCCATGGCGA
>JANMRE010000072.1:0-1644 GCA_031370885.1 Gemmatimonadaceae bacterium
CGGTCATCCGCCCGCCCGCCGCGGCGCTCACCGCCAGCGCGATCCCGACATCCGCCACCATCGCGTGACCGCCGTGCAGGAGAATGTTCTCCGGCTTCACGTCGCGGTGCACGATGCCGTGTTCGTGCGCATAGTGCAGCGCATCGAGCACTTCGCGCGCGATGCGCACCGCGTCATCGATGCCGAGTTGTGTTTCGCGATCGAGCTTGGCGCGCAACGTTTCGCCGTCGATGAACGGCATGACGTAAAACAGGAATCCGTCGGCGGCGCCGCTGTCGAACAGCGGCAGAATGTGCGGATGCTGCAGCGCCGCGGTCGTCTTGATCTCCTGCACGAACCGCTCGGCGCCCAACACCGCCGCGAGCTCGGGCTTGAGCAACTTGAGCGCGACGTTGCGATCGTGCTTGATGTCCGCGCACAGGTACACGCTCGCCATGCCGCCTTCTCCGAGGTGGCGGAGGATGCGGTAGCGGCCGGCGAGGGCGGTGTTGAGGCGGTCGGTCTGATTGCTCACGCGTCCCTATTTCACCGGCTTGATCATCGCCTCGAACGGCGGATAGCCACGCAGCGGACGCAGAGCGGTATGCACGTGCCAGTTGGTCATGCCTTGTCCATTGCGCCGCGCTTCGCCGAGGAACTGCAGAGCCTCGTCTCGGCGCCCGAGATTGGCGAGGATCGCACCTCGCCACCACGTACTGAGCCCGAAATCCCACTTCCGCGTCTGCCGGCCGAGCGAATCGGCCACGACGAGCGCGCGGGTCGTGTCACCCCGCTGCGCCGCGATGACGCCCAGGTTGCCGACGGCGGTGACGGCGGTGTTGCCGGTGTCGCGCGCGGCCCGCTGGAGGTGTGCGGCCGCTGCGTCGCCGTTGCGGAGATCAAACCAGAGGTAACCGGCGAGGGTTTCGCGCGCGAGGGTCGGCGTCGGGGCGGGATGCCGCTGCAGCCAATCACGCACCATCGAAAGCCGGCGGCCGGCCGTCTGGGTGTCGCCGTGCGCCTCGAACTCGCGCGCGCCACTGTGCACCGTTGCGGCGGGCCCCGTCTGGTTCGGTTCACTCTCGCTCCGGAGCAGCGTGTCGGCGAGGGCGAGCACCGCAGCGCCGTCGCGCAACCCCGCGTACGCGCGGAGCCGCGTGTTGAGGTACTCGACGGCGCCGGCCGGCACCAGGCGCGTCCCGCGCTCGAGCGCGGCGAGCTCGGCACGGAAGTCCCCGAGTTGATGCTGCGCGAGGGCGACGGCGCGCGCTTGCACCGCCGACCCCGAGGCCGTCATCATCGAGTCGGAACGTTGCAGCGCCTTGAGCGCGACGCCCGGCTTCAGCACTTGCAGCGCCCACTCGCCGCTCAGGTATGCGTAGATCGGATCCCCGCCTCGGGCGTACAGCTGCTGCACCAGCGGCAGGATTTCGTCCGCGACGAAACGGTTTTGTGCGCGTACTTGCTCCAGCTGCAGCCGGTCGTAGGAGGAGAGGCGCTGACGCTGCGCCTCGAGCTTGTCGGCCACGCGCTCCGCCTCGTCGAAGAGGCCTGCGTTCCTGTATGCGGCGGCGAGCAAGCGGTACGGCGCGATAAACGTCGAGTCGAGTGCGATCGCGCGAGCGAAGAACGCGCGCGACGCAGGCCCGTCCTTTACGAACATCC
>JANMRE010000085.1:0-2404 GCA_031370885.1 Gemmatimonadaceae bacterium
GTTTGAAGATGCCAGCACTGCGTGGCGATTTGGCGTGGAAGACGATATTTCGCACGGCATCGCCTCGGCAGACCTCGATGGCGACGGCGATCTGGATGTGGTGATCAATCGCCTGGGCGCACCGGCGCTGGTGTTGCGCAACGATGCGACCGCGCCGCGGGTTGCCGTTCGGCTGCGGGGCTTGGCTCCCAACACGCGCGCGGTAGGTGCCAAGGTCACACTGTATCAGGGCGCCGTTCCCCTGCAGGTGCGCGAAGTGGTGGTGGGAGGGCTGTACTTGTCGCACAGCGACTACGACATCTCGTTCGCGATGGGTGTGTCGGATTCGGCGCGACTGGTGGTGGACTGGCGCAACGGCACGCAAACGACCATTGCCCGCGTGCATCCCAACCGACTGTACGAGATCAGGCAAACACCGTCGGCCACGAAGTCGCCGCCGGCTGCAGCGCCCGAATTGAGTCTGTTCATCGACGCCACCGCGCAACTCGGCGGGCACACACACACGGAGAATGCGTTCGACGACTGGGATCGGCAATTTCTGTTGCCAAACGCGTTGTCGCAATCGGGTCCCGGCGTGTCCTGGTACGATATCGATCGCGATGGCGCGGAGGATCTCCTTGTCGGAACGGGCAAGGGCGGACGCATTGCCGTGTTTCGCAATGTCGGTGGGAAACTCGTGCCGCAGGCGGTCCGCGGTCCGGTGGCGCCAGCCGATTTCACGTCGGTGCTTGGCATGACATCAAACGGTGCAACCAGTGTGTTGGCCGGTGTGGCAACTTGGGAGCTGCGGAACGAAAAGGACATGATGGCGCAGCCTGCGGCGGTGCGGATTGGTGTCACGCGCGGCGGGCTCGCCGAAACCTCGCAGCCAGCGGTGGGCTCGCACCAGTCGTCAACGGGTCCGATCGCGCTGGGTGACTACGACAACGACGGCGCACTGGACCTGTTCGTCGGCTCACGCGCTGTCCCGCTACGCTACCCCATGCCCGCCTCGTCGGGGCTCTTTCGCAATGTGAACGGAGCGTTTGTGATTGATACGGCGAATCTCGCCGTGATGCGCAACGTGGGGATGGTCACGTCGGCGATGTTTGCCGACATGAACGGTGATGGACATGCCGACCTGGTGCTGTCGCGTGACTGGAGTTCGATCGCGCTGCTGCTCAACGATGGACACGGCAAGCTGCAACCGGCACCCGATTCCTGGGGTCTCGCCGCGTGGACCAGTCAGTGGAACGGCGTTGCCGCGGGCGATCTCAACGGCGACGGCAAGATGGATCTTGTCGCCACCAGTTGGGGACGCAATACCGGTCTCGCGGCAGACAGCAGCCATCCGCTCGTGCTCACCTACGGCGCGTTCGGCGCCGGTGGTGAAGTGGAAATGCTGCTCGGTCAGCCGGACACGCGGGTGAGTGGCCTCTCGCCGATCAACAGCTATGCGCGCGTGCGCATGGCGGTTGCGGGCGTGCTGGGCCGGGTGAACAACTTCTCGGCGTATGCCGATGCGTCGGTCGAGACTGTACTCGGCACTTCCATGGCTTCGGCAGAGCAGCTCCGTGTGCGCACGCTCGATCACATGGTGTTCATCAATCGCGGGGATCACTTCGATGCAACGCCACTGCCCAGGGAGGCGCAGTGGTCGCCAGCGTTTGCATCGGCCATCGCCGATTTCGACGGTGATGGCGCGGAGGATGTGTTCCTGTCACAAAACTTCTTTCCCAGCGTGATTGGCAATCCGCGCTACGATCAGGGTCGAGGCTTGCTCCTGCAGGGCAACGGAGCCGGTGCACTCACACCGGTACCCGGACAGCGCAGTGGCGTGCAGGTGTACGGCGATCAACGTGGCGCCGCCTACGCGGACTTCAACGGCGACGGACGGCTTGACCTCGCGGTATCGCAGAACGGTGCGGCTACGCGGCTGTTCGAGAATCGTGGTGCGAAACCGGGGCTGCGGGTGCGCGTGAAAGGGTTGGCCACCAACCCCGATGGCGTGGGAGTGCAGTTGCGTGTGGTGTACGGTACCGTGTTGGGTCCGGTACGTGAAATACAAGCGGGTGCTGGCTACTGGTCGCAAAACGGCGCGGTGCAGGTGATGGGGCTCACGGGCACGCCAACGGCACTGTGGGTGCGCTGGCCCGGCGGATCGGAGGTGCGGGTGCCGGTGTCGGCGGGCGCTCGGGAAGTGGTGGTGTCGCGGTAAGCAAATTCCGGCTACCATGCCACGAAGTACCCGCCCCAGGTGCCCTTCACCCCAACGTACAGTCCTGCCGCAATCGCTTCGATGGTGGTGGCCACGTCGGGGGCGACGGCGGTGAGCGTTGCCAGCCGTTCGTACAGTTGCGTACGCGAAATAGGTGAGGTGGATGTCAACACCACGAGGTAGCGGTCGGCCGGCGCGCGCGCCGGG
>JANMRE010000115.1:0-5718 GCA_031370885.1 Gemmatimonadaceae bacterium
CCTCCAGCCCTCATCCCAGCCCTCATCCCTCAGATACTACTCCCGTCTCCCGTCTCCAGTCTCCCGTCTTTGTCATTTCGGCACCAGCAATCTCCCCGGCAAGGCGAACGGGCGGCCGTACGCCGAGTCCAATGGCATCGACACGTTCGCATCGGTCAGCGCGCGACGCAGCAATTCCGATAGTTTGGCGGCAATCTCCGGTTGTTTCAGTGACAATTCGCGAGCTTCGCCAATGTCGTTCGACAGGTCGTACAACTCGTAGCGACTTCCGACATAGAAGTAGATGAGCTTCCAGATGCCGACGCGTATCGCCGAAAAGGGATCGCTGCCCGGAACGGCGCTGGCGGTGTAGTCGGCGACATGCCAGAGCAGCGGCCGGTCGAAGGGTACAGGGGTTGTGTTCCCGAGTGTGGACGCGAGATCTTGTCCGCTCATGCCACGCGTAATCCTGGTTATGTTCGGCACGCGCGCGGCAACCAGAGCCGTCGGGAAGAGATCCTGTGCACTAACCGGTGTGGACGCACGCAGGCCGGCCTGCGCCACGCCCGGCCAGCGAATGATCATGGGAATTCGCAGCCCGCCCTCGTACGCCGAGCCCATCCCGCTGCGAAGCGGTGCGTTTTGCAGGTTGCGCAGCCCACTGCGCAGTGGGGACGTGATTCCACCATTGTCCGACAACAGCACGATCAGCGTTCGCGCGGACAAGGCGCGTGTGTCGAGATACGAAACGATGTCGCGCACACTGTCGTCCACACCAGAAATCAGTGATGCAAACAGCGCATCCCGTTCGTCAAGACCCCGCGCGCGCGACGCCGCGATGAATCGGGAGTCGCCGGTGCTGGGCAGGTGCACTGCATCGTACGCCAGGTACAGAAAGAATGGTTTCTGCATCGACCGTGCAGCATCCATTTCGCGAATCGCGTCGGCGGTGAGTGTGTCGGCACGTCGGGCGCCAGGGCGACTTTCGTCGAAGCCAAGGGCCTTCGCGTCAGCGCCACTCGCGCCCGTCGCACCCCAGTCGGTCTTGCCAATGTGGATGGTTCGATACCCCGCCGTTCGCAACAAACGCGGCAGCGACGGAATGCTCGCGCTGTTCGCGGCAATTGCTGCAGGGTAGCCCGTGAGCAGCGCGGCCCGGGTTGACGTGCCAACCGGCGCGGCCGCATAGGCATCGGTAAACGACACGCCCTGCGCGGCGAGTTGTGCGATCGCCGGCGTGAGATATCGTTGGTTGGCGGAGGTGCTGTCGCGATACAGCGGCACCGAGAGATCCTGCCACCCCATGTCGTCAACCATCAGCACGATGATATTGGGAACGGCGATCGGCGCGGCCGTTGCGATACGTGGCGGCGTTGGTGGTCGCACGGGCGGTCGCGCCTGCGCACCCGACCACATGGGCCATGCCATCAGCGCGAGGGCGCGGCCCAATCTCATCGACGTACCGGGCGACGTTGTGACGCCGCCTTCTCCACCAGGCGACGCAACTCCTTGATGGGTTCCGGACTGTCATCCACTTGCAGACGCAGCACCACGTCGTTGTGCAGCCACACCCCGCCGTCCTTCTTCACGATCAGCATCGCCGCCGACTGCATTCCGCGCTTGTCACCACCGGCCATCTGCCCGGCTTCCAGCGCGGCCAGCAGTCGCAGTGACAGATGTCCCTCGGTGTCTTCGAACGCCTTCACCATCGCGCTCACCACCTCGGCGCTGGCGAGGATGTTGCCCTGCGCCGTGCAAAACTTGCCCTGCTTGTCGCCGGCCCATTCGGTGGCCTTGGGACCGGTGTATGCGGCCACGTTGCCTTGCGCATCGATCACGGCGAATTGCCTACCGAACTTCGTCCAGTCGGCGGGACGCGGATCGGGATCGCCGTCCCACACGCGTTTGATCACGTCAGCAGGCTTGACGCCCTGACGAAGCAACGCGATGGCCTGAGGTCCGTAACTCACGTCGACAATCGCCTGCGTTGCGGCCACGCCAACGCCAGCCTCGGCCCACAACACGCCGTTGCCAACGGCGAACACCCGCGACTGCACCGCGCCGCCAACTTCACCGGTGGCCGGGTCGTAACCGAGAATGGAAAACGTGGCCACCGGTGGCCATGGCAGAGCAGGTGCAGTTGTGAAGCCGGCGGGAGACTGTCCGCCAAGCACGAGCGGCATCGCGCTTATGAGCGTCAGGAGAGTCAGGAGCGTCGGGAGCAGCCCCATGGCGGCTCGGCGAAAACACATAGATTTTGGCATGGGAAGCGTAAAGGGTGTCATCAACGTGCAAGCGCAATGGTGTATGCTGCTGCGGCGCCGCTCTCGCGGCAATCCCGCCCCTCGATTCACTGAGCCATGATGTGTTTTGTTCACCGCCTGTTTCCCGTCCCATCCCGTACGTGCGTTGCACTGCCGGTGACGGCTGTGGCGCTCTGCGCGCTGATCGTAACGGCCACCGGACTGCATGCGCAAACCAGCGCCGCGTCAACGAGTGAGTCGCGCGACAGCGCCAATCTCTCACCGCGTTCGCCGCGCATTCTGTTCCAGCGCGGACTCAAGTTGGATGGTGTGCTCACGGAGTCCGCATGGCAGCAGTCGGATAGTCTCACGACGTTCACCCAGCGAGACCCGCAGCAAGGTGAGGCGGCCAGTGAGCGCACGGTGGTGCGGTTTGTCGGATCACCGGAAGGCTTGTGGGTGGGTATCTGGGCGTACGATCGCGAACCACAGGGTATTCGCCGCACGCAGTTGCGGCGCGACGCCGACTTCGGCTCCGACGATCATGTTTCGGTGATGTTGTCGCCGACCGCCGACAAGCGCACGGCGTTTCTGTTCAGCATCAATCCGAACGGCGCACTGAACGACGCCGAGGTGCTCAATTTCGAAAGCGAATCGCGGGAGTGGGACGGCATCTGGGATGGTCGGGCGCGCATCACCGCTGAGGGGTGGCAGGCGGAAATGCTGATTCCGTGGCAGACGCTGCGCTATCGTCCTGTTGATGCGGATGCGGCCGCCGACGCCTGGGACCTGAACGTGCGACGCTTCATTCGACGGAAGAATGAATCGGTGCTGTGGGCCGCCTGGAAGCGCACGGAGGGTATTCGCTTTCTCGAACGCGCCGGCTCACTGAGTGGATTCAAAGAGGCGACACGGCTGCTGGAAAATGGTCTCCCTCGACGCGCGATTGCCGAGCTGCGGCCCTATGTCGTGACGACCGGGGCACTCACTGAACGGAGCGTGAACGCCAATGGCTCACTGAGTGCTACTCGATCGCCCGGATTTCGTGGCAGTGCGGGTCTCGATGCGAAGCTGGCACCGGCACCAACACTGACGCTTGACCTCACGGCAAACGCCGACTTCGCGCAAGCCGAGGTTGATCGTCAGGTGGTTAACCTCACGCGCTTTCCGCTGTTCTTTCCGGAGCAGCGGCCGTTCTTCACTGAGGGAGCGGGCATCTTTGATTTCGGTCGTCAACGACAGACGCAACTGTTTTACAGCCGACGTATTGGACTGGGTGTCGACGGTACCCCCATTCCGCTCGAAGCCGGTGCGCGACTGACGGGACGATTCGGCGCGCAACAAATCGGCTTCCTCACCACGCATACCGGGGGCACCCAGTCGGCCACGGCTGCCGTCGGACGCGTGAAGCGCGACATTCTTGGACGCGGCTACGTGGGCGCCATGGCCACGCTCAACGCACCGCGCAACGGCACCAGCAGTGGAGCGGGTGGTGTGGACATCAATCTGCCGTATGTGGTGCGTGGCCAGAATCTGGTGGTCCTGGGCACTGCCTCAGTCGATGGTAGTGCCACGGCGGGCGATCCGTACTACGTGCGTGGCATTGTCGATTTCCCCAACGACGTGGCCGATATCGTGCTGCGTATTGATCGCGTGGGCGCCGGCTATCGACCCGATCTGGGATTTGTGCAGCAACGTGGCATCAGTCGCATAGGATGGCAGGCCGAGCTTTCGCCGCGCCCGTCGGCGCTGGGCGTATTGAACCGACCGCTCACTGCCATGCATGTGCGCAAACTGAAACTGGAGTTGCTGAGTGGTGAGTTGGTGCGGACGCTGGGCGCTACCGGTCCGCTGAGCGGCCTCTCGAACGGATCGCTCACCTCGTCGCCACTCGGTTTTGAATTCGACAGCGGCGATGAAATCAAGATCGAGTTTAACCGGCGGTACGACGCTCCGGACGAGGCCTTCGATCTGTTCGACGGCGCCGAAATTGCCGCTGGCCGCTATGCGTGGAACAGCGCGCAAATCGAGTATCAGGGATCGTCAGCCCGACGCATTGGGCTGGATGTCACACTGGCGCGCGGTGGATTCTATACCGGACGGTCGTCGGAACTGAACGCGTCGCTGCGCGGCCGATTCGCCCCGCATGTAAACGTCAGCGTGGAGTACGGTCGCACGTCGGTTTCCCTCACCGAGACCGACAGCACCCGTCGGTTCACCGCGCAAACCGCACGGCTGCGTCTGGACGTGGCCACCAGTGCGCGACTGAATACCACGTTGTTCGCGCAGTGGGACAACGAATCCAATCGCGGCGCCGTGAACGCGCGCGTGCGGTGGACATCGTCGCCGGGTTCAGATTTGTACGTGGTGTGGACCAGTCAATGGCCAACCGATCTGGATCGCGGCATCCCGTGGCGCACACCAACCCGCGGTACCCTCGTGGCGAAATACGTGAGGTACTCAAGGCGGTAGGCAACTGCAGTTTTACAACCGCGGTTGTGGTACATCAACTGCGGTTGTGGTACATCAACTGCGGTTGTGGTACATCAACGGCAGTGGTGGTCACTGTAGTGTCGGTACCCCAACTGCAGTGGCAGTACCCCAACTGCAGTAGCAGTACCCCAACTGCAGTAGCAGTACCTCAACTGCGGTGGCTCAACCGCAGTTAAGCACCCGCAGTTTGTTCCTCCACGGGTCCTGCAGCACTATCGCGTCACCGTCGGTGACCACGGCCACGTTGCGCTTGGCGGCCGACTCGGCGACGGCGTGTACGTCCTTGGCTGACGGCACTTCAACGGTCCACTCCAACAGTCGCGCTTCATCGTGATGCGCCGACTCGGCGCCGCTCGCCCACGTATTGGTACCCAAGTGATGGTGGTAGCCACCGGCGCCAAGGAACAGTGCGCCGGGATACTCCCAGACCGTCTTGTCCATGCCAAGCATGTCGTGATAGAAATCTGACGCGCGCGCGAGATCGCCTACATGCAGGTGAACGTGACCTATCGTGGTGCCGGCTGGTGCGCCGGTCCATGGCATGCCGTTGGCCGCCGCCAGCACGGCGCGCACGTCCAACGGCTCAGTGCCCATGGCCAACTGGCGATCGCGTGCCCGCCACTGCTCGCGTGGGCGATCCGCGTAGATCTCGAGACCCAAGCCGTCCGGGTCGTTGAGATAGAGCGCCTCGCTCACGAAGTGATCCGACATGCCGGGATGCTCGTTGCGTTCGGTCAGGTGCGTGAGGAAGCGACCAAGCGATGCGCGGTCGGGCAGAAGTATGGCCACATGAAAGAGTCCGAGTCGGCCGCGCCGTGGAACCGGTCGAGCACCGGGGAACTCATGCAGCACGATGAGCGTACGGTCGTCCTCATGCGGACCAAGTCGCGCGCGGTCGGTGTGCTGCTCAAGAACGCGAAGCCCGATCACATCGGTGTAATAGGCAATCGATCGCGGGAGATTGGCGATCTGGAGGTGCACCGGGCCCAACTGCGTAGCGTCG
>JANMRE010000121.1:0-3323 GCA_031370885.1 Gemmatimonadaceae bacterium
TGTCTCTCGGCGACCAGCACATAATCACCGGTCGCGTCGGCGAGTCGTTGAATGGCCGCCGAGTCCCCTGGAAATCGCAACGCAATCACTGCGCCCAATATCCCATACTCAGTGAGGTCGCGATCTTGCACGCTTTCACCAGTTGGAAGCAGCAGCTCAGCAATTCGCGGCAGGATCACGGCTGAGGGACAGCCGGTGGCCGACATCGTGAACGCTGCATAACTGTCGGCCAAGAGGGATGGCGGAATCGCAATTGGCACCACCGAGGGTGGCGGTCCGGTTCGCGCACGCGTGGCAGCTTCGCGGCAGCGGCCCGTTACGGCCGCAAGACGGGAAAGTAGCTCATCAACTTCGACATTTCGCGGCGAGGGTGCCGAGAGAATCGAGTCAACCATGATGCGCGCCGACCTCAGTTCGGCTGGCCGCTCGCTCACCGCGATTTTGATGCGGACAATCGCCTCCTGGACGGCAAGTCTTAGACGCTGGGTAGGATCTTCGGAAAGCCCTCGCGCCACACGAAATGAATCGGCTGCGGCCGGATCCCCCAACATTTCGAGTGAGACCGCGATCGCTTCCTTGGCCCCGGCGGATCGAGGAAAGGCCGCGCCCCACCGTGCGACCACTTGCCCGAACACCGTGCGATTTCGCGCGAGCGCGCGCGAGACGGCCGCCAGATCAGCACGCATTGTTCCATCAAGGATCTGTGCCGCTGGATACGGCACGAACACGATGGTGTCTCCGACGAGTGCTGGCCGAGCGTAGAACGACGCACGCCCGGCGCCTTCGGTGTGTCCTTCCCACAGCTGATTGGTGGCGAACAACAACAGCTGCAACGGCTGATAGGCGCTGCGTTGCAGGCCAAGATATGAAGAAGGCAGGAGCTCGAACGCCTTTGTGTACGCCCGAATCGCCTGTTCGAAACTTGCTCGAAACCGAAACCTCGAGGGACTCAACGGCTCTGGCACTACGACATGGTCGAGTCGATGACAATCGCCCAAGCCATACCAGGCCATGAAGTCGCGCGGGTTAGCGGCCGTCAATGAGCGATAGCGGTCGCACGCGGTCGGGAAGTCGGCTGTGCCGAGGGCTGCGAGCGCCGCTGTCTGCCGACGTTCGGCCGTTGACAGCGATGCCGAATCTTCATCAGCACGCAGCGCGACCGCTGACCACTGAGCGCGTGGCCGGCCACGCCATGACCGCACCTGCGCCAACCAGAGTCGAGTCCGCGCATCGGTCGAATCGAGCTCTAACGCGCGCGCGAACAGCGAGTCGGCCGTGGCGAGGTTCCACTCGCTGAGCGCGGCGCGAGCGCGAAGGAACGCCTGAGTGGCAGCCAGACTGACCGATCGCGATCGTGAGAGCGACGGCGCACCGTCGGGTGCTCCAAGTAACAGCAGCGAATCGGCCAGCGCGGCGTAGGTGTCCAGAACGCGCACCGGATCCGCGGGCAGCGGGAGACGGGCATGATACAGTTCACGAGCGCGATCAGCCGCGTCGTACAGCGCCGCGTACACGACGCGATTCGTCCCGTCGTCGAAAACGCGTCCACGAATGAATCGACCCGCGCCGAGTTGCGCGGCCACGGCTCGCGCATCCTCCAGCGAACGCACGGTGCCGCGGCGGCGCATGACATCCGCAACCGCAAACGTCTCCATGACCGTCACATCACGCCAGTGCTGGAGACCCTCATACATCAAGTCCTCGGCCGCGAATGGCAGCGGTGCGCCGGTGACTTCGAACGGTAGAATGACAACGCGCGTCGAGTCACGTTGAACGCGCACTGACGGCGAAAACCAATCTCGCGTGCGTGCAAGGACCACCGCCAACGCTATCGCCGCCGCAGTCGCTGCAGCGACAATCAGTGCGCGGCGCCGTGATCGACGTACGGGAGGGAACGCGACGCGCTCGGCGGATGCGCCAGGCAGTCGTGAGAGCGACGGAATGACGGTGCCAAGCGCGTTGGAAAATGCCTCTGCCGTTGGGGTGCGATCGGCCGGTGCCACTGCCATCGCATCTTCAAGAACGGCTTCCAACTCCGATGGCACAGACGGCCGATATACTCGCAGCGCTCGCGGCATGTGCACAAGCCGCTGCGAAATGACAGATTGGGGCGTCGGGCCAACAAATGCCTGAACGCCCGCCACCGCTTCATACAGCACACACGCCAGACTGTAGATGTCGCTTCGGCCATCGAGGTCTCGTTCGCCACTGGCCTGCTCGGGACTCATGTAGGCCGGTGTGCCGCGAACGAGTCCGACGGACGTCGACGAATCACCAGCGGCCCGGTCGGCCAAGCGGGCGATGCCGAAATCGGCGAGACAGGCGCGTCCGCAGGTATAGAGGATATTCTCCGGTTTGACGTCGCGATGAATAAACCCCAGGTTGTGCGCGTGCTGCAGCCCCTCGGCGATGGAAACGGCGAGCTCGATTGCTTCGCGCATAGGCAGTTGCTTCTCGCGCTCAAGTCGCTCGCGTAACGTGCCACCCTCCATGTAATCCAGCACGAGGTAGAGTCGGCCGTCGCATTCACCCGAGTCGCGCACCCGAACGATATTCGGATGATTGAGCCCTGCGGTCAGTCGTATCTCGCGAAGGAAGTGCGCCTCTCCTTCCGCCTGAGCAAACGATGCGAGCACCTTGATCGCCACGAGATCATCACCGTTCAGATCGCGCGCAAGATAGACGGTGCTGGTGGCACCGCGCCCGAGCAGGCGCTGGATCTCGAAGCGATCGGCGAACCTCCCGGTGAGCGCGCTTGACGAGTCGGACATAGTCTCTGGATGCGGGGCAACCTGAATACAACGCGGGCTCAGGAGAGAGTATGCAGCCACCCAGTGCCATCCGAAAGAACAGCTGGATGGTGGCGTCGTTCAAACATGCCCAATTCGCTCATGGCACCGGTGTAGGCACCCTGCCTGCTACACCTGGTTGGCTGTCACCCTACTCCGAGCGCCACGAATTCTTCTTCGGGCGTTGAGCGTCGGGCGCCCGTGAGCGCGTCGATCAGCACCGAGGTGTCAAGCAGAATCACTTCGTTCGCGCCGTTGAAGTCCTGCGCTCAGCATCCGAAGCCGGTCTTGCTCGTTGGTGCGTCCGGCACGTGCCGCGTACTCGGCCACGGCTTCGCGCACAGCGGCGCGCTTGGGAATACCGAGGCGCCGCGCCGTCCGATCAATGCGCGACGAGGTGTCCTGATCGAGCGCAAACGTCATCTTGACCGTGAGTGCCATACTCGTACCATATTCTCCACGTTTTGGTATTGCAAGACAGGCCACGCTCCTCGCTGAACCGGGAGTGGTCTTCCGTTCGGATGGTGTCGTGCC
>JANMRE010000132.1:0-7287 GCA_031370885.1 Gemmatimonadaceae bacterium
GGGCGGCATGCGCTGAAGGCGTCGCGCGAAGTGATCCATGTGACGAAGGGTGATACCGTGCGCGTGATGCGGGGCGACGACAGGGGCAAGGAAGGCAAAGTGCTGATGGTGTACCCCAAGACGGGCCGCGTGAAAGTGGACGGCATCAACATCGTGAAGAAGCACCGCAAGGCGCGTCGACCGGAAGAGACGAGCGGCATCATCGAGATGGCTGCTCCCTTTCATGCGTCGAACGTCATGCTGATCGACTCCAGATCCGGGAAGCCGACGCGCGTGAAAACGCGAATCGATGCCGACGGGACGAAGGAGCGGGTCGGCGTGAGAAGCGGTGAAGTTATTTCCCGCGTTCGCTAAAGCCCCGGAGCTACGACAATGGCAAGCAAGGACATGAAGGCCGGCGGCAAAGCTGGCGGCAAGAAGGATGCGGCGTCGAAGGGCGCTGCGAAGGGTGGCGCGGGGTCGAAGGGTGGTGCGGGTGCCAAGGGTGGCAAGAGCTCGAAGAGCTCCAAGGCCAGCCAGCCGCGCCAGGCGGTGGATTTCACCAAGCGCACGCACGCCGGTGCCGGACTGACGATCGCCGCACCGCGGTTGAAGGCCTACTACGAGCAGACTGTGCGCGCGCATCTTGCGACGCAGTTTGGCTTCACGAACGGCCACGAGATTCCGACGCTCGAGAAGATCGTGCTGAACTGTGGAGTGGGCGAAGCGGCCAAACAGCCGAAGCTGCTCGACGTGGTGGTTGAGGAGTTGGCGTTGATCACCGGCCAGAAGCCGGTGCGACGCAAAGCGAAGAAGGCGATCTCGAACTTTGCGTTGCGCGAAGGCCAGGAAATCGGCGCGTCGGTGACGCTGCGCGGCACGAAGATGTGGGAGTTCTTCGATCGCTTCGTGACCGTGGCGTGTCCGCGCATTCGCGACTTTCGCGGTTTGGGCACCAAATCATTCGATGGACGCGGCAACTACACGCTGGGTGTGAAGGAACAGATGATTTTCCCCGAGATCAACTACGACATGGTCGAGTCGATTCACGGGATGGACATCACGTTCGTGACCACCGCGACGAAGGATGCGCACGCGTTCGCATTGCTGCACCAGCTGGGCATGCCGTTTCGCGGCGATGACAAGCCGGTGACACCGAAGGTGTCCCAGCCCGCCGCGGCTGCGGCTGCTGCCTGACCTCAGACTCCGGATAAACCATGGCGAAGACGAGCAAGCTGGCCCGCAATGCGCAGCGCAAGATCCTGGTGCAGCGACATGCACCGAAGCGCGCCGCGCTGAAGGCCATCATCAACAATCCGAAGAGCACGCAAGAAGCGAAGCTTGAGGCAGGGAACGCGCTGCGCCGGTTGCCGCGTGATTCGTCGGCCACGCGGGTGCGCAACCGCTGCAACATGAGCGGCCGGCCCCGCGGGTTTCTGCGGCATTTCGGATTGAGTCGTATTGCATTGCGCGACATGGCGCTGAACGGGTTCATCCCGGGCGTGCGCAAGGCAAGCTGGTAACACTCCTTTTCCACTTCCTACAGGTCTGCCTCGTGCAGATACCCTGGGAGCACTGAGCGAGCATGAGTCTTAACGACCCTATTGCCGACATGCTGACGCGGATCCGCAATGCGTGTGCCTCAAAGCACCGTCGCGTCGACATGCCGGTTTCGAAAATCAAGATCGAAATCGCGCGCATTCTGAAAGAGAGCAGCTTCATTCAGGATTATCGCACCGTCGAACTCGAGGACGGCAAGCACGTCCTTCGGGTGATCCTCAAGTACGCGCACGGCGGCCAGTCGGTGATCCGTGAAGCGAAGCGCATTTCGACGCCCGGTCTCCGGAAATACGTTGGGGTGTCGGAGATTCCCCGCGTGCGTAATGGCCTGGGTATGGCCATTCTGAGCACGTCGAAGGGCCTGATGTCGGGCCGTACGGCGCGCGCCACCAACACCGGGGGCGAGTTGCTCGCCCTCATCTGGTAGGGGGCGTCATGTCACGTATCGGCAAGCGCCCGATTCCCGTACCGGCGGGGGTTACGATATCGATTCACGGCAATCAGGTGAAAGTCAGCGGCCCCAAGGGCGAGCTGTCGCGCGCCCTGCCATCGGACATCACGGTTGCGCAGGACGGCGCCGACATCGTGGTGACGCGACCGTCGGACGACGAGCGCCACAAGGCGCTGCATGGACTGACGCGCACGCTCGTGGCGAACATGGTGGAAGGAGTGACGAAGGGATTCCAGAAGACACTCGAGATCATGGGTGTTGGCTACAAGGCCGAGATGAAGCCGTACGGCGCGCTGTTGTCGCTGGGCTTCTCGCATCAGATCGAGTACAAGACGCCGGCGGGTGTGAAGATCAGCGCGCCCAATCCGACCACGGTCGTGATTGACGGCATGAGCAAGGAGTTGGTGGGTCAGGTCGCCGCGGAGATTCGCAGTCTGCGCAAGCCCGAGCCGTACAAGGGCAAGGGCGTCAAGTATCAGGGCGAAGTCGTTCGGCGTAAGGCCGGCAAGGCGGGAGGCAAGTAATGGCGAAGATGGCGATTCCGCGTACCGATGCAGAGCGGCGCAAGCGCCGCCACCTGCGCGTGCGCAAGGCGGTGAACGGCACTTCGGAGCGTCCGCGCCTCGTAGTGTTCCGGTCGGTGAAGCACATCTACGCCCAGATCGTGGACGACGTCGCGCAGCGCACGCTGCTGACCGTTGGCGACGAAGGGATGAACGGCACGAAGTCGGAGCGCGCGCTCGCAGTCGGCAAGTCGGTTGCTGAAAAGGCGAAAGCGGCTGGCATCGCGAAGGTCGTATTCGACCGCGCCGGTTACCAGTATCACGGCCGAGTGAAGGCCGTGGCAGATGGCGCCCGAGAGGGCGGCCTGGAGTTCTGATCATGGCAAACGCAGCAGGAACAGGTGGCGCGCCGGGCGGCAGCGCTCGCAGTGGTGGTGGACCCGGCGGTCGTGGACGTGGCGGCCCAGGTGCTGGTCGCGGCGGTCCGGGAGCGGGTCGTGGTGGCCCAGGCGGTGGCCGCGGTGGTCCGGGTGGTCCAGGTGGTGGCGCGGGACGTGGGCGCGGACCCGGTGGTGAGGGTGGCGCGCCAGGCGGCGGTCGCGATGGTCGCGGCGGACGCGATGGCGGTCGCGGTCCGGCGCAGGAGCGCGAACAGAGTGATCTGGTCGAAAACGTGATTGCGATTAATCGCGTGGCGAAAGTCGTGAAGGGTGGTCGTCGCTTTTCGTTTAACGCGCTGGTCGCGGTGGGCGATGGTCAGGGCAAGGTGGGCTTTGCAACTGGCAAGGCGAACGAAGTTTCGGAAGCGGTTCGCAAGGCCGTAGACGGAGCGCGTCGCAACATGGTGTCGATTCCGCTCACCGGCTCAACCATCCCGCACGAAGTTGTGGGCAAGCATGGTGCGGGCAAGGTGTTGATGAAGCCTGCCGCGCCCGGTGCCGGGGTGATTGCCGGTGGTGCGGTACGGGCGATTCTCGAGTGCGCGGGTATTCACGATATTCTCACGAAGTCGCTCGGTTCCACGAATCCGCACAACATGGTGCTTGCGGCACTGGACGGCCTGACGCATCTGATCACGGTTGAGCAGGTGGCGAAGGAACGCGGGATCGACGTGTCGCAAGTGGGGTATCGTTCGCGCGCGAAGTCGCGCACCGAAGCGCATGATCCCCGCAAGGCGGCCGTGGTTGGCGCCTCGCCAGTCGTTGGGGAGGTGGCATAATGCCGCGTACATTCGTGTGGCATCCGTCCAAAGGGCCGGCCAAGACGGCAAAGGATCAGGCGCCTACGTCGGGCAAGGTGCTGGTGACGCAGGTGCGCAGCGCCATCGGCCATAACTGGCGGATGCGACTGACCCTCAAGGCGATCGGCTTGCGTCATCATCAGGCGAGTGTGGTGCAGCAGGATTCCGCCTCGCTGCGCGGTCAGCTCAAGCATGTACGTCACCTGGTGTCGGTGACACCGGTGGAGGAGTAAGCACGTGTCGAACCTATCGGGCGCCGAAGGCGTCGAGAAAATCGGACTGCACAACCTGAAGCCGGCACCAGGCTCACACCGTGGGCGCAAGCGCATTGGTCGGGGACCGGGATCGGGCACCGGCAAGACGTCCGGCAAGGGTCACAAGGGTTCCTTGGCGCGTTCGGGTCATGGTGGACCTGGCGGTGGCAAGCCACATTTCGAAGGTGGCCAGATGCCGCTCACGCGTCGCATTCCGAAGCGCGGGTTCACGAATCCGTTTCGTGAAGAGGCGCAGGTAGTGCGGCTGGATGCCCTCAGCACGGTAACGGGAGATGAAGTGACGAGCGAGACGCTCGCTGCGGCGGGGCTTATCCGGACGGGTCATGGTCCGGCGAAGCTGCTGTCCAACGGCGACGTGGCGCGTGCGTTCACGGTGCGCGGCGTGAAGGTGAGCGCGGCGGCCAAGGCGAAGATCGAAGCGGCCGGTGGCCGCATCGACGGCTAACGACCACTATCAGGGTCTCATGGCGCAAGAGAGCAATCAGGCGACGCAGGCCCTCGCGAATATCTATCGGACACCGGAGTTGTGGGCGAAGATCTCGTTCACGTTTCTGTGTCTGGTGATTTATCGCGTGGGTGCGCATATCACCGCGCCCGGCATTGACGTGCAGGCGCTGACAGATTTCTTCACGCGTCAGAACAACGGCCTGTTGAATCTGTATGACATGTTCGTGGGCGGCGGTCTGTCCCGCGCCACGGTGTTTGCGTTGGGCATCATGCCGTACATCTCGGCCAGTATCTTCGTGCAGATCGGTGGTGCGGTGTTGCCAACGGTCGACAAGATGCAAAAGGACGAGGAAGGGCGGAAAAAGCTGACGCAGTACACGCGCTACCTCACGGTCGCGTTGGCACTGGTGCAGGCGTACGGCTTTGCGCTCTTCACGTCATCGCTGCCGGCCGCCGTATCGCGTCCGGGTCCGTGGTTCATGATCCAGATGATGCTGTTTCTGACCGCCGGCGCGATTTTCGTCATGTGGCTGGGTGAGCAGATCACGGAGAACGGTCTCGGCAACGGTGCGTCGCTGATCATCTTCTTTTCCATTGTCGAGCGCATGTGGCCAGCGCTGATCCAGACTGCGAACTTTGTGACCACCGGTGCCATCGCGCCGCTGTCACTCGTGGTGCTGGGACTGGTGATGGTGGCGGTGGTGGCGGGTGTGGTGGCCATCACAGTGGCGGCGCGACGGGTGCTCATACAAATCCCACAGCGCACCATGGCGCGCGGCCGACAGCGTGAAGCGGCGCGCAACTTCATTCCGTTGCGCATCAATACGGCGGGTGTGATGCCGATCATTTTTGCGCAGTCGGTGATCGTCATTCCAGGCGCGCTGGCGCAGTTCAGCGGCAACGCGAAACTGCAGGAGATCGCGGAATACTTCAATCCGCAGGGTCCGGATCCGTGGCTCTATTTCGTGCTGTCGGCCATCCTGATCATGCTGTTCACGTACTTCTATACATCCATCATTTTCAATCCGGTGGACCTGGCAGAGAACCTGAAGAAGCAAGGCGGGTTCGTGCCGGGTATCAAGCCGGGCGCGAAAACGGCCGAATACATCGAGCATGTGGTGGAACGCATTACACTGCCGGGTGCCATGTTCCTGACATTCATTGCGCTCATGCCCATCGTGATCGCGCGAATCGTGAATGTGCCGTTTGCGTTCGGCGGAACGTCGCTGCTGATCGTGGTGGGTGTCGCGCTCGATACCATGGCGCAGATGCAGCAGCATCTCCTGCTGCGCAAGTATGATGGTTTCATGAAGAAGGGACGCGTGCGGTTCCGCGGACGTCAGGCCACGCAAGGCTTCTAACCTCGACCGGCGCAACGGCATGATTATCGTCCTGCTGGGACCGCCGGGCGCAGGGAAGGGCACTCAAGGCGAGCGGCTTGCCGCTCGCCTTGACGTTCCCAAGATCGCCACGGGCGATGTGTTGCGTGCGGCGGTTCGCGAAGGCACACCGCTTGGTCTGGAAGCCAAGGCCGCGATGGATCGCGGCGATCTGGTGCCCGACGCCGTGATCATGGGCATCATGCGCGACGCGCTGGCGGCACCGGGTGCGGCCAAGGGTGCCATTCTTGATGGTGTCGTGCGTACCACGCCACAGGCGGAAGGATTGAACGGCGTGCTTGCCCAGTTGGGGCGCTCGGTAGATGCCGTCCTGCTGTTCGAGATTGATGAAGAGGAACTGGTGACGCGGCTGAGTGGCCGAACCACGTGCGATGTATGTCAGAGCCCGTTCTTTGGTCGACAGCCTGGCGAAACGTGCGAGAAAGATGGTCAGGTGGGAACGCTGGTGCGTCGGAAGGACGACGAGCCCGAGGCCATCCGCAAGCGAATGGACGTGTACAGTTTGCAAACGGCGCCGGTCATTGAGTGGTACGCAACACACGGCGGCAACCTGGTGCATGTCAACGCCCAGGGGTCACTCACGGACGTCGAAGCCCGCATGCTGAAGGCGCTGGGTCTGGACGACTCGGCGCACTGACATGGCGTTCACCGGAACATCCTCGTCGGCGATGATGCTCAAGTCGACACGTGAAATCGAAATCATGGCGCGCGGCGGTGCGATTTTGCGCGCGACATTGCTTGCCATGCGCGACGCGGTGCGTCCTGGTATCAGCACGATGGATCTCGATGCGATTGGCGAAGCGTTCATTCGCTCGCATGCCGGCGCCGAGCCCGCGTTCAAGGGGCTGTACGGCTTTCCGGGCAGCGTGTGCATTTCGATCAATGAAGAGATCGTGCACGGCATTCCTTCGCGGAAGCGCATTCTGAACAACGGGGACATTGTCACCGTGGATGTGGGGGTGAAGTTGGAGGGGATGTATACCGATGCGGCGCTGACGGTGCCGGTAGGTGAGATCGATGAGGTGACGCGGCGGTTATTGGACGTCACGCAGCGCGCGTTGGCCGCCGGCATTGCCGCGGCCGTGCCGGACAATCATGTGGGTGACATTGGCGCGGCGATTCAGGCGGTGGTGGAGCCGGAAGGGTTTTCGATTGTGCGCGAGCTGGTGGGACACGGCGTGGGGTTTTCGCCGCATGAAGAGTTGCAGATTCCCAACTACGGCAAGGCGAAGCGCGGAAAAAAGCTGGTAGCCGGACTCACCATTGCGATTGAGCCGATGGTGAATGTGGGGACGGCGAAGACGCGCACGTTGAGTGACAAGTGGACGGTGGTGACGGCGGATTTGAAGCGGTCGGCGCACTTTGAGCATACGGTGGCGGTGACTGAGATGGGGCCGAGGATTTTGACGATTTAAGAAGGGAGAAGGGAGAC
>JANMRE010000138.1:0-3107 GCA_031370885.1 Gemmatimonadaceae bacterium
CCGGGCATGCTGATGCCGCGGGCCCGCTCGCGCAGACCCTTCACGTGCGCGTCCGGGTCGGTGTCGGGCGGCGGAGCCAGCAGCTCGCTGGGAAACCACAGGATGCGCTTGGCTTCATGCGCCACCATGAGTTCGTCGACATCGGCCTCGAGGTCGGCGAGGACCTCCATTTTCGCGATGGTTTCCGCGCTGGGTATGTGCATGCAAAAAAGGAAATAGAGTCCTAAGTGTCGCACAAGATGGCGGCGGCCCTGACGTTGCCGATGTAATTTGCGGAATGGCCTCTCCGACTCCGAAAAAACCCAAGTACGACACCAAGCGCGCCTGGGCCGAAGCCCGCGCGCTGATCTTTGCGCACCGCCAGTCCGTGACCATCGGCCTCGTGCTGATGGTGTTCAGCCGAGCCGCCGGTTTCGTGCTGCCGTACTCGACCAAATACGTGCTGGACGACGTCCTGCCGAATCGGGATATCCGCATGCTCGGCTACATCGTGCTCGCGGGCCTCGCGGCCACCATCGTCCAATCCATCACGGGCTACGCGCTCTCGCAGGTGGTGAGCGTGGCGGCGCAGCAGGCGATCGCCCGTCTGCGCGAAGAGGTGCAGGGCCATCTCATCCGTCTGCCGGTGCGGTACTTCGATAGCACAAAGAGCGGGGTGCTGGTGTCGCGTGTGATGAACGACCCGGAAGGCATTCGCAACCTGATCGGCACGGGACTCATCCAACTCACTGGCGGCATCCTGAGCGCCATTGCGGCGCTGGGTGTGCTGCTGTACCTGAACTGGAAGCTCACTTTGGCAACGGTGGTGTTTCTGGCGTTCTTTGGCGCAGGCATGAGTATTGCTTTCAAGCGTCTTCGCCCGATTTTCCGCGAACGCAGTATCATCACGGCCGAGGTGACGGGGCGGCTGACGGAAACGATTGGCGGAATTCGTCTGATCAAGGTGTACACCGCCGAAGAGCGGGAAAAGGCGGTGTTCGGCGCGGGCGTGCAGCGGCTTTTCAAGAATATCGCGGCGACGATCACCGGCACCTCACTCACGGGCACGCTTGGACTGGCCGTGGTGGGCGTCATTGGCCTGATCGCGATGTATGTCGGTGGGCGTGATGTGATCGAAGGCCGGATGACGGTGGGGAGTCTCATCACCTTTGTCTTCTTCATCGCGATGGTGACCATGCCGCTGGTGCAGATTGCCAGCATTGGCACGCAAATCACCGAAGCGTTCGCCGGACTCGACCGCATTCGCGAGCTACGCGACATGGCCACCGAAGACCAGGAAGACGCCAGCAAGAATGCGGTGCCGGCGGTGGTGGGGCGCGTGGAATTCGAAAACGTGTGGTTTGAGTACGAGACGGATGTTCCGGTGCTCAAGGGCGTGACGTTCACCGCACCCGCCGGCACGACGACGGCCTTGGTGGGCTCGAGCGGTTCAGGCAAGAGCACGCTCATCTCGCTGATCATGGCGTTCGCTCAGCCGCAACAGGGAAAAATCCTGATTGATGGCGAGCCGTTGTCGGCGCTCAAGTTGCGGGAGTATCGCCGCCACCTGGGTGTGGTGATGCAGGACAACTTCCTGTTCGACGGCACCGTGCGAGAGAATATCTCATTTACAAAGCCTGGTGCCACGGATGAAGAGGTGCAGGCAGTGGCGAAGATTGCGAACGCGCACGAGTTTATTTCGGGTTTTCCGCAACTGTACGACACGATTGTCGGCGAGCGCGGCGTGAAACTGTCGGGTGGTCAGCGGCAGCGGGTGGCGATCGCCCGCGCCATCCTTGCTGATCCGCGCGTGCTCATTCTTGACGAAGCCACGTCGTCACTGGATAGCGAAAGCGAGCAGGCGATTCAGCAGGGGCTGCGGCGCCTGCGCTCGGGGCGCACGACGTTTGTGATCGCGCACCGGTTGTCGACCATTACGAGCGCGAATCAGATTCTGGTGCTCGAGGCGGGGCAGATTGTCGAACGGGGCACGCACGCGGAATTGCTGGCACTGGGCGGCCGGTACCGCGACCTGTACAACCGTCAATACCAGTTCGAGGTGGATCAGTTTGTCAACCCGGGTGAGGAGATAGCGGCGGCCGGGTGAGGTCTCCCGTCTCCCGTCTCCGGTCTCCCGTCTTACCTAACCACCACACTGCCGTTCTCCACCAGGGTCGTCCTGATCCGCACGTCCATCATGGCGTCGGAGCGATGCGCAATGAGACCAATCAGAATGTGCGCCGAACGCTCGCCCACTTCCATGCCCGAATGCCGGAAGTGCGTCACGTTGGGATAGAGTAAGCCGGGTGCCAGGCCATCGCTGATGGCGAGCAGCGACACGTCGTCGGGAACACGCCGTTCGCGCTGCATCAGCACGTAATGCGAGCGCATGAGCAGTTCGTCGGACATCGTGAAGACGGCAGTGGCATCGGGGTGCGCATCGAGCGAGCGGCCCAACGCGAGTTCTACCGGCTCGCTGGTGGACATGCGCACCACCTGCGTTTCGGCCAGTTTGATCCCCCGCTCGGTGTGGGCCTGCTTGAATCCACGCAGGCGCATGGCGCTGATGCGCTGCCGTTGATCGCCGAACACGCCGACGATGCGCTTGTGGCCACGATCGAGCAGATACGCGGAGGCATCGTGCGCCACGTCCTGGTCGTCGATTGTGACGGTTGAGTACTTCGTCGTGTCGATGGTGTTGTCGAGCAGTACGACGGGAATCTCACAGTCGTGCAAGGTGTCGAGGTGCGCGAGATCGGTTGTCTCTGCCGACAGGGCGAGCAACACCCCGTCCACCGACAAATGCGTGCAATACTCGATGAGACGTCGTTCCTGTACCACCGAATTGTCCGACTGGAAAACAATGAGCGAGTAGTCGTTCTCCTGTGCCACCCGACTGATGCCGGTAATCAGCGACGGGAAGAAAAACATGTTCATCTCGGGCAGAATCAGGGCGAGCAGTCGCGAGTTCTTGGCGCGCAGGTATCGCGCGCGAAAGTTCGGGATGTAGTGCATCGCCTGCGCGGATTCCCGAACCCGACGCTTGGTGGTCTCGCTGATATCCGGGTGGTCTGCAAGCGCGCGTGATACGGTGGGCAGCGAAAGACGCAGCTCACGGGCGATATCCT
>JANMRE010000141.1:0-2526 GCA_031370885.1 Gemmatimonadaceae bacterium
CCTGCCCGACGACAACGTCTTCGCTCAACCAGCCGTCTGCAGCTGTTCGGCTGAGATCAGTTTGCGTCGATCAGATCGTCCGGCGAGCAGCTTCAGGCAATGAGTTGGCGGTTGGAGGTTGGCAGAGTTGGCCCGTTTCGACTGGGATTGTTCGAAATGGCACCTGCCCCGCAAACCAGCAACTGCCAACCCATTGCCTGACGCTGCTGGCCGGGCAATGCGTCGGACGAAGCGAGAACCTGCCCATCAACCGACAACGTTGTTCGATCGGCCCTTGGCGCGCTGCGCCCTCGCCGACAATCGGCCAGAGTAAATTCCGCGTCAGCCCAGCGGTAAGCCACCGGCGGGCGTAACACCCGAGTACGGATCGCACAAACGCGACCCTCTCTTGGGCACCCTGAACCCCAGTTTCGTGATGCGTTTCATGTCTGCCACGGTGATCGCACTGTGGTCGGTCTTCGCTGCTGTCGCAACATCCCATGCGCAGCCCATGCCCGCGTCGCGAACCCCCGTGTCCAGCACGCCCGCGCGGATCACGCGAAGTATCCAATCGGTGCGCGCGGCAGGCCCCATCGTGATCGATGGTCAACTTGATGAAGCCGCCTGGGCCGGCGCCATCCCTGCGAATGGGTTCACACAGGCCGAACCGCGCACGGGCGAGCCGGCCACCGAGGCCACGGAAGTGCGCGTGCTGTTCGATCGGGAAAACCTGTACATCGGCGCCGTGCTGCACGACCCCGACGCCTCGCATATCGTGCTCAACGATATCCGCAAGGATTTCAAGGAGGACGATCAGGACGACTTCGAGGTGCTGCTCGACACCTTTCATGACCGGCGCAACGGCTATCTGTTTGTCACCAACACCGCTGGCGCGCGCGCCGACCGACAGATTGCCAACGAAGGCCGCGAAATCAACACCAGCTGGGATGGTGTGTGGACAGTAAAGACCCAGCGCACCGCCGACGGGTGGAGCGTCGAGATGGCCATTCCCTTTCGCACCCTTCGTTATCAACTGGGCAACGAGCAAGGTTGGGGCATCAACTTTGCGCGACGCATCCGCCACCGCAATGAGGTGACGTACTGGGCTCCGATTCCGCGCTCATTCACCATTTCGCGGGTGTCGTTGGCCGGTACGTTGGACGGGCTCGAGATTGACGGCACGTCGCGCGATTTGCGCCTCAAGCCATACGCCGTCGGACGCACGGTTCGTGATCTCGGCGGCGCGCATCGGGTGACCAGCGAAGCGGTGGGTCTCGACGTCACGTATGGCGTGACGCGTCACCTTGCGCTCAATCTTTCGGTCAACCCCGATTTCGCGCAGGTGGAGGCCGACGAACAGCAGGTCAACCTCACGCAATTCAGCCAGTTCTTTCCCGAGAAGCGTGAATTCTTTCTCGAGAATTCGGGGATCTTCTACGTGGGCGATGCGGCGCGGAACAATCGCGTGCAACTGGCCCCAACCCCCGACGAAGATATGCTGCTGTTTTTCAGTCGACGCATTGGTCTGTCGCCCGACGGGCGTGCGGTGCCGATCCCAGCCGGTGTTCGCCTGTCGGGCACCGCCGGCGGATTGACGATTGGCGCCCTGGCCATGCAAACGCGCCGTACCGCGACCACACCGGCCAACCAGTATGGCGTGTTGCGACTGCGCAAGAATCTGCGTCCAGGCTCGGATATCGGCCTGATCATGCTTGACCGCGAGGCGGTGGGGCGCGGAAGCGAGGGCAACTGGAATCGCGTGGCGGGCGTCGACGCCAATTTTCGCCTGCCCCGCAACTGGGACTGGAACAGCTATGCCGTGGGCACACGAACGCCGGGCCGAGATGGTGGACAGTACACCTGGCGTACCTCGCTCAACCACGAAGGCAACTTCTTCCACGGCAAAGTGGGCGTGCTGGAAGTGGGCCGTGGCTTCGCCGACGATCTCGGATTTTTTCGGCGTACCGACACGCGCAAGTATATCGCCGATATCGGCATCCGGCCACGTCCCTCGTGGCTTTCGAAGATCGCGACGCGCGAGATGCACCCGCACTTCACCTGGAACTACTACGAGACCCTGGACGGGCGCATTGCGGCCAAGGACTTGCACACCGGGTACACGTTTTTCCTGAGCAGCGGTGCGTTTTTCGAGTTGTCGGGAAATCCGCGATTTCAGCGCATCACCACACCATTTCGCATCAATCGCGCCATCGCGCCCATTCCAGCCGGCGGCTACGCGTGGACCGACTGGCAGTTCAAGGGGGCGACCAACGCCAGTCGCAAAGTTTCAGCGACGTACACGTTTATCGAGGGCGGATTCTGGAACGGCACGCAGCACACCCAGCAGGTGCTGGTCAGTGCGCGTCCGACGGCCAAGTTTGCGGCATCGGTTGGCGCGTCCCATACCGAGGCGGCACTGACCCTGCCCAACTCCACATTCGAAGCGCTGCTGTATACCGCGCGGACAAACTACAGTTTCACCACCAACATGTTTTTTGATGCGCTGGCGCAATACGATCCGCGGTCGCATCAACTGAATGCGAATCT
>JANMRE010000169.1:0-2633 GCA_031370885.1 Gemmatimonadaceae bacterium
TACTCGAATAGATAATGTGTCCCGCAATGCTGCCCAACGGAAACGTTCCGGCAATACCGAGTGATTGACCACTCTGGCGCGACACACTGGCAAGGCCAATCTGCGCGTTGTCGCCCCTTTGTCTGACACTTCTGTAGAGCACGTGATCGCCGTCGGAAAGTGCTACAGGGTAGATGAGATGTGTTTCCCCGACGGACGTATCCGGTGTTGCTACCAGTTTTTGTTCGCCACCACCGCTGGATACGGCGTACAACGCAGCACCATTGTTGAACACAATCACGTCCTTGGCCGTCCACGTTGCTCCGGTGTAGGCGAGCGGCATGGCAGCGATTGGCTGCGACTTTCCGCCGTCGACGGAAATCTTCCGCATTTGCCCGGCGGACCAGAAGCCAAGCCAGGCGCCGTTGGGAGAGAAAAACGGCTGCACAGCACCTTCAGTGTCGGCAATGAGGTGTGGTGTCAGCTCGTTCAGCCCGCGCGCGTAGAGCCACTGCCGCCCGTCAGATGCGATCCCCGCAAACACGACGCTTTCGCCATTCGGCGCGATGGCAATATTTGATCCGGCCATCTGATCGCCTGCCGAACTCACGTCCCGGGGTAACGGAATCGGAAAACGCAGTGTGACCAACGGCGCGTGCCGGATGTTCTTCAAGTTCATTCCCACCAGGACACCAGCCACACCGGCAACAACGGCCAGCGCGCCCATCCAAGAGTATCGTTGGCGCTGCGCACGCAAAGCGCTACCGGTATCACTGCGTATCGAACCTGTTGCGCCCTGGGCGCCCTCGACGAGCGCTCGGCCAAAGGCGTCTGCCGTGGCAAAACGGTCGGCCGGAAGTTTTTCCAGAGCGGTGAATACCGCTGCTTCAATGGCGAGCGGTACGTTCTTGCGTTGCGCGACAATTGAACGAGCCTCCCCGGAAAGCACTCTGGCCACAATCATCTGCGCCGTCGCACCCGTAAAGGGAGGTTCGCCAACCAGCATTTCATAGGTCACAACACCCAATGAATACACATCGCTGCGGGCCGTGACGTTCTTTTCAGCCATTGCCTGTTCCGGACTCATGTACCGCGGGGTGCCCATGGACAAGCCCGTTTGGGTCATGCGCTCGCCGCCGGCATTCTCGACAGCGAGTGCAATGCCAAAGTCAGCCACGATTGCGTTGCCTTCATGCAGCAGAATGTTTTCCGGCTTGATGTCGCGATGAATCACGCCGTGGCGATGCGCGTAGTCGAGTGCACTCGCAACCGCACTCGCAATGCGTACGGTGTCTGCTACCGACAATTGGTGTTCCCGGTCAAGACGATTCCGCAGGGTTTCACCCTCGACCAGCGGCATGACGTAGTAGAGGAGCCCTTTCGCTTCGCCACTGTCGAACAGCGGCAGAATATGCGGATGCTGCAAGGCGGCCGTTGTTTGGATTTCAGCAAGAAACCGTTCACCGCCAAGGAGCGCCGACAATTGAGGATGCAACAGCTTGATAGCTACATGGCGGTTGTGTTTGATGTCGTGTGCCTGGTACACGGTGGCCATCCCGCCGGCTCCAATCTCGTTCTCAATACGATAGCGCTGCTCGAGGGCACGCGAGAGCACTGCAGCGGGCGTGTTCACGAATGGATCACCGTCCATGCGTTTCACGCGACGCGCAGTGTTGGGCGAAGAGCGGCGCGCCGCGCATGTACATCGGCCCAATGCTCTTGTTTCGTGAAAGCGAGACAGCGAAACATCACGCTTGTCAAATTGCGATGTGTGCCCAGAAGTTCGTGTTCGATCCGTCTCATCACGAATGCATCGCGGCGGGCAATCGGTTCGGCCTTGTCAATGTCCGCAAGCGGCGGACGCCCGGTCAGCATGGCATATCCCCGGGATCATCGGTCCGCATTGATCCGCCAATGAACGGGTGAACTCTCGGGCCTGCCTGGCGCAGAGAATACGCCTCCGGCTGAGCCCAGTCAAGGAACGCCTGTAGATCTCGCGATGTCGTCAGCTGCCGGGGAAACGACATTTGTCGGCTTCGATGGAGCAAGTGATTGCAGCCGTACTCACGGGTGCCGCAATGAGTCGCCCTTCCGCTTCTCCGTGGAGACGCTGTTCTGCGTGATACATCGCGACTATGGCCACACTGTACGGGATTCACAACCCACACAGCATGGTTGGCGAGTTGCGCGTGCAGGCCTTTCGCGTCAGGCGCGAACTGCCATGTGCTGGTGCTGGCGGGGATCCCACGGTTGCCATGGAATCATCGCTGCCACATTTCTTTCGCCTGCAACCCTCGGCGCAACGCCCTGCATGGATCAATTTCTGTCGGACGCCGACGGGCTGGCCGCGAAGTGGCTGGTGTTCGACAATGCGTACGTTCGACCACATGTATACCGTATCGTTTGAAAACTCCACATGGCCGACCGGCTCGCCAGATGAACAAGTGTGAAGTGCGCGCGGGCGGCGCCGAAGCCCAAACGCGCTTCAGCAGCATCACCAAAGCACGTGGATTGTGGATTGCCGCGTCAGCGCAACCACTCCTCCAGATGCGCCGCGACGAACGTATCGTCGGCGAGCACGGGGAATTGCTGCGCAACCCGAGCGATCGCCTCTGCCTGTCCGACCGATAACCGTTCATGCGGATCGAGCGTCC
>JANMRE010000020.1:0-1493 GCA_031370885.1 Gemmatimonadaceae bacterium
GCCTCGAGCTGCGGAATTGCGCGCACCACAGTGCCGACCGCGGTGCCGCCGTCGGTCTGGACGACTACGCGGTCGCCGGGCTTCGGCACGGCGTGCCCCGGGAGGTCGCCGAGCAGGAACGTCTGCGCCCGGCCGACCGGCGTCATCTTGACGTTGACGAGCGGCAGGCGGATTGGGGCGCTCACAGCTGCAACACCAGCCAGTCCGCGACGAGCTTGACGCCGGCGTTGCGGTCGAGCGCCACCAGCGCACGATCGACGGCGCCACTCGCTTTCACAATCAGCAAGTAGCCGGCGGCATAGCGGGCGGCAACGCCGTTCGCCAGTACGCGATGCTTGCCCGTCGTGAGGTCGAGCACCGCGATATCGTAGAGACCGACGTTCGTCGCCGGCGTACGCGACACGGTGAAGATCACGCCTTTCCCGTTCGGCAGGACGTCGGGATTGTTGTGGTCCGTCTCCCCGGACTTCGCGTCGATGGTGGAGATCGGTGCGCGCGAACCGCCGCCAGCCGGAAATCGTACGAGCCTCCCGCCACCTGTCACGATGATGGAGCCGTCCGGCGCGAATGCGATCGGCGCCCGCGCCACCCCGCTGTCGGCGACGGTGCGCACCGCCCCTCCGTCCAGGTCGATGACTTTCAAGACACTCGTCGCATCTACCGTTCCGATGTGGCGTCCGTCGGGCGCGAAGCGCGCATTCGTTACGCTCTGCGTTGCGGCAATCTCTGTCGCTTGGAGTTGGTCGGCCGAGCGAAGCCAGAGTCCGAAACCGCCGGCGGACGACGGGTGCTGGCCCGCCTTGCGCGCATGGAATACGAATCGCGAACCGTCGGGCGAGAGTGCCAAGCCGGCACCGAGTTCCAGGCTGTCTGGCAACGCCATGACCACCCGCACCGTGCGCTGCGCCGTCGGCGCCGGTCGTTGCATGAAGGCCCACACCGCGGCGACGGCGGCCACGCCGGCGATCGCCGTCATGGCGAGGGTCACTTTATTCCACGTGGCCGCCGAGCGCGCCGTGTTCACCGTCTGCGTCGCGTCGATGGTGTACGTGCGATCCTGCAGCGCCTCCGACATCGCCGCCGCACTCGCAAACCGGTCGGCCGGCAGCTTCTGCAACGCCGTGAGCACCGCCGCGTTCACGTTCGACGGCACCGTGTTGCGCCGCACGCTCGGCGCTTCCACCGCGCCGGTGAGCACACGCGCGACAATCGCTTGGGCGGTCGGGCCGGTGAACGGCGGCTCGCCCACGAGCATTTCGTACAGCACGCACCCCAGCGCATACACATCCGCGCGCGCATCAAGCGTGCGCTCGCCCATCGCCTGCTCGGGGCTCATGTAGTGCGGCGTGCCGAGACTCATGCCCGTCTCGGTCATGCGCGTGCTGCCCGTGGTCGCGGCGGCGAGCGCAATACCAAAGTCCGCGACGAGCGCCTGCCCCTCGTGCAGCAGGATATTCTCGGGCTTGATGTCGCGATGAATCACGCCCTTGCGA
>JANMRE010000243.1:0-2630 GCA_031370885.1 Gemmatimonadaceae bacterium
TGGCACGTGGAAGCTCATCTCATACGGCAACCCCGATTCCACGGGCCGCTTGGTTCCGGTCTGGGATGAACATCCCGACGGGCGCATTATTTATACCGCCGATGGCCACATGGCCGCGCAGATGTATGACACGCGCCGAGCCACGCTGGGTACCACGCCAGCCACGGCGGATCCGACGCTCGTCCGCGCGGCGTATCTGGGTCTCGTCACCTACTTCGGGCGCTACGTCATCGACACGGTTGCCCATACGGTGACGCACATGGTGGAGGGCGCCTACCTCCCGGACTGGATCGGCCGCCGCCTCGTGCGCGCGTATCGTTTTTTGCCCGGAAATCGGATTGAGCTAACTGTTGTCATCAACGCTGACGACACGTGGCCCGCTCGACCGAGTGTGCTGGTGTGGGAGCGCGTCGGCCGCTGAATCAACCTGCGGCGCGTGAACCGGAGTCTTGCTAGCCACGGGTGATGGGCGAAATCTCTGTCGTCGCACCGTCGCCGCACGCTTTCGTTACGCTGAGGATCCGCACAGATGGCTGAAGCCAAAACCCGCCCCACCACCGCATCGGTTTCCAAACACATCGCGTCGCAGGCAACTCCCGAACGACGCGACGATTGCGAACAGATTGCCAGGATGCTCGAGAAGGCCACCAGTGCGAAGCCCGTGATGTGGGGCGACGCGATTATCGGATTCGGCAATGAACCGGTGGTGTACGCCGACGGCTCGACGATGGACTGGCCACTGATGGCCTTTGCGTCTCGTGCGCAAGACATCGTGCTGTACAACTTGCGGAGCGCCGATGACTTCGCGACGCGGCTGGCGGCAATCGCCCCGGCCAAACTCAAGGGGGGCTGCGTGCACATCAAGCGCCTCAGCGACGTGGACGTCAAGGCGTTGCAGGCGCTGATCGTGGCCGCAGTGAAGGGTCGGAAGCAGAAGTCGGCGCTCGCTGGCAAGAAAACGGCGTCGCGCCGCGCGTAGTCGACCGCGCATATCCACGCACTGCTCGCATTGTGCGCAGCCGGCGCGTATGGCGCAGGGGATGCTGCAGTTGACCGACTTTCCGCCCGTATAGCGGCAACTCGCAGAACTGCGTTCAGGCGTTCAGCCGTGTGACCGCCGGAGACCTCGGCGCGACGATGTGTCGGCCGTTGGAACGGTGGCCGATCTAGCCGCGCCCGTAGGCGTCGACGCCAGGTCTGTCACCATCTGAAAGCCCGCGATCGCGAAGTGCCGATCGAGCGTCAACGCCGCACGCGTGCCGCGCTCAGCCATGATCGCGAAGCTCACGGCGTCGACCACGGAAAACGGCTGATCGGTATAGCGCATGAGCCAGGGTTGACGGCGGCGTCTTCGAGGGGTGCCGTGCTCGAAACCACCACGTTGGGTGACGCGCGCACCAACTGCACGAAGCGCCAGCTCGGCGCGCAGCACCTTGAGCGCGACCTGGCGATCGTGCTTCACATCGGTCGCGAGATACACCGTGGCCATGCCGCCGGCGCCGAGTTCGCGCTCGATGCGATAGCGATCGGCTAGCGCGATAGTGAGTGTTTCGATCGACCGGTCGCGAGTGGTCATGGGCGTCCAGTTCGAAGACCCATGACGCACCGGCGATCGATACTTCGCGAAGGTTCCGCCGATGCGAGCATATTGCGACTCACGCCGCAGTTGCGTGCAGTTTCACGCCGAGCGCTCGGGCGACCTTCAGCACCGTCGCGAAACTTGGATTCCCTTCGGCACTGAGCGCCTTGTACAGGCTTTCGCGACTCATCCCCGCCTCCTTGGCGACCTGCGTCATGCCTTTCGCGCGCGCGATATCTCCCAGTGCACGCGCAATGCCCGCCGCGTCGTCGGGAGCGTCGGCCATCCACGCGTCGAGGTAGGCTGCCATTTCCTTCGGCGTGCGCAGTTGCGCCGCCACATCGTACGGGATGGTCTTGGTGCGAGTGGTCTTCTTCGCCGCAGCGGGCTTGGGGCTCATGGCCTACTCCTCCCGATATCGATCTTCAGTTCGGACACGCCGTCAGTGAGATGCCGATGAGTGCCGGGATTCCCATGGACCAGCCGGTCGACCCGCACCTGAATGCGTGCACGTGCGGCGAGGTCCTTCAGGCTGTTGATCCAGTCACGATAAACCTCCGTCTCCTCGACGCGCATGTTCAACTGTAGCCTGTAGGATACACACCGTCAAGGTCTTACTCAGGGCCGCGGGCACTAACAGGTCCGCCGTAGCTCCTCTGACTCGCCGAGCGAGAGGGTCATCCCCATGGCGCGGAACGACTCGATAGCCTCGTCCAGCAGCACCCGCGCCTGCTCGCGATCGCCCGGCCGATAGCGGCCAATTGACGAATCTGCCGTCATTTGTCATCTTAAATGACGACAATGCCGATACCTCGACTGCCACGCACGCTGGACTTGGCCTCCTTGATGGCGCGCAAGTCCCACTTTCTGCTGGGACCACGCCAGACCGGCAAGACCACGCTCATCGGCGACGAGTTGCCGGGGGTTCGTTCCTACGATCTGCTGGACAGCCGCGTATTTCTTGAGCTGAGCCGCTCACCGCAGCGACTCGCTGAAGAGCTCGACCCCTCCACGCGGATCGTCGCCATTGACGAAATCCAGCGACTGCCCG
>JANMRE010000251.1:0-5317 GCA_031370885.1 Gemmatimonadaceae bacterium
CCGGGTATCCACCTCGACTCGAACGGAGGACACGATGGGCATTTCCTATGGCGCGACGCTGGCACCGGAACGCACCGGTGCAGACCGTGCGATTTTGGTGCGCCGCACCTATTCGCTGGTGCTGGTTGGTGTGCTGCTGACGGTGGCCGCCTGCGCGTGGACGATGTCACAGCCATCGATCATGCAACTGGTGGCGCGGCATCCGTTCCTGACGTTTTTCGCCGCGCTCGCGCCGCTGATGGGCGCACAGTATTTCCGTGGTCAGTACCCGCTGAACATCAGTCTGACGCTGCTGTTCACACTCATCCAGGGCGTCTGGATTGCGCCCCTGGTGTACACGATGGAACAGCGACAGCCAGGTGTGTCGGGACAGGCTGCGGTGCTCACCCTGAGTACGTTCGCGGTGCTGACCGCCTACGCGTTTGTGTCGCGTCGTGATTTTTCGGCCTGGGGCAGCTTCTTTGTCGTGGGCCTCTGGGTGCTTATCGGGACGTCGTTGCTCAACGTGTTTTTCCAGAACCAGTCGGCGTCCTTGTGGATCGCGGCGGCGACGGTTCTCGTGTTCAGCGGCATGTTGGTGTACGACACGTGGCGGTTGCGCAATCGGTACGGTCCGGACGACTACGTGATTGCGGCGGTCCAGATCTATCTGGATTTGCTGAACATGTTCACGGCGATTCTGCGATTGGTGGGCGGACGGCGATAGGGATGTCGCCGGCGGTGCTGCGGCTCGGCAATCGGCGCGTTTCGCCGTGCCGCAGCACCGAAAAACGGTCGGGCGCCAATCCACGCGCTGCGACCGCGGCTGCCAGATCTTTCGGTGGCTGATCGAGGGATTCGTCGGCAAGCGGAAAGGTGCCCCAGTGCACGCCGATCGCGGTGGTCGCGCCCACGTCCAGCATGACCTGCACGGCCTCATCGGGATTGACGTGCTGCGGGTGCATAAACCACCGCGGCTCATACGCGCCAATTCCGATAGCGGCGAAATCGAACCCGCCGAATTGTTGGCCAATGCGCCGCGGGTCGTCGGAGTAGCCCAGGTCGCCCGAGTACCAGAAGCGGACCGAGGGATGAATCATCGCCCAACTGCCCCACGGCGTATCGTTGCGGTGCAGCCCCGACCGACTGCTCCAGTGCTGCACGGGCAGGAAATGAAACTGCACATCACCTGTCGGTGTCGCGACCGAAAACGTATCATGCCATTCGAGGCCATGCACGGTGCGATCGGTACCGGTGGCACGAACGCCGGACACATTGCGCGCCAACCACGCATCAACCCCATGCGGCACGAGGAAGGTGGGTGGTCCACCCGCTTGTCGCTGCAGCGCGCGTACCGAGGGTCGGTCGAGATGGTCGTAGTGATTGTGCGAGATCGCGACGACATCAATGTGCGGCAACTGCGCCAAGGACAGTCCCGGCGGCTGGTGGCGCCTGGGTCCGGCGAATGGTACTGGTGACACGCGATCGCTGAATACCGGATCGACCAGTATGTTGCAGCCGCCCAGTTGTATCAGCAGCGACGCGTGTCCGATCCAGGTGACCGTGGGGTCACTCCGATTGGCACGCAGGTAATCGACTTCCGGTATTACTCCATGCAGCCGATCGACTGGCGGACGCGGGAGTCTTCGACGAACGCGCTCGAGGGTCCACCGCGCGAGACCGCGCGGACTCACATCAACGCCACTCGGATTGCGATAGAACTGGCGTGTCACGCTCGCGACGTCCGCTCGCGGTAGCGGCCAAGCCACTCCGTGCTCCACCCGGAAAACGTTCCTGTTGCCAACGCCGCACGCGCGTCACGCATGATCTGCAACAGGAACGCCAGATTGTGCAACGCGAGCAGTCGCGGCCCGAGCGGCTCATCGGCCGCAAACAGGTGGCGCAGGTACGCGCGGTCGTAGTCGGTACAGGCGGGGCACGCACACGAGTCGTCCAGCGGACGTTGATCGGTGCGATAGCTGCTCTTGGTGACCTGTACTGTGCCGTCGCGTGTGAACGCGGTGCCGTGTCGGCCAACGCGGGTGGGCGCCACGCAGTCGAACAGGTCCATGCCGCGGCGTACCGCTTCGATCAGATCGTCGGGAAATCCAACGCCCATCAGATAGCGGGGCCGATCGCGTGGCAGTTCCGGGTTGCAGACCTCCAGCGTGGCCAGCAGATCGGACTTCGCCTCGCCCACCGAGAGTCCACCAATGGCGATACCATCCCACGAGCCGCTGCTGAGAATACCGCGAATCGATGCGCGTCGCAGCTCGGCGTTCACGCCACCCTGCACAATGGGGAACAGCGACTGCGCTGGCGCCTGACATTCGGTGTCGTCGCTGGTCGATGCGAACGGCGGAGTGCCGTGCGGCACAGGAATCTGGTCCAACGGCGCGCGTCCTTCGTGTTCCAGTCGTTCAAACTCGGCGCGACAGCGCGACAGCCATCGCAGACTGCGCTCCATCGCGGCGCGCGAATCCGATTCGGCCGCACCGGCGGCAATCAACTCATCGAGCTGCATGATCACATCGGCGCCGAGATTGCGCTCGACCTGCATCACGCGCTCGGGGGTGTAGGCGTGGAGTGAGCCATCGAGCTTGCTGCGAAACGTGACACCGTCTTCAGTGACGGTGCGATAGCGCGCCAGGGAGAACACCTGATAGCCGCCCGAATCGGTGAGCATGGGGCCCGGCCAACGCGCGAACGCGTGCAGTCCTCCCAGCGCGCGCACCATCGCATCGCCGGGACGCAAATACAGATGGTACGCGTTACTCAGCACCATCCGCGCTCCCACCGCCGCCACGTCGGACATGGTGAGTCCACGAATGGCGGCATGGGTGCCCACCGGCATAAATGCCGGTGTTTCCACGACACCGTGTGGCGTGTTGAACCAGCCCAGTCGTGCAGCGCCATCGGGTGACGCAGTGCGAAAGGCGAACGGAGTGGCGGATCGGCTGCCGGATACGTCGTTCAGTGGCCGACTGCTCCGGCATCGCGGTCACGCGGATCAGGAGCGCCGGTGCGATGCCCGTTCCGTGTATCGATCATGATTGAATGCGCCGTGCCCTGCTGTCCGCCAATCTGCACCTTGTGTCCCATCTTCTCGAGCGCACTCACCGTTGACGCAGGCACGCCATCGCGTTCAATGGAAATGCGGTTTGGTAACCATTGATGGTGGATGCGCGCGGCATTGACCGCCGCCTGAATCGGCATATCGAACGCCATGATATTGAGCGCCACCTGCAGCACCGTATTGATGATGGTGCGGCCTCCAGGGCTGCCGATGACCGCTACCAGTTTTCCGTCTTTGGCGATGATAGCCGGCGTCATGCTGGAGAGCATTCGCTTGCCAGGACGTGCGATGTTCGCCGGTGTGCCCACCAAGCCTGTGCTGTCGGTAAGATCCGGCTTGCCATTGAAATCGCCCATCTCGTTGTTGAGCAGAAATCCGGCGCCGGCAACGACGGCGCCCAATCCGTAGCCCGCTTCCAACGTGTAGGTCACGGACACGGCCATGCCGTTTTTGTCCACTACCGAATAGTGTGTGGTTTCGAGACTCTCACCGCCTTCGGCAATCTGCGTCGGTTGCGAGGGTGATGCCTTGTCCGACTGGATGGTTTGTCGCAACTCGTTGGCATAGCCCTTGGACGTGAGTTTTTCGACCGGCACTTTCACAAAATCCGGATCGCCGACGTATCGCGCGCGATCGAGAAAGGCGCGGCGCATGCTTTCGGCCAACAGGTGGATGTAGCGTGGCGAGTTGTGCCCCGCCGCCTTCAGGTCGAACCCTTCAAGAATATTCAGCATCTCGATCATTGCCACGCCGCCGGAACTCGGCGGCGGCATGGAGATTATTTCATAGCCCTTGAATGAGCCTTTCACCGCGTCACGTTCCCTGGCCTCGTACGCCGCAAGATCTTTTTCGGTGATGATGCCACCACCACGTTTCATTTCTTCAGCAATCAAGCGCGCGGTTGCCCCTTTGTAGAATCCATCGCGACCCTGATCGCGAATACGGGTGAGTGTGCGCGCCAGATCGGGCAGCTTGATGCGTTCACCTGCGGCGTACGGCGTGCCATTTCTGGAGTAGGCGGCCACAGTGGCAGGATATTCCTTCAGGCGCGTCACGGCCCCAGCGAGCGATGCCGCGAGGCCGGTGGGAACGGGGAAGCCGTCGGCGGCGAGTTTCGCGGCGGGATTGACCAACTGTTTCCACGGTGCCGCGCCGTACTTCTTGTGCGCCATGGCGAATCCGGCCACGGTTCCCGGCACGCCAACCGCCAGATGGCTGCGATGATGCTTCGTGACCGAGTACGCACCGCTCGAGTCGGTGAACATTTCCGGTGTGGCGGCCATGGGCGCCTTCTCGCGGAAGTCAATCGTGGTCGCACGTCCATCGGGCAGGCGAATGACCATGAAACCGCCACCGCCAATGTTGCCGGCCGTGGGGTAGGTCACCGCGAGAGCGAATCCCGTAGCGATGGCGGCGTCCACCGCGTTGCCGCCATTGGCCAGCACCTGTGCACCGACCTCGCTGGCGATGGCACTGGCGGACACCACCATGCCGTTCGCCGCGTCGGTACTGCGCATGAGTGGCGCGGGCTCGCCACGGGTCGTGCTGGCCGGTTGACCGGTTCCACCGCCGCCGAAAATGCATGCCGTCGGAATAATCCCTGAGGAGAGGATGAGGACAAGGCTTGCAACACGGCGCAGGCTGATGCGCAACGTGGACGTACTGGGGATGACCGAGTGCATGGCGGGGCGGAGCAGGGGAGGGAACCCGTACGTGGGGACACAGAAATGTCGCGCCTCCGCGGCTGTTGCGCACTGGCCAGCAACGTTTGTCGGCGGCGGCTGGTGGTTGGCTGAGCGCCGATGATGACTCGTTTTCATCGCGTTCGTCAATCATCCGTGTGAGGCTGTTTGCCGTACTGGCCTCTGTGAACGATCAGTTGCGCGACGTATCGGACACCGCGGTCGGGGCTGCATTGCGTTTCCCGATCCATCGTTCCACCGCGGTCGCGCCACCGTGTCGCACCAACCACGCCAATCCCAGCGACCGCAGGAGTCGCCCCGCCAGCAGCGCCCCCACGAAGGAGGGCCAGGGAACGCCGATCGCACCCGAGGCAATGCTGGTGAGTTTCGTGGACAGCGGGCTCAACGTGCTGGCGAAGATCGCCCACGCCCCGTACTTCGCGAGGGTGTGACGATATTCCTCGAGATGCGTGGCCGACATGCCGAGTGTCGCCGCGATCGGACCCTGCAACCACTCCAATGCGGTGGCGCCCACGACGTACAGCACCACACTGCCAATCAACGTGCCCGCCGTGGCGAT
>JANMRE010000271.1:0-3581 GCA_031370885.1 Gemmatimonadaceae bacterium
GGCCGATCTCACCGAACTCGAACGGACGCTTCGCGCCCTCGCTGTCACCGACGCGCTCGCCGTCGCACGCGGTTTCGCCCACTTCCTCGGCCTCGCGAACATCGCCGAACAGCATCACCGGATCAGGAGGCGACGCGACTACCAGGCGCTCGCGAGCAGCGCGCCGCAGCGTGGGTCGCTCGCCGACAGCTTCACGCGGCTGCTCGCGCAGGGCATCGCGCCGGAAGCGTTGCACGCAGGCGTCGCCGCGCTGCGGATCGAGCTCGTGCTCACCGCGCATCCCACCGAGGTCGTGCGCCGCACGCTGCGCCGCAAGCAGCGCCGCATTGCCGATCTGCTGGCGCTACACGATCGCACCGACCTGACCGCAGAAGAACGCACCGAATTGCGACGCGACCTCGGCGCCGAGATCGCCGCGACCTGGATGACCGACGAGGTGCGACGCGAGCCGCCAACGCCGTTCGACGAGGTGAAGTGGGGACTCGTTGTTTTCGAACAGACGCTCTGGGACGCTGTGCCGCGTCACCTTGCCGCGCTCGACCGCGCACTCATGACCGCGACCGGCAAGGGCCTCCCGCTCGACGCGGCGCCGATCCGATTCGGCTCGTGGATCGGCGGCGACCGCGATGGCAACCCGAACGTGACGCCGCAGGTGACGGCGCGCGCCTGCATGCTCGCGCGTTGGATGGCGGCGGATCTGTATCGCCAGGAAATTGAGGCGCTGCGCGGCGAGCTCTCCATGCGGCGCGGGAGCGCGGAACTGCACGCGCGCGTCGGCGAGGTGGCCGAACCGTATCGTGTGCTGCTCAAGGGAGTCGTCGTGCGCCTTCGTGCGATGCGCGATCGGATGCAGCGCCTGATCGACGCCGATGCACCGTACGTGGCCGATCCCGCGGACTACGCCGATGCCGACCAACTCGCCGAACCGCTCCGGCTTTGTCATCGCTCGCTTATGGCAACGGGAGGCGCGACGGTCGCCCAGGGTCGCCTGCTCGACCTGCTCCGACGCATTCCGAGCCTCGGCCTCTCGCTCGTGCGACTTGACCTGCGTCAGGAGGCCGACCGCCACACCGATGCGCTCGACGCAATCACGCGTCGCGCTGGACTCGGGTCGTACCAGTCGTGGGACGAGGCCGAACGCCAAGCGTTTCTGCTCAGTGAGCTGCAAGGCAATGCGGCAATGACTCGTCGCGCACTCGCTGCACCGGAGCCGTTCGACGAGGCCGTGCACGATGTGATCGACACCGTACGCGTTGCCGCGACGCTGCCGCGCGACGCACTCGGCGTGTATGTCATCTCGATGGCCGCCCGGCCGTCCGACGTGCTCGCCGTGGAGCTCCTGCAGCGCGCCGTAGGAACGCCGGATCCGCTCCGCGTGGTCCCCCTGTTCGAGACGGCGAACTATCTCCGCGGCGCCGACGCATGCATCGGCGCGCTGCTGGCGATTCCGTGGTACGCAGCGCGCACGAACGGACATGTCGAGGTGATGGTGGGTTACTCCGACTCGGCGAAGGACGCCGGACGACTCGCCGCGGCGTGGGAGCTCTTCACGGCGCAGGAACGGCTCGTCGCCGTGTGCAAGGCGCATGCGGTGCGACTGACGCTCTTCCATGGACGCGGCGGTTCAGTGGGACGCGGCGGCGGACCGACGCACCTTGCGATCCAGTCGCAACCGCCGGGCTCGGTCGACGGCACCATCCGCGTCACCGAGCAGGGCGAAATGGTGGACGCGCAGTTTGGGTTGCCGCAGATCGCCGACCGCACGCTCGAGGTGTACACAACCGCCACGCTCGAGGCAACGCTCACGCCGCACGACGGTGTGCGCGAGGCGTGGCGCGTGCGCATGCAGCGCATGGCCGACACGTCGCGCACCACCTACCGCACGCTCGTTTACGACACGCCGGAGTTCCTGGAATACTTTCGCCTCGCTACGCCAGAGCTCGAGCTCGGGAGCATGCGCATCGGCAGCCGTCCGGCGCGCCGGCGTTCGGGTGGCGGTGTCGCGTCGCTACGCGCAATCCCCTGGGTGTTCGCGTGGACGCAGACGCGGCTCATGCTGCCGGCCTGGTTCGGCATCGGCGAAGCTGTCGCGGAGGCGGTCGCCGAAGGACGGCTCGATGAACTGCGTGCGATGTACCGGGAGTGGCCCTTCTTCCGCTCCACGATGGATCTCGTAGAGATGGTGCTCGCGAAGGCATCGCCCGAGATCTCGGCGTACTACGATGCGCGGCTCGTGCCGACGGCACTGCGCTCGCTTGGTGATGCGCTGCGCGTGAACCTGCAGCGGACTATTGATGCCACGCTGCAGGTGACGGGGCACGCGCGGCTGCTCGAGGAGAATCCCGTGCTGCGGCGGTCGATCGACGTGCGGAACCCGTACGTGGATCCGATCAATCTCGTGCAGGTCGAGGTGCTCGCGCGTTTGCGGGCGGATGACGATGACCCGGCGCTGCTCGACGCGTTCCTGGTGACAGTCAATGGGGTAGCGGCGGGGATGCGGAATACGGGGTGATCCGGCGGTGGCTTACGCGCCGCCGACGAGATCGATCATCACACCGCAAACGGCCGCGTACGTCGCGACCATCGCATCCGCGGTCACCAGCCGCATCGGCTCACACAACGCTTGTGCAATCAACATGCGATCAAAGGGATCGCGATGGAGCAACGGAAAGTCGGCAACACGAAGTGCGGGCGCTGCGGCGACAGACAGTTCGCGCAGGCCGGCGTCCAGCGCCGCCGCCCTGATATCTGCCGCCCGCAGCGAGAGCGCGTGCACACCGCGCGATTCCTTGATGGCCAGCTCCCACCACGACGCAACACTGACATAGCACTCGGCGTCGTCAGCGCCAAGCACCACTCGGTCGCGCGGCGTCAGGCGCGGACTGTCGCTGAGCATCCAAAGCACGACATGCGTATCGAGCAGCAGTCGCATCAACCAATGCCGCGATAGAACTCGTCGAGCAGGTCGTCCGGTAGCGGGGCGTCGAAGTCGTCGGGAACAGTCAGTCGACCAGCCAGCGTACCAAAGCGCACGCCGTTCTGTCGCTCGGCCGATGCCACCAGGGCGACCTGAGACCGACCGTATGCACCGATTTCGATGCGCTCTCCGTTGGCGGCGCGTTTGATCAACGCCGACAGCGATTTTTTTGCCGCTGCGATTGAGATGACAGCCATGAGCTTGTCTGGTTTCCTCTTTTGATTAATAAACTTAGATCCAACCTAAGTCAAGTCCACACGCATCGTGCCATTGGCATGTTCCCGCGGCTCCGCGATGCCACGCCGGAGCAGCGACGTCACTGGCGCCTGATCGGTGGCGGTGTCGGAGTGCATTGGCCGAACGTGGATGAAGATATCTCCGCCGAGAGTCTCCTCCGACGCATTGACCGTCCGAGCTGCATTGCGCGAGCACGCTAACAAATCGTTGCAGTTGACAAGCGATTCAAGCATTGCTCGCTTCGCTCGCTTTATTTCAGTCGCGATAGGGTCGCCGGTTAACCGGCGCCCCCCGCACGGATCCCTGCTGGCGGGATTACCGCACACGGCTCTTAACAAGGATGAATTGCGTCGAAACGCACAAAATG
>JANMRE010000276.1:0-5154 GCA_031370885.1 Gemmatimonadaceae bacterium
CTGCACTCGCCGATCAAGCTGGGCTACAAGAACACCAAGTACCTGACCAAAGTGGTGTTCATGGCCGAACGGAACGGTGGGTATTGGAGTGACAAGGGATACGAGTGGTTTGGCGGGACGTGAGTTTTACTAAGACGGGAGACGGGAGACGGGAGACGGGAGACGCTGGTTCACTGGTTGTCTCCAGTCTCTCATTCACGGCTTCTTCTTCGTGGTGTTCCCGGCCAGACTCCGGTAGTACTCCTCGATCATCGCCCGGTACTCGGCGGGGACCGGCGCGTTCGAGCCCAACGCCGGGCGTCCGTCATTGCCGAGTCCGAGCGAACGATACAGGCCGAACTCGAACGTTTTGAGGCCTTCGATCATGGCGCTCTGCAACTGTGCGAGGCCTTTCGGGTCGTTGAACGCACGCGAGTTTTCGAGCTGCCGCATGTTCTCGATGGCCTGATCGAGTTCGCGGGTGCTTACGCCCTGCTGCGCGAGATCGCGACGAAGCCCTTCGGCATTCTCGCGGCGCAAACGGAATTCGCGGGTGAACTGTTGAATGTCGCTGCTCGGCAGTTGTTGTCCGCCGCGCGGTGCACCGTTTGGCGTTCCACCACCGAACTGATTGTTGGGTGAGCCGCCGGGCAGCGGCCGGTCGCCGCTGTTGCCGCGACCGCCCTGTTGGCCTTGGCCCTGCTGCTGGCCGCCTTGGCCTTGCTGCCCTTGGCCTTGGCCTTGCTGCCCTTGGCCTTGCTGCCCTTGGCCTTGCTGCCCTTGCTGCCCTTGCTGCCCTTGCTGCCCTCGGCCGCTTTGGCTGTCCCCCGGACGCGGTTGTCCCGTTTGTTGCTTGTCCGCTACTCGCTGCCGAAGTGCTTCGAGGTTTTGCACCAACTCGCGCGCTTGACCCAATGCGCGCTCTTGCTGACGCGTTGCTGACTCGCCTTGCATTGATCCCGCAGCCTGGCCCATGCGGTCGGCGACGTCCTTCAGATTTTCGGAAATCTGTCCTTCAAATGACTTGGCGTACTCACCCGACCCTGCACGCATGACGTTTTTCGAAAACTCGATTTTGTCCCTGAGGCGCGCGTCGCGGATGGCTTCAGCGGCTTCGTTCAACTTGCCGGCGGCCTTTGGCTGATCGCGACGTCCCTCGCGCGACAACCGATCGGCTTCCGCTTCCAGCTTGCCCACATCGTTGGCCAGCGCGTCCTTGCGGTCCATCAGTTGCTGCATCTGCTGGCTGCGCTGTTCGCCTGATGCCGCCTGCGCGGCCTCCACGTCATTGGCGATCTGGCGTTGACGCGACTCCATGTCCCGGGCCTGCTGCGCGAGCTTTTGAATACCCTGATTGGTCGCGTCGGTCTTGCTCCCTTCGAGGTTGCGCGACGCACGGTTCAGCTCTTCGAGCGCCTTGCTGCCCTGCGCGGACGACCCCGTCGCGGCCCGTCGCATCGCATCCGCTGCCTGCTGCATCTGACGAGCCGCGTCGGCGAGGTCGGGGTTGTTCTGCTCGCGCGAGAGACGCTCCAGTCGACGTGCTTCTTCTTCAGCCTGCGCGGCCAGATCGCGTTGCGCACCGCTGCTGCCGCCGCTGTTCGCACTACCGCTGGCGCCACTGCTGCTGCCGCTGGCACCACCACTGGCACCACCGCTGGCATTCTGCTGACTGGTGCGCTGCCGCAGCGCTTCCGCCATACGCTGCATGCGCTCGTTCTCCTGCTGCTGGCGGTTGGCCAACTGCTTGAGACGCTCGAGCGTTTCGTCCACTTCACGCTGCGCCGGCGGCTGCGAAGACTGTTGTTGTACGGCTTCGTACTGATTGCGCAGCTTGTCGGTCTGCAACTCGAACAGATCAGCAAGGTCTTCTGGTCGCTGCCCCTGCTGGGCGCCCCCGCCGCCTCCGCCGCCCCCGCCTCCGCCACCCATCTGCACCTGCACGTCGCGATAGAGTGCTTCGGCCCGTTGCAAATGCTGCAGCGCGCGCTGCTCGGGCGGCAATGCGGTTCCACCCAGACCCCGACCGAGTTGTTCTTCGGACGTCTTCATTTCTGCGGTTGCCGATTCCAGTTCTTTCAGGATCTTCGCGAACGTCGTGTCGGTGGCGGCGACGCCACGATCGACGAGACGCTTGGCGAGTCCAGTAACATCTTCGCGCAAACGACCCTGCGCAATCGTGAGCGTGGTGACGTCCTCGCGCCGCTTCTTGGCCGCGGTGGTACTGCTGTCGCGCAGCCAATTGAACGTGCCCGCCACGACGTCGCGCTGACGCTGCACGAATCCGTCGGGAGAGTCGGGCTGCTGACCACCGCCGCCGCCACCGCCGCCCTGCTGCTCCGACTGTTTGTAGCTCTTCGAGAACGGACGGACCTCCAGGAAATACACGTCGCTGCTGCCTTCGTGGCCGCCACCATCACGCGCCACTGCGTGATACGCCACGAGGTCGCCCGGTGACAAATTCAACTCTTCAAGGAAAATCGTATGCGCGCCACGCGCGTCTCGTGGGCGGCGTTGTGTGCTGTCCTGGATGGTGACCCGCTGCTCCTCGCCACCGTTGACCCGATAGCGCAATTCGAGCTTCGTGACACCGAGATCGTCACTGGCTTGCACCGCGATCGTGACCTCGTCGGTGTTGCTGACCTTGGTATCGCGGCCGGGTTCTTCGATGCGCACCGAAGGTGCGCGATCGGGGATGGCGTCCACGACATATTGCACCGCGCCGGCGACCATGGTGCCATCGATGGTCTCCAGATCGACGCGATAGAAGCCACTCTTGCGCAGCACAAACGATCCGTTAACCACGCTGTCGCCGCGTGCGGTCATTGGCACAACCGTACCATCGTCGAACGTCAGCCGACCACTCTTGACGGCGCGCGTAATACGGGCATGGACCACGACCGTTGTTCCGACGATGGCGGCGACATCGCCACCATCGTCGATATGTTCGGTGGGGAGTCCGCTGTATGCCGGGAAGCGCAGATCAAGCGACAGGTGTGACACCGCCGGCAAATCACTCACCTTCAATCGGAATGTCGGCGATCGAATCTCTGCCGACTCCACGTAATACTCGGTGGGGCTTGTCACGTCGAAGATGCGCGAGCGGAACCCGCTGGAATCGGCCTCGCGACTCATCGGCAAGCGCGTCCATTCGGCACCGGAGTCACTGCGAAATACGAGATCGGCGGCGTCGGCGGCGAATCCCACCAGCAACGCGTGCACTTCGATGGCGCCGCCGCGGGGCACGGTGGCATGGCCGGGCTGGACCGTTACCAGCCGACGCGGGACGGCGGCTTCGGCCGTTGCCCAGGGGATGAACAGCAGTCGGGCGCCATCACGAATGGCGGCCGGACCCAGCACGAAGAGCAACGCTGCCACGAGTGCCGAGCCACCCAGCAGTTGCCCGGCGCGTACCATGCGGGGCCGTTCGAGCGAGGCACGCTCCTGCAACGGTTTGATGGCCGCGGCGGCGCGGGTCATCAGGCGGGCCGACAGTGACGCCGAAACGCGTTGGGCCTCGGGACGGTGTGCTTCCTGCACGGCCGTCAGCAGCGCCTGACGCAACTGCGGCGCGTGCTCTTCGACGTATAACGCAAAGCGCTCGTCGCTGGCGCGACGCAGCAGCGGGAAGATCAACCCGCGCACGACGGCGGCCGCGATGAGCACATACCCGGTGACCCGCGCCATCACCAGCACACCCGCGTTGTCCGCGTCATTGACACTAAACAGCCGCAACACGACGATCGTCGCGAGCACCGCGACGATGACGGCCACCGCGATCCAGACCAGCGACTCGAGCAGCACGCGCTGCCGCCACTGGCGACGCAACACGGCAAGCGTGGCAAGCAACTGTCGATCAGGACTCATCGAGTACTCCTGGCCGGCAAAGCCGACTCCGGGGTAACCCCGCGGGCGCGTCGGGCGATCGCACGCCAGCCGCGGGTGGCCATAATAGTCTCGCCAATAAGCGCGAGCGCGACAATGATCAAAAACACGCGCCAGGGGCTCTGGCGACGCTCGAGCTCGGTCGGCGTAGGAGGCGTGGTGGCGGCGGCGGCGGCCGAGGCGGCCGATTCGCGCACGCCGAGCAGCAGTTCCTTCGGATCGATGGGCGTGAGATCGGATTCACCCGGCGGCACGTTCACCGCCGCGACGGCCTCCGGTGCGCCGGTGACACTGCCCGAGAATGCGGCATAGAGTCCTGCATCGGCGAGCGGAATGGCACGCCCCAGGGAATCACCCTTGGGACGGAGTAGCGTACCATCGGGCGTGCGCACGACGGGGTCACGCAGGCTGTCGGGCAGCGACCAGCTTTCGGCGGTGGTTCTCCAAAGCGGTACGGCGTCTCGCCCCGACGTATGCAACAGCAGTTGTCGCACGAAGGGGAGGAACGCGGGCTGCAACGGAAGGTCACCATTTTGTGCGTCAATCGGCACCGCCAGCGCCACCACGTGTCCGGTCCCGATACGCCGTTCGAGGACGGCGGGCAGTCCGTCATCGAATCGTGCCAGTACATCGACATCGCGCGGTGCATCAAGACGCACATAGCGCAGTAACCGGGTGCCGGCGAACGCGTCCTCAACGTCGCGAAACGGTGCGAAGAGCGCGTGTTCGAAACGGAAGTCGCGCAGCGAGCCGCCGCGATCCGCCAACCGGTCGGCGAGGCCACTGGTCTTCGCGGGCAGGAGCGACGACATCGTGCCGCCTGCCGCAGTGCGACGGCCGACCAGCAATACCACGCCACGACCTTCCGTCACGTACGGGGTGAGCAGTGCAGTCGCGGACGTCGTTGGCGTGGCATCCCAGAAGAACACGACATCGTGTTGCTTGAGCACCAGACTGGTGACCGCCGTCGCGCGCACTCGATCGATCTGCACTTCGGGTGCCCGACCGATGGCCACGGCACGCTCGAGAAACAAGGTTTCGTTGCTGCTGACATCGTCGGGTAACACCAGGGCAACGCGCAACACATCGTCGCGCGGCACGACGAACGCAAAGCGGTCGTCGGCAGCGAGCGCATCGGGTTCGAGTGTGACCGTGCCATCCACCAGTCCGTCGGGCGCGGCGACCGGTGCGAACGTGACCACCGTTTCGCCGTCGGCCAGCAAGGTCACCGACTGCGCGCCAGCCTGACGACCGCTGAGCGTGAGTGTCGCCTTGATCGTGCGCGGCTTG
>JANMRE010000032.1:0-1604 GCA_031370885.1 Gemmatimonadaceae bacterium
GAAGTGATGGACGCGTTGACGCGCAAGCTGCGCGGCAAGATGGGTGAGTCGTTGCGGCAGGTGAACCGCAGTGTGCCGCTGGCACAAGCCACCACCTCGTCGTTGGAGGCCTTGCGCCGCTACTCCGAAGGCGCTCGTGCCCATGATGTCGACGGCGACTTTGACCGTGCGGTGCGCCTGCTCCGCGAAGCGGTGGCGATCGACAGCACGTTTGCGCTGGCGTGGCGCAAACTCGGCACGGCCCTCGTCAATGGGGGGTATTCCCTCGCCGCTTTTGACTCGGCCTACGAGCGCGGTGCGCGCTACGCCGAGCGACTTCCGGACCGGGAGCGGGGCCTGGTGCTTGGCACGTACTTTCAGAATCGCAACCGCGATGTCGCGAAGGCGATCGCGTCTTTCGAGTCTGCGTACGCGGCCGACTCGTTCAGCAACGCGGCCGCAAATCAGCTGATGGACTTATTCGCGCTCAGGCGCGACTCCGCGGGTGCGCTGCGCTACGGCCGCCGTCTGTTCGCAATTCAGCGCGTTCCTTCGCAAGCCGGAAATCTCGCGGATATGTTCGTGCGGACAGGCGACGCTCGTGCGGCCCAGGCGTTGATCGACTCGGTGACCCGGGGTGGCGCACCGACTGAAGAGCATATGTTGATGCGGCAAGCGCGGGTATCGTTGGCATACGCGCGAGGCGAGGTTGACTCAGTGCGCCCCCTTGGCGAAGCGATGCGCCGGTCGAGCAATTCGCGTACCAGGCTGGAAGGAGCACTTACGCTATTGCGAGAGGCGGAACTGCGCGGACAACCGACACGTGCTGCTCAGTTGCGCATGGACGCCTCGGCGATGCGACGAGCTCTGGGCGTCGTTGATCCTGCAGGAGACAGTCTCGCGCTCGCCGGTCTCGATATCGTAGTTCGAGGCCGCATGCCGGAGGGCGCGCGGCGTCTCGATGCGGTGGCCGACAAGCAGCCCAGCCTCGCGGCAGCAGATCTGTATGCGCGCGCCGGTGAGGTGGGGAAAGCGAAGGCGGTGTTGGCGCGGTACGAGTCCACGACGCCGGGAGGGGTGAAAGGAGCGGCGAGTCAATCCTGGCACCAAGCTCGCGGCAGTATCGCGCTCGCGGAGCGGCGCTTCGCCGACGCGATCCGCGAGTTTCGGGCCAGCGACACCGACACGTCCGGCGTCCCGGCTTTTTGCGTAGAGTGTGCGCAAATCAATCTGACCCGCGCGTTCGACGCAGCGAATCAGGCAGACTCCACCGTTGCCACCATGGAACGGTATCTCGCCATTCCACCGCATCGGTATAACTACATGAATGACGCCTACTTCCTGCGGGCGATGGTGCACGAGCGACTCGGCCAACTCTACGAAGCCAAGGGCGACACCGCGAAGGCCGTCAACAACCACCGTGCGTTCATCGCGCTCTGGAAGAACGCGGAGCCCGAGTTCCAACCGCGGGTGGCCGAGGCCAAACGTCAGATCGAGAAGCTGACGCCGGTGGAAAAGCTGCGGTAGGCACGCGCTTGGCTTCGGGGCTGCAAGTGGCCGCGCCCGCGCAGTTCAGCGGCTGGACTGACTGCGGCGTGATTGTCTTTTTCGACGGACGCCAGGCG
>JANMRE010000033.1:0-6372 GCA_031370885.1 Gemmatimonadaceae bacterium
GAAGTGATGGACGCGTTGACGCGCAAGCTGCGCGGCAAGATGGGTGAGTCGTTGCGGCAGGTGAACCGCAGTGTGCCGCTGGCACAAGCCACCACCTCGTCGTTGGAGGCCTTGCGCCGCTACTCCGAAGGCGCTCGTGCCAATGATGTCGACGGCGACTTTGACCGTGCGGTGCGCGTGCTCCGCGAGGCCGTGGCGATCGACAGCACGTTTGCCCTGGCGTGGCGAAAACTCGCCTTGGCCCTGGGCAATGGGGGGTATTCCCTCGACTCTCGTGACTCGGCGTACGAGCGAGGCGCACGCTACGCCGAGCGGCTCCCGGATCGGGAGCGGGGCCTGGTGCTCGGAGCGTTCTACGCCAGTAGTAACCGTGATGTCGCCAAAGCGATCGCGTCGTACGAGTCCGCGTACGCGGCCGACTCGAACAGCAACGCGGCCGCGAATCAGCTGATGAACTTATATGCGCTACGGCGTGACAACGGGCGTGCGCTGCGGTACGGCCGCCGTCTTTTCGCAATTCAGCCCATTCCTTCGCAAGCCGCACTTCTCGCGGACCTACTCGTGCGGACTGGCGATTCTCGCGCGGCCCAGGCGCTGATCGACTCGGTGACCCCCGGCGGCGCACCGACTGACGAGCATGTGAACATACGGCGAGCGCGGGTATCGTTGGCATACGCGAGGGGCATGGTTGACTCGGTGCGCCCCCTTGGTGAGGCGATGCGCCGGTCAAGCAATGCGCGCACCAGGCTGGAGGGAGCACTTACGCTATGGCGAGAGGCGGAACTGCGCGGACAACCGATACGTGCTGCCCAGTTGAGCATGGAGGTCTCGACGATGCGACGGGCTCAGGGCGTCGTTGATCCTGCGGGAGACAGTCTCACCCTCGCAGGTCTCGATATCGTAGTTCGAGGCCGCATGCCGGAGGGCGTGCGGCGTCTTGATGCGGTTGTCGGCCAGCGGCCCAGCCTTGCTACGGCAGACTTGTACGCGCGCGCCGGTGAGGTGGGGAAGGCGAAGGCGGTGCTCGCGCGGTACGAGTCCACGACGCCAGGAGGCGTGCAGGGGGAGGCGAGTCAAGCCTGGCATCAAGCTCGCGGCAGCATCGCGCTCGCGGAACGGCGCTTCGCCGACGCGATCCGCGAGTTTCGGGCCAGCGATACCGATACATCCGGCGTCCCCGCTTCTTGCGTGGAATGTGCGCAGATCAATCTGGCCCGGGCGTTCGACGCAGCGAATCAGGCAGACTCCACCGTTGCCACCATGGAACGGTATCTCGCCATTCCAGCGCGTAGGGAAAACAACTTCAATGACGCCTACTTCCTGCGGGCGATGGTGCACGAGCGACTCGGCCAACTCTACGAAGCCAAGGGCGACACCGCGAAGGCCGTCAACAACCACCGTGCGTTCATCGCGCTCTGGAAGAACGCGGAGCCCGAGTTCCAACCACGGGTCGCCGAAGCCAAACGGCGCCTCGAAAAGCTGACGCCGGTGGAAAAGCTGCGGTAGGCACGCGCTTGGCTTCGGGGCTGCAAGTGGCCGCGCCCGCGCAGTTCAGCGGCTGGACTGACTGCGGCGTGATTGTCTTTTTCGACGGACGCCAGGCGGCTTCCACACTGCGGCGGAGGGCAGCCGCTGGTGGCTGGTGCGGCCATAGGGCTGATCGCCTTTGTCGATGGCATGCTCGTCCCTTGTCGAGCGAAAGAGCCCAGCTCATGCGGCTCGGCGCTCGTCGGCAGTGAGCTACGGGAGCACTGCCACCCCGCGCTTTTTCGCGGCTTCACGCAACGCGCCATCCTTGCAGGCGAGCGGCACGTTCAACCGAAGCGCGAGCTCCAGATACGCCGCATCGTACACGCTGAGTGCAAGGTCGCTGGCGAGCTGAGAGAGATGGGTGAATGCAAGCGCAGACATCTCCTGGTCCACCGTGCACGACAGTTCGCGGAGTGCCGCACGCGCCGTTGCGCGTTCGTCGGCTCGCAGCTTTCGGCGCCGCTCGAGGACCAGCAAGACGTTGGCCATTTCCAGCGGCCAGAGCGCGGGCACGACGACCTGCGTTCCTTCGCCAATCCTGGCGAGCAGCGCATCCGTCGCTGGGGAGGCCTGCCCAGGATGGACCCAGGCGACGGCGATCGATGCGTCCACCACGAGGCGTTCCATCAGCGGCGACCTTCCTCTATCGCCGATCGGACGTCTTCGTCGGACAGCACGGCGCGGCGCCGTGTGCGCTGCGCGATCCGCAGTCGGAGTGCACTGAGCTGCAGGACCGCCACTTGCACAGCGGCAAGACTTCGTCCCGATGCTGGCACCATACGGGCGACGGGCTTGTCGTGGCGCGTGATCACGATCTCTTCGCCTCGCCCGACGCGTTCGAGCAGCTCGCCGAATCGCGTCTTGGCCGCAAACGCCGTCACCGTGCCCATGGTTCTCCAAGTTGACTAGTCATTAACCAGTCTATCACTCACCCCACGTTGATGCAAGCCGCCGCCGCTCAAGCGCCGCTGAAGATCGATCCCAACGCGTTTGGCATGCGCGCAATCGTGATGTTCGCGTTCGCGAGCGCCGGCCGATGGAAGGACGTCGATGAACAGCACCGTCAGGCGATTCGCGATAACAGCAACTCGCCGAACTTCGTTGAGGCGTTCAGCCGTGTGATCGTGGGGGACCTCGACGCGGCGCTGCTGGCGACGGAGCGTGGCGTGCGCGTCGAGCATGATCGAGCTGGGCGGCAACACCGTCATCTCGCTCGATGCGAAAAAGAAGCAGGCGCAGCACGCGTACTTCAAACTGCCTTCGGCGCAATCGGCGGATCGATCCGCCGGCGGCAGTGGACGTTCCCGTGCCCCCGTCCGCAGTACAGGCTGGCGCAGGGCGCGGCCGCGGCGGTACGATCGGCGGTTCGTGGGGCGCCTACTACTGGAATGGCTTCATCTACTCGTCCGAACTCGACCGCGGCATGGACATCTATGAGCTGACGCCAAGCGCGCACTTGTCGGCGAACGAAATCGCGGCGGCGAAGCTGGTCACGTTCACGGAGTACAACCCGCAGAGTCAGCCGAAGATGACGTGGCCGCCGGCGTTCGTGGTCGTGCGGTCGTACCTCGACCAGCTGGTGCGCGGCAACGGCCTCGCGTCCGATCGCACAGCGGCGATTGCTCGGGCACTCGATGCGGCAGAAATGAAGTCTGGCGTCGCGCGTGCGGCCGCGTTAAACGCTCTTGCGGTGCAGGTTGATGGCGATGTGAAGGGCGCCAAGGACAGTGCTCGCGTGCGCACGATGGCCGGCGAGATGAGGCGGGTGGCGGCAGCGAAATAGTCGGTGGTGGTGGCGCGGGGCGCGGGGCTCAGTCGGCCGAACGGCGGGCGGCGGCGAACAAGCCCCGTACCATATCAACATCAAGCTCCACGGATTGGACCATCCGCCTGTTCGCGCACGTGCCCGCCCCGTCGACAGCTGCACCAACGCCCGCCAGCGCGTCGCAGCGCCGACGCGCGTTAGGCTGACCGAACTAACGCGCCCCAGAGGGACGCGCGCATCGGGGGTACTCGGTTCAATCGTGACGAACGTGGCCTGGCCGAGAATCGAACGGGCTCCGCGTGCCGAGCCCGCCGATATTCAGCGCGTGCGTGTAGATCATCGTCGTCCTGATGTCGTCATGGCCCAACAGGTCCGGGATCGTTCGCAGCTCGTATCCAGCCGCCATCAGGTGCGTCGCAAACCGTGCCGAAAGGTGTGTCGCGCGCTTGAAGATCGCCACCTTGATCGGCTCCGACCCTGCTGCCTTCAGTTTGGCGTTGAGCACGGGCACGTCGGTCTTCGCGATGGTGTTCCACTGTGTCCGCAATGCCGCCAGTGACTTGAGACGCGCGTTCGCCGCTGCCACCGCCTGCGACGTCGGGGGCTCGTCGGCACCTTGCAGTACGTTCATCACGGGCAGGAACTGACCGGCGACACTGGTAAACGACTCCGGCGCTGTCGGATCACCGGCAGCTCCGCCTCCACCGCCACCGCGCCCGATACCCGCGGCCTCAGGACCAGCGAGTGCCTCGAGACGCTTGGCAAGCGCGTCCACCGCGTTGGCAAGATCACCAGTCACTTTGCCTTTGCGGTCCAGCAACTGCGTGCGCAGCGCGCGGGCTTGTTTAGCCATCACCGGTGCCTGCAGTGCGGCATCGTACAGCGCAACGGACAGTGTGTACTGCTGGCGCAATGCCACGGACGGTGTCTTGACGCGCGGATCCATGCGCACCGTGAACGACTGCGATTGACTCGCGTCGTTGGCGGTCAATCGTGCGGTGTACGTGCCGGGGTGCGCCCACGGTCCTTCAGGTTCGCACTTGGTGTTGAAGGGCGTGGCCGAGATGGGCAGCGAGCAGTTCTCGCCCGGTGGCGTGAAATGCAGATCCCATGTGTAACGCTGCAAGCCGGCTTTGGTTGAAAGCACGTGCGGCGGTCGGAACCAATACGACGGCCAGTTGCCGACATCCTTCACGGGCTCGGCCTTGTCGGTGCTGGAATACGTGCGAATCACGCGCCCCGAGACGTCGAGAATCTCCAGCGTGACGGGGCCGCTCACGTCGTTCTTCAGGTAGTAATCGATGATCGCACCATCGGGCGGATTTTCGGCGTAGGGTTCGTCCGGCGGCACCGGCGTGTCGGTGTACATCGAGTATCGCACGCGCGTGGCCATGGCCGGCTTGAACAGCGTGACGGGGTCGCTCGCCGACTTCTCGCTCCACTGACGCAGCGCAGCGATGTTATCGAGAATCCAGAATCCTCGGCCGTGTGTGCCGATGGCCAGATCGTCGTCCTTGATAATCACGTCACGCACCGACGTGGCCGGCATATTCAGGCGCAACGAATGCCAGTTGTCGCCGTCGTTGAGCGAGAACCAAACCTGCGTTTCACTGCCAGCGAACAGCAGCCCTTTGCGTTTGGGATCTTCCTTTACGCTGTTGATGGTGGCGCCATCGGCAATACCACCTACAATTTCGGTCCACGACGTGCCACCATCGCGAGTGCGAAAAATGTGCGGACGGAGATCATCCAAACGAATGGTATTGATGGCCGCGTAGGCGGTACCGGCGTCGGTATGCGACGCGTCCATGATGGACACCTTGGCCCACGGACCAATCTGCGGCGGGGTGACGTTGGCCCATGACTTGCCGCCGTTGCGTGTGACGTGAATGAGTCCGTCGTCGGTGCCAGCCCAGATGGTGTTGGAGTCTACGGGGCTGGGTGCGATGGTGTACACCACGCCGCGTCGAGTGGGATTGGCGGCCGGTGTGCCAATGTATCGACCCACGTTCTTTGGCACGTCCCATGTTTCGCGCGACAGGTCGGGGCTGATCTGCTTCCACTGCTGGCCGCCGGTGACTGTTTCCCACACCACGTTGGTGGCGTAGTAGAGTTTGCGCGGATTGATGGGGGAAAAGAGAATCGGCATAGTGCGCACGCCGCGATAAATATCCGGTCTGCCGCCACCGCCACCACGCCCGACATTGGGACTCACATTCTGCGTTTGCCCTGTGCGGCGATCGTATCGCACGACGGTGCCGCCGTAGTACACATCGGGATTGAGCGGGTCGGGTGCGACATAGCTGTACTCCGACGCGCCCACGGGATGGAATTCGCGATAGCCGATATAGCCGTCGTTGCCGCGACTTGATACGCACCCCGAGCCCGAATCCTGCTGACCGCTGCACAGTCGGTACGGAAACGCGTAGTCGGCGGCGACATGATAGAACGCGGCCGTGGCTTGATTGTACCACGAGCTCCAGGTGGCACCGCCGTTCACGGTGATGACTGCGCCCTGATCGGCAACCAGCAGCATGATGTCGCTGTTGTTGGGATTGATCCAATAGCGCTGATAGTCGTCGCCGCCGGGCGCGCCGCGATGTGCGGCCCACGTCTTGCCCGCGTCGGTGGACTTCCAGGCGACCGTGTTGGCGGAGTACACGATGTCCGGATTTTTGGGATCGACGGCCGGTGCCGACATATCATCGGCCTTGCCGGCGACGTTGGTGTTCGTGGTCGCAACCGTCCAACTCTCACCGGCGTCATCTGAGCGATACATGGCGCCGCCGCGCGTCGCCTGCACAATGGCGTAGATGCGAGTGGGGTTGCTGGGCGCGATGGCGATGCCAATGCGACCCAGTCCGTCGGCGGCCGTGGGAAGGCCTTTTGTGAGCGGCTTCCATGTGGTGCCGCCATCGGTGCTCTTGAACAGCCCGCTGTTGGGTCCGGAGAACGACGAGTTCTCCCACGGGCCATGTTGCGCGTCCCACATCGCGGCGTACACCGTGTTGGGATCGTTGGGTGCGAGCTGCACTTCAGCGCCACCAGTGTATTCGTCCTTGTACAACACTTTCTGC
>JANMRE010000301.1:0-5796 GCA_031370885.1 Gemmatimonadaceae bacterium
CACACTCACGTTTTCTTCGGCCATCATCACGGTGAGCAACTCAAACAGGAGTTGCGCGCGATCACGGGCGGTGGCGGCACTGGGCACGAGCCTTTCCTGCACCAAGTCAAGACTCGCCGTGCTGAGCAAATCGCTCCAGCCGCGCAAGCGGGCTTCAAGCGCGGGCAACAGTCCCTTGCCGCGGCGTTCGAGTCGCGCGAACAGTCGTACCAGTGCGCGCCGCGTCACCGATGCACCCAGGTGCGACGCGGCCGCGTCTTCGAGATGATGCCCCTCGTCGATCACCAGTCGCTTGTAGGCAGGTAACACCGCCGCGTCGTCCCAGTTTTGCGACACACGCCGTACCGCCACATCCGACAACAACAGATGATGGTTTACCACCACGACATCGGCCAATGCCGCCTCCTTCCGCGCCTTGAACAGAAAGCACTTGTCGTAGAATGCGCACTTGAGCCGACCACACAAATCGGGTTCGGCGGCAACCTCATCCCACACTTCATTGCGCGGAGTCGTTGTCAGGTCGCTCAACGAACCGTCGGTGGTTCGCTCGGCCCATCGCGCAATGAGTTCCACGTCGGCCGCCATGCTCTCGTCGAACAGCGCGGCCCCTCCCCCGCGGGCCTGCTCGAGTCGCTGCAGACACAGATAGTTGCGCCATCCCTTGAGCAGTGCGAAGCGCACCGGCTGATCGCTCAATGCGCGTTGCAAAAAAGGCAAGTCCTTCGTGACCAACTGTTCCTGCAACGTGATGGTATTCGTGGACACGATCGTGCGTTCGCCGTTGGCAGCCGCCCAGCGCAATGCCGGTACCAGATATCCCAGCGACTTGCCCACGCCGGTTCCGGCCTCCAACAGCGCCACACCACCCTCGTTGAACGTGCGGGTGACTTCTGCGGCCATGGCGCGCTGTGCCGGACGATCTTCGTAGGCGAGCGCACCATCAATCGTGCGCATGGCCCGCGCGATCTCGCCATACGGGCCCAGCGTGACGTCGATGGCATTGAGGTCGATCGGCACCCTGACGTCAGCCTGCGGCACCTCCGTCACGACGTACAGGCGGGTGGCGTGGTTGTCGGTAATGGCAAACCCCACGCCGTTGCCGTGCACGCGTGCGGCAACATCGTGATCCGCGTCGCTCGGTGTCAGCTCACCCGATGGATGATTGTGCAGCAGCATCTCACCGCGTTCGGCCACACCCGGCATGGCCAGCACACTGCGCACATCGCCGCGCGCCACGGCGCGCGCAGTGGTGATCATGCCCTCATCGTCCACCGCGCAGACGAAGCACACCTCGTTGCCACCGGCCAGGCGAATGGCCGTACGCACGGCCGCCGAGGCGGCGCGAGACAACCGCGCCTCGCCTCTCGGCGCTGGTTGGGCCTTCACGTTTTGCGTGGCTTCTTTTTCGCGGCGGGAAAGAGCACGTTGTTCAGAATCAAGCGATAGCCGGGCGAGTTCGGATGCAGCGACAGATCGGTGGGCGCACTGCCGATGGCGTGTTGGGCGTCTTCGGGATCGTGACCACCCAAAAACGTCCACGACCCTTTCCCGTAGTCGCCATGGATGTACTTGACCCACGGGGCGCCGTCCTCCGACGCCAGCACGGTTACACCGGGCTTGAGCACCGCCTTGTTGAAACTGGTGGTCACCCCGTAGTAGTCCGGAATCACCGATCGATGATCCTGCACCAACATCGTGGCAACCGGGTCGAGCTTGGCGGAAAATCCGAACAACGAGAACGAGCCCAACGGCTGTCGCCGCGCCGGCACGTTCACCTGATGCCCGTCAATGTCGCTGAGCGCGTTGATATAGGGCGACGGCTCGACATGCGCACCGGTGAAGGCGAGCGCGCGCGTCCACGCCATCTTCGCATCGGCATCGGCGGCGGGCGGTGTGCCATCAGAAAACGGTCCGGCGATGTCGACGCTGAAGGCGGCGATCGCCAGATCCAGCGATTCCGTTGCACCACACATGGCGAAAATGAATCCGCCGCGATCGACAAATCCGCGTATGCCTTCGGCCACGGCTTTCTTGAGCGCCGGTACGTTGTCAAATCCAAACTTTCGCGCCGTAAGCATATCGCGTTCCCGCTGCGACACAAACCACGGCGCGTCACGATACGCCAGATACAGCTTGTTGAACTGTCCGGTGAAGTCTTCGTGGTGCAAGTGCACCCAATCGTACTTGGACAGTTCACCCTTCACGACGTCATCGTCCCACACCGATGTGAAATCGATTCCGGCGTACTGCAGCGCCAGCGTCACGGCATCGTCCCATGGCGGCTGATTGGCCGGACGATAGATGGCGATCTTGGGCGCGCGTTCCAGCACCACGGCGTCCATGTTGCCGCCGGCAATTTCGGCGCGCGCACTCGCGATCGCGCCGTCGCTGAGCAACTCGACACTGACGCCATCGAGCGCCGCGCGACGACGCAGGTCGGGAGAATCGGGGAGCAGGAACGCACCGCCGCGATAGTTGAGCAGCCACTCGGCCTTCTGACCGGACTTGAGTGCGAGGAATGTCACCCCGTATGCCTTGAGGTGATTGCGCTGCGCGTCATCCATGGGGATCAGCAGATTTTGCGCACGCACTGAGAACGGGATTTGTGCGATCACCAGCACTGCTGCGGCGAGCACGCAACGCCACCACCTCTGCCCCCGCCTTCCGGTCAATCCGCTCGTCACGGTGCGCCTCCCTTCAGTTGTCCCAATTCGCGTCGCCCCTGCGGCAACAGCGCGCTATCAGGATAATCGATGAGCAGCGTTTCGTATCGGGTAATGGCGCCGGCCTTGTCACCACCGTCGCGCAACGCGCGTGCCGAGGCCAACAAGGCTTCAGGGGCTTCAGGACTCTTGGGATACGATTGGACAATCCGATCCCACAGAGCGAGTGACTTCCTGGTGGCAGGGCGTGCATGCTCCAAACGGGCGGCCAACGACAGCAGCGCCGGCGCTGCCTCGCCTACAGAATCAGCCAGTGTCGTGAAATGGTGTGCGGCCCCCAACGAATCACGACGAGCCAGCAGCAGAAACGCCTGCCCCAGTCCCGGCGAGCGATCCATGCGGATACGGGCCAGCAATCCCAGCGCATCCACCAGTTCGGGGCGACGGGTTTCGGCGCGCACGAGTCGTTTGCGCGCCGTCACCAAATCGCCGTCGTACAATGCCAACCATCCCATGGTTTCGTCGTCGTCTTCAAGATCACTGCCCTTCACGGCCTCTCGCGCTTTTTCCATATCGCCGCTGCGCAACCATGCCCCCACCAGTGACAGCGCGATCGCCGCCCGCGCCGTGGCGTCGAGGTAGCGCGCGTTTTCGTCGAGGCGCTTCTGCGCTTCTTGCGGACGACCCAATTCACCCAGCGCGGCCAATTCGATCGGCAGCAGCGCGCGGGCGCGGGTGGCGGGATCCAACGTTGGCGACCTGGTGAGCGAGAGCGGCGCCTTGCTGAGCGGCATATTCACTCGCGGTTCACGTCGGGCAATCTCGAGCGCACCGGCCGCATCATTCGCCCGGAGCGCAGCCTGAGCAGCGCGCGTCTGCGCTTCGAGATCGCCGTGTCGCGCCAACACTGACAACCATGAGTCGCGCGCCACCTGCCACGCCTGCGCCATCTCGGCCCGTTCACCAAACTCACGCCACGCCGCTGCGGTGGAGTCGGCGGGGCGCACCGCCGCCAGGGGCACCCAGGCCCCCCGCGGGGCACCCCACAACAGTTCCAACGATGCCAGCAGTCGGCGCGGTGGCAACGCCACCGGCAACGCGCTCAGCACGGCGCGAATGGAATCGCGTGCGCCAACCGGCGCGCGGGTGAGGGCAAACTGCGCGGCGGTTTCGAGGTACGGTTGATCGACCAGCGCCTCCCGAAATGAAACCGCGGCCGCGTTCCAGCGACCAAGGGCAACATGCAACTGCGCCACTTCACCGGAGAGCGCACCACCGGCGCCGAGCAGACGCGCCGCGTCGGTGAGTATGGAGTCGGCGGCCTGCGCGCGTCCCGAGGCGAGCAGCAGTCTCGCGTATTCACGAAACGGTGATCCATCGTTGCCCACCGCGCGACGCCACGATCCGAACGCTTGTTTGGCGTCGTCGTCGCGGCCCAGACTGACCAGCGTGCGCAGTTGCATGGTGCGGGCAACCGGATCGGTGGGTCGCAGCTGTAACACCCGCTGGACAATGGGCAGGATCGAGTCACGCATCCCGGTTTCAGCCCAGGTGCGTTCGAGTCCCAGCAACGCGATCGCGATGCGGTCACCATCAACAACGCCGGCAACCATATTGCGCTGCAACGCATCGCGATACGCCGCGGCGGCGCGCTTCGAATCGCCCTTGTCTTCGGCTTCCAGCGCGCGCGACAGCGGATCGGTGGTGTCGGCCACTGTCGCCGTTGCTGGCGGTGGTCGCACCTGCGCGCGGACGAGAGTGGCCGATGTCAGCAGCAGCGCCAACACCGCGAGCGGGATCGCCGTGCCGATCCTACGGCGTCGAACCATTGAGTCGGCGGAAGTACTCGATCACCAACCGTCGCTCTTCCGGTCCCAACCCGCGCAACTCGTTCCACGTGGGTGCCGCATACTTGTTGGCCGCCTTACCCGATTGCGGTCCATCCACGGCATTGCGCGCACCGTTCGCACTGCCCGATTTCGCTTCGCGCGGACCCTGATCGTCGCGTTCATCCTGCTCGAGAAAACGGCCCGCGTCGAGCAACCGCCGATAGAGCTGTTGCTGGCGCGCGGCGACACTGGGATCCAGTCCGCCTCGCTCGATCTGCTGGGCCAGTGTTTGCGCTTCCTTGGCGAGTGCGTCGGTGCGCCCCGTCTGATCGGCGTCGGACACATCGGTGAGTGACTTGGCCACGTCACGCTGCTGTCGCGCCAACACGCGCGCCTGCTGTCTGGCCGCATCGCCCTGCGCACCACCCGGCATCAGGTTCAATCCCTGCATCTGTCCGTTCAGTGCGCCCTGCTGCTGGGCCAATTGCTTGAGCTGCTCCATCATCTCAGAAAATCCCGACGCCGACTGCGCGTTGTTGACCTTTTCACGATCACGCACCAGTGAGCTGAGGGCCTGATTGAGCGCTTCACTGGCATCCTTCATGGCGTTCTGTGCCTGTTCGTTGCCGCCAGGCTGTCCCGCCTGTCCCATCTGTTGTGTGGCCTGCGAAACGCGTCGTTGTGCATCCGCCATGGCTTTTTGCGAGCGCTGCGACAACAGCGACGAGCTGCGACCGGCCTTTTCCAACCGCTCCGCGGCCTGTTGCACACCCTGTTGCAGCGCGCCCTGCTCACCTTGCATGGACTGCGCATTGCCGCTCTGTCGCGCCCGCTGTTCCAACTCCGACTGCTGCCGCGCCAACTGCATGGTTTCGTTGATGGACTGATCGAGTTGTTGTGACAGCTCCGTCTTCCAGGCTTCGACTTGTGATTCACGCGCCGACGAAAGCTGTTGGGCGGCCTTGTCCATGGCCTCACCCGCTTGACGGGCATTGTCGCTGGCGCTCTGTCCACCCTGCTCACCGGGGCGACCTTGTTGCCCCGGCTGCTGACCTCCCGACTGTTGACCACTTGTTGAGCCGCCCTGCGGCTGCGATCCCGGCTTCCGTTCACCGCTGCTGCCAGGCTGTTTGGCCGCACCTGCCGACTGCTCATCCGGTTTTCCGGCCTGACCGGCCGCGGCCTTGTCTTTTTCGTCCTTGAGCGACTGCAGCGCTTTATCGAGCGCGCTGGGCTCTGACTTCTCGCCGCTCTTCGCGTCGCCCGACTTTTGTTCCTGTTCGGCCGCGTTCTTCAACGCGTCG
>JANMRE010000331.1:0-4705 GCA_031370885.1 Gemmatimonadaceae bacterium
ATCGCGCGCTTCCCGCACGATGGCCTCGGCCAGCGGATGTTCACTGAGCGTTTCCAACGACGCGGTGAGCGCCAGCAAATCGTCGGGTGAGTGCGCCGAACCGTCAAACGCACCACCTGGCGTGACGATGACGTCGGTTACTGTGGGACGCCCTTCGGTTACGGTGCCCGTTTTGTCGAGCACCACCGTGGTAATGTCACCGGCGCGCTGCAGCACATCGCCGCCCTTGAACAGCACGCCAAGTTCCGCGCCTTTGCCGGTGGAAACCATCACCGCCGTGGGCACTGCCAGACCCATCGCGCAGGGGCAGGCGATGATGAGCACTGCCACCGACGCGGCAAATGCGCGCACGCCGGGTGCGTTGTCGGCGGCGATGAACCAGACCACGAACGTGACGACCGCCAGCGACATCACGATCGGGACGAAAATTCCCGATATCCTGTCGGCCAGTCGCTGAATAGGCGCCCGCGAACCCTGTGCGTCGCGCATGAGCTTTACGATCTGCGCCAATACGCTGTCCGATCCCAACGTCGTGGCGCGATAACGGAACGCGCCGGTGCGGTTGATGGTGGCGCCAATCACACGGTCGCCCGCGTGCTTCGCCACCGGCAGCGATTCACCCGTGAGCATGCTTTCGTCCACCGCACTTTCACCTGAGATAATCTCGCCGTCCACGGCGATGCGTTCTCCCGGGCGCACGGTCAGCACATCGCCGCGCATTACCTGCTCCACGGGAATGTCCACTTCACGTTCATCGCGCAACACCCGTGCGGTCTTCGGTCGCAAATTCACCAACAGTCGAAGTGCCGCCGAGGTGCGCTTTTTGGCGCGCGCCTCGAACATGTTGCCGGTGAGGATGAGCGCGATGATGATGACGACGGCTTCGTAGTACACGTCAGGCGCCACACCGCGGCGCAGAAAGAATTGCGGTGTCACGGTGGCCATCACGGAGTACACAAAGGCCGCACCGGTGCCCACGGCCACCAGGGTATTCATGTCGGCCGCATGATGACGGAAGGCGGCCCAGGCGTGCGTATAGAAATGTCGACCCGCCCACGCCATGACGATGACCGTGATCACCAGCAAGGCCCACGAAATACCCGCCGTCGGCAACGCGTACAACCACGGCGCGAGCGTGCGCAACGTCGGGTCCATGACTCCCATGACCCAGCGCATGAACGGGTCCACAACGGCAGCAGCGGATTCTGGCATGCTCATCGCCCGACTGCTCATGAGCGGCATCGAAAGCAGCATGACCAGCACACCAACGATGGCGCTCACGATGGCCTTCAGGCGCAGCGTTCGGAACTCATCATCGGTTGAGCGATCACGCGCGTCCTGTTCGTCGAACGCCGTCTGATCGGGCGATGCAAGTTCGGCGCCGTACCCCGAGTCGCGAATGGCATCAACGAGGGCCGTTGGCGAAACAGACTGTGGGTCGAACGTGACCGTCGCGTTTTGCATCATGAGATTCACCGACGCGTCGGTGACGCCCGGTTGCTTCTGCAACGTGCGTTGCACACGCGACTGACAGGCGGCACACGTCATCCCCGTGACGGGAATGCGGATGGTTTCCTGCACCGTGGAACTCACGACCCCTTCGGGCTTTCGGTGGGCGTTACGGCGCGATCGGCGAAAAAGAAATACCAGTTGATCAGTGCGATGAGGGCGATGCCGCCGATCACCACCAGCCACTTGGTGCCGGTCATGCCGCCGACGTCACGGCATAGCCTTCTTCCTCCACGGCGTGCTTGATCTGGTCGGGCGACGTGGCCGATTCGTCGTAGCGGACGGTTGCACTGCCTATGACGACCTGATCGACGGTGACACCGCTCGTGCCTTCGAGGGCCTTCTTCACTGCGCCAACACAGTGGCCACAGGACATGCCACTGATGTGCATCGTGAGTTGCGTCATTGCGTACTCCTTGGTGGGGGTGTTGTCCATTGAGAATATATACCCCCTACCCCTATGTCAATCATGGGTTCCCGGAGGCACCGCATTCCCTACGCCACCGTCCCGAACAGCTTGCCCACCAATGCTGTGGCGCCCATCGCCATCGCCCCCCAGAAGGATACGCGGGCCGCGCCGCGCCACATCGGTGCGCCGCCCAGATACGCTGCCAGCGCGCCCAGTCCGATCAACAATGCGAGCGACGCTGTCACCACAATCATGGAAAGACCGGACAGTGGCAGGAAGACAACAAGCAGCAAGGGCAGCGCAGCCCCAACCGCAAATGCCGCCGCCGACGCCAGCGCCGCCTGCAGGGGTCGTGCACGCGTGATGTGCGAAAGACCCAATTCGTCGCGGGCATGCGCACCGAGCGCATCATGGGCCGTGAGCTGTTGGGCGACCTGCCCGGCCAGCTCCGGCGTGAGGCCGCGCCCAACATATATGCCAGCCAGTTCGGAGAGTTCGAATTCCGGATCGGCAGCGAGTTCCCGACGCTCGAGCTCGAGGTCGGCCTGTTCGGTGTCCGATTGCGAGCTGACGGAGACATACTCGCCTGCGGCCATCGACAGCGCGCCCGCCACCAATCCAGCCAGCGCAGCGAGCAGCACGGGCTCTCTGGCCGACTGCGCGGCCGCCACCCCAACCACCAGGCTGCTGGTGGAGATCAGACCATCATTGGCGCCAAGAACGGCGGCGCGGAGCCAGCCGATGTGTGCGGTGCGGTGCAGTTCGCGATGTGTCATGTCGTCACGGGCGTCATAAGGTCTTTACAATCTACCCAGTCACGGTCGCGCGTTGTGTCAAAAGCCATATGCGCTTCGCCAACGGTCGTGCATCTTTCAACGATCAGCCTGTTCGAAACTGTCCGACTCGGAGTATTCGCGATGTCCATGATGCGTGGTAGTCTGCTGGTCGCGCTCGTGTTGCCTTCTACGCAACTCAGCGCGCAAGACCGTTCGCAGTCCCGGTCGATGGTGTCGTCCGCGCTGGGCGTGGTGGCCAGTGAGAGCGTGCTCGCGTCACAGGTTGGGGCACGCGTGCTTGAGCAGGGCGGCAATGCCATTGACGCCGCCATTGCCACGAACGCCATGATGGGACTCGTGGCGCCGATGAACGATGGCATTGGCGGCGACCTCTTTGCGATCGTGTACATCGCGAAAACCGGCAAGTTGTACGGACTGAATGCGTCGGGCTGGGCGCCGGCCGGACTGACGGCCACGTACTTGAAGGCCAAGGGCATGACCACCATGCCAGCACGCGGTATCAACAGCGTGACCGTACCGGGTGCCGTGAACGGCTGGGACAAGCTGCTCACACGATTCGGCCGCAAGACGTTCGCGCAGGTTCTCGCTCCTTCCATCGACTACGCCACCAACGGATTTCCGGTTGGCGAAGTGGTAAGCGTGTATTGGCGCGACAGCGAAAAAGATCTCCGGGCCGACGAGCCCACCGCCCGCACGTACCTGATCAATGGGCGTGTGCCGCAGGCTGGCGAGATCTTTCGCAATCCCGATTTGGCGTGGACTTATCGGCAGATTGCCACCGGCGGCAAGGCGGCGTTTTATCACGGTGCCATTGCGCAGAAAATTCTCGCCACGTCCGCGCGTCACGGCGGCACCATGATTGCCACCGATCTCGCCGAGTTTGACAGTGAGTGGGTGGACCCCATTTCCACGACGTATCGCGGTTGGACCGTATTCGAACTGCCGCCCAATGGACAGGGCATCGCGGCCCTCGAGATGCTGAACATCATGGAGACCTTTCCGCTTGCCGCCGCCGGACACAATTCTCCGAAGGCGCTGCATCTGATGATCGAAGCCAAGAAGCTGGCCTACGCCGACATGCAACGCTACGACGCCGATCCACGCTTTGCCAAAGTGCCCGTGGACGCGATGCGGTCGAAGTCGTACGCCTCGGCGCGTGCCACGCTGATCAACGCAGACCGCGCCGTGTGCAACGTTGGCGCCGGCACCGCCAGTGTGACGGATCATGGCACGACGTACATCAGCGCGGTGGATCGCGAGGGCAACATGATTTCGCTGATCCAGAGCAATTACTCGACCGTTGGGTTTGGCTCGGGACTGGCCGTGGGCGGCGCCGGTTTCGTGCTGCACAATCGCGGCGGTGGGTTTACGCTCGATGCCAACAGTCCGAATCTGCTGGCCGGTCGCAAACGTCCGTTGCACACGATCATTCCGGCGTTCATGGAGAAGGACAAGGTCCGCATCGCGTTCGGGATCATGGGCGGCTGGAATCAGGCACAGGCCCACGCGCAGTTTGTGTCCAACATCGTGGACTTCGGCATGAACGTGCAAGGCGCGCTGGACGCGCCGCGATTTTCCAAGGAAACGTTCGATGGGTGTGATGTGAACTTTGAATCACGCATTCCGGAGTCGACGCGCAACGCGCTGGCCGCGCTCGGTCACCAGATCGTGATGCGCGGAGATTTCTCGTCTACGCGAATGGGGTCGGGACAAGCAGTGCTGCGTGATTTCACATCGGGCGTGAATTTCGGCGCGTCGGATCCACGCAAGGATGGTGCGGCGATTGCGGAGTTGCGGGGGACGGGGCGGAAACGCTAGTTCTGCGAGTTCGACATTCGGTGAACAACAACAACATTGAACCGCAGGGGACGGTAGAGTAGGGACCAAGGAATGACCCTGGTCCCCCTCATCAAACCGGACAGGCGGATTTCCCGCATCCGGCTTTCCCAACAGATTCACAAGCAACGCTATCGAGGAGTCGCACGCGTCG
>JANMRE010000408.1:0-15515 GCA_031370885.1 Gemmatimonadaceae bacterium
CCCTGACCGCTCTACCCTCACCCCTTCCCCTGCTCACTCCTCTAGCCCTCACCCCTCCAACCTCTCACTCCTCCTGCCCCCTCTAGAAGCGAACGCCAAAGGTGATCGGAACATAGTTGCTGCTGCTGCCGTCGCCGAAAACATTCGCATACTTGGCTTCGAGAAAAGTCGAGAACCCGGACAGGTTGAACGAAATGCCCAGACCGCCCTGAATACCCGGATCGGTTGACGTTGATGACGCTGAAACGCCCGCGATCGTAACCGAAGACTTGGTGCGATACATGCCACCGCCAAGCAGCAGGTAAGGACGCATGGCAGACGACGATTCACCCACGTTGAAAATCCCGTTGCCAGTGAATGACAGGCTGGTGAGATTGGCATTCACCACGGTGCTGGACTTTGCTTTCCAGCTGTCGTAACCCACGTCGCCGCGCAACGCGAGTTTCGTCGACGGCTTGAGATAAATGTGACCAGTCACGTTGTAGCCCGCATCGGCAACGTTTCCGAGATCGCCCATCGGCAGTGACAAACCGCCGCTGACACCCAACGAAAGCGTTTTCGTGCTCTGAGCCTGCAGGGCGAACGGCGCCGCCAGCAGGCTCACAATTCCTAATACCTTCATCGATCGTTTCATTGAGTCTCCCAAGGGTGATTGAACAGGCCGATCTGTACGCATTCAGTCCGACCTATGAACGATACACTGGTGCGAACGCTCTCGAACTCGCTCGTATGGGTGAGTTTCCGCGCCTACTCCGTGATTGTTTCAACCTTTGTAACGAAATATTCGGTTTCACCAAAACACGAGGTGGGCACGTAAATGTGCTGCTCGTAGTGCATCGTCACGCGCTTTCCACTCAATCCCTCGATGATGTGGGCCAGTGAGTCGCTGCGCACCGTGAACGAGAAACTGTCGGAGCGGAAGCCCTTGGCGATGTCGGTGTACAACGTGCCTTCCCACGTTTTGCAGACGAATCCCTTGTGCGAAATTTTCTGCACGTAGCCGGCACGCTGGCCATCGGAATAGTTCCAACTCAGCGACGCGAACACCCACAGCGCAAAAACCGTGATCGGAGCGCCAAGCAGCGTGACCACAGTGAGCTTGCCCCAGTGCCGACGCTTGAAGGAGTGGCGCTTTGCCGTGGAGCCCACGGCCAGCGGTCCCGCAGCAGCGTCAAGAGTGCCATCGGTTGGTCGCGCCATCGGCGCCGCGTCATCGGTTGGTTGGATTGGTTTCTGAGCCATAGCCGGAAATTGGGCTCTTTTGCCCGACCGCGCTACCTTACCTCCGTCCATTTCCAAGAGCCCATTTCGTGCCATTTGTCTCCCGACGCCCCACTGTAGCTGCGATGGTTCGCGGTGTTCCGGTCGGTGCCGGTCATCCGGTGGTGGTGCAGTCCATGACCAACACCGATACCGCCGATGCCGCCGCCACGGCCGATCAGGTCGCGGCGTTGTTCGAGGCCGGCTCACAAATGGTCCGCATCACCGTCAACAACGATGAAGCGGCCCAGGCGGTCCCCGAAATCCGGCAACGACTCACCGACCGCGGCCTCGACGTGCCGCTGATTGGCGATTTTCACTACAACGGCCATTTGCTGCTGGCCAAATACCCGCTGTGCGCCGCCGCACTCGACAAGTACCGCATCAATCCCGGCAACGTGGGCTCGAAGCGTCGCGATGCGAACTTCACCACCATCGTGCAGGCCGCAATCGATCACGACAAGCCCGTTCGCATTGGCGTGAACTGGGGTTCGCTCGATCAGGATCTGCTCACCCAGATGATGGATGCCAACGCGTCGTCGGCTGAACCGCGCGATGCGAAAGACGTGTACATGGACGCGATGCTGGAGAGCGCGCTGCGTTCGGCAGCCCTGGCCGAGGACGTCGGTTTGCGGCACGACCAGATCATCGTGAGCGCAAAGATTTCCGTGGTTCCCGATCTTATTGAATGCTATCGTCGACTGGCCGCGCGCGGCGATTACCCCTTGCATCTCGGCCTCACCGAAGCCGGCATGGGCAACAAGGGCGTGATCGCCTCGAGCGCCGCGTTGGCCATTCTGCTGGCCGAAGGTATCGGCGACACCATTCGTGTTTCACTCACGCCCAAGCCAAACGGCGATCGCCGCGAAGAGGTATTCGTCGCGCAACAGATTCTGCAATCACTTGGACTACGCTCGTTTGCCCCGCAGGTGACGGCGTGTCCCGGCTGTGGTCGTACCACCAGCACATTCTTCCAACATATGGCCGAAGACATCCAGGGCTACCTGCGGGAACACATGCCCCGCTGGCGCGACACGCGTCCGGGTGTCGTGGAGATGAAAGTGGCCGTCATGGGATGCGTCGTGAACGGGCCCGGCGAATCGAAGCACGCCAATATCGGCATTTCGCTGCCCGGCACATTTGAAGATCCCAAGGCGCCGGTGTATGTGGACGGCAAACTGTTTACGACACTCAAAGGCGACCGGATCGTCGAGGAATTCCTGATCATCCTCGAAACCTACGTCGAGAAGAACTACCGGGCGCTGTCCACCGTGTGACCGTTCACCGTGTGCCGAGTTCGCTCGCGGCAGCGGCAAGTTCGTCCACGATCGACGCGGTGAATCCCACTTCACGCAGTCGTTCGGCCACCCGGGTGTACCACCGCACCGTGCCGTCGCGTCCCACGGCGAACCGACCCCATACGGTTTCCGGGAATGACGTGCGGCGTAAATCGGAAAGAATCGAGTTCGCTTTGTGCACGGCGTCGGCGGCGCACACCCACAGCGCCTCCTCGCTCGCCAGCGCCAATCGATCGATGTAGTCACTCTTCCGATCGTCATACGACATATCGATGCCGTCATCGTCGGTACGACGTTCAGCAACCGTCAGCACCGTGCTTAACACGGTGCCACCGAATTTGTGTCCGATGCGTTCGTCCAGTATCTCACGCGTCCAGCCGTCGCGAACGCAGTCCTCGATCACATCGTGCAGGATTCCCGCGACAACGATATCCTCGTTGCAATCATACCGCGTGAGGATGACGGCCACGTTCGCCGGACGCGTGAGGTACGGCAGCCTTGTACCCTTGCGTACCTGTTGATCATGATGCTTTGCCGCGTAGGCAAAAGCATGGTTGATGCGGTCGGAATATCCGGTCATTACCGGTGTCGGCATCAGAGAGTGTCAGGAGTTGACCGGAACATACCTCGTACCAGCGAACCAGGCCACCAGTGATTCCAATCCTTCACGGTCAACATCGCCGAATGCATCGGGCACGGAGGCATCAATGTCGAGCACCGCGATCAGCGCGCCCTGCGCATCGAACACCGGAACGACGATTTCGCTGCGCGAACGCGGGTCGCAGGTGATATGGCCGGGAAACGCATGCACATCAGCTACGATAACCGTTGTCCCTGCGGCGGCGGCCGAACCGCACACCCCGCGACCAAAAGCGATGTCAAGACACCCCAACGAGCCCTGATAGGGCCCCACACTCAGCAAAACGCCAGGCGTTACGACACGATAGAAACCGGTCCAGAGATTGCCGAATGCGTGATGCAGCAGGGCAACGGTGGTGGCCATGGCGGCAATCGAATCGTCGGATCCGTCCAGCACCAAGCGCTGCATGTCCAACAGCTGGGCATACGCGTCGTGGCGTGGCACATCGCGCAGGTCGGGAATGACGGGTTCCATCAGAAACTCCAGATGAGTGGCCTGCAGACTTCGATCGCAACGACGGCCGTTATTGCAGCGGACCGATGAGCGTGATGAATCGCACATCGAGCACAAGCAATGCCAACCCTTGCAGAATGATGCCGACACCCGCACCAACGCCAGAAAGACGCATACCAAGGCGCCAACTGGCAATCGCCAGCGTTGCTCCCATCATGACATACCCCGCATCAAGTCCGGTGTTGAGCCAGAGAAAGTTGACAAGTTGCTGCGCGGCGGCAAAGTCGCGAAGCGCCACGCTTCGCCAGCCCCACCCGCAGAGAGCCACGTTTACGGCGCCCCACAGTGCCGTCTGGATGGCGAAGTGACGCAGGATCGGCGCCGAATCGCGTCGCCATGAGAGGAACGCCACCAGCAATATCCCGAGCAATACACTGCCGATGCCCCACGACGCCAGGCGCATCAGATGTCCGCGCTCAAGCGCGAGAAGCGAGTCGGCCCACATGGCGCGGAGACTAGTGGACCGTCGGAGAAATCACGAGCCCGTTGGCACGTCGCGACTCCATAACACGATCCCCCGTACACGCTGCTGTCGACGACGCGCCTCCTTCGTGGCCCGCGACAGCCAGCGGAGGGGCGTCGACCCCTGACGCACGCAGAGAATCACATCACGCGCCGCCGTCGTCGCCGCGGCGTTCGCGGCGCCATCGGCGAGATGGAGCCGCAAATCGTAGCGCAACGCCAGTTGGTGCTCCTGCGCCGCAGCGTCATTGGGCGCCGTACCATCACCACCGGCCAGCCGTACATCGATGTGCGCATCACGATCGAGTCTCACGACATGAATGGAAGCCCCGGGTGGTGTCGGTCCGTAACGTGCCGCTGTCATGGCCGGACGCGATGCCAAATGCAATAAACGCGCGAGTACCGGAGTGCGGCGTGAATCCTCCACCACCAGCACGGCCCGCGATTCGTGCGTTGCGGCCGCCGCGGTGCCGAGTGCCACCGCTGCCGCGATCACCGGGTCGGCGCCAAGCACGTCCACCCGTTGGACGACGTCACCCACCCCGGTCAGGGCAAGGTGCAGTATCACGAACGTGTCACTCTTCTGATCGATAATGCGCGGTATGCCTCGCCGCTCGCGCCAGAGGCGCCGCGTCACAACCGTCGTCGCCGTTTCGCGCGTATGTCGCAGCACCAGCGCGTCGGTGAGTCGCTCAATCTCCGACGCCTCGCCCACCGTTGGTCGGCGCAGTTCGCGCCACAGCATCACACCATATCCGAACGCCACCCCGACCGCGAGCGCCGCAACCAAACTGGCAAAGAACGGAATCTCGATGCTCAGCCGCTGTTCGAGTGCGGCGCGCCGAGCCGCGTGTTCCGCAGCGCGAAGGCGAACCGCAACCAAAACGGATTCCTGTTGCGCCACTCCGGACAACAGCACGTCGCGCGTTGAATCGCGCGCGAATTGGCGCGTCGAATCGAGCTCGAACTGGCGCACCGGATTCGCACTCGAGTCCGCCGGAGAAACCGACGTGCTCTCAATACCAGCCGAAGACGGCGCAGCGTTGATCGGCGAAAGCGTTGCTCGCGCCAGACGCTGTTCGGCAAGTCGAACCAGTCCCTGTCCAAGGACCATGAGGTGGGTGGTAAGCGCCGCATACCTCGCACCGGGACCACCCAGCGCCGCGTGCGCCTCGCGTTCCCGGTCAACCGTGTCGATGCTGTCGATGAGCGACCGCACACGAGGGTCACGCTGCAACACCGGCGATTGCGCGAGCGCGCGATAACTGTCCGCCAGCGGCGCACTGCGTGCGCGAGTCACGCGAGCCGCCAGATCGATCATCGCACTGTCGCGCGATGCGCCCGCCCGATTCACGGGCGTGGTCTGTCCGCCTGCCGTATCGCGCACAAGTGCACGGGGCGTCGAATCAACGGTCACCACCGTATCACTCGATGCAAATAGCAGACGTTCCAGTGCTCGCTGTTGCCCACGCAGGCTGTCCAGACGCTGCACGAGTGGCATCGAATCCGGGGCGACTGGAAGCGCGGCGATGCGTTGACGCAACTGACGGTCGAGTTCCCTCGGCACCAGCACCAGCGCCATCAGCACCGCCACGCCCGCCACGCTGCCAATCCCCGCGATCCATCCGCTGCGCCGAGCCGCATTGCGGGCGCGCGCGGCAATATACGCGTTTCGTCGTCCAATCATGGTGTGAATGAACCGCGGGGGCTGCCGCATCGCGCCAGCCCCCGCAGACTCCCAAGCCGTATTCAAGCTTACTGAACGATGAGCTTCCCCTTCATGTTCATGGCCAGATGCGGCGTGCAATTGAATTCGTACGTGCCTGCCGGGATGCCACCCAGTGAAATCGTGTACGACTCGCCCGCAGCCATCATCATCTTGCCGGAAAGTTCGCTCACCTGCTCGGGCATGTTGGCCATCAGCTGCGCGTGCGCTGCTGCTGGAACCATGGCCGGATCGAATGCGACGTTGTGCGGGCCACCCGTGACGAAGGTGAACTTGATGCCGTCGCCGACCTTGGCCGTGATCTCTGCGGGCTCAAACCGATAACCCGTCGCATCCCCAACCATCTTCACTTCGTGCGTCGTCCCAGTGATCGGCGACATCACGCCCGCCGCCATCGCGGGCGCGTCCGGCATCGCCATCGGAACCGCTGCCGTCGTTGGGCCGACCGTGTCGCTCTTCGCCGCTTTGTCACCACCGCCGCACGCGCCGAGCACCATCGCCGCGCTCGCCACTACCGCTATACCGAGAAACCGCATATCGAGAAGCCTCCAGAGCCTATCGCAGAATTGTGTAGCTGGTCACCAGGGTAATCCCCTGTGTTCGCAGGGCCCTGCGAACCTTGTGAAGTTATTCACAAGCGCCCCCGCTGGCAATCGCCAGCGCTTGACTCGCTAGTCCCACTCGGCTAGCCTCCACCCCATGCGCCAACACCTTGCCCGTCACCATCATGCCCATCACGGCCACGACCTCACGGGTCGGGGCGTTTTGTGCGTGTCGGAGCGTGTGATCTAGCGCGAACCGCAAAGCACCAAACGTACCTCAGGCCCGTTCGCAGTTGGACGGGCCTTTTTGTTGCCGGTTTGTCAACGATATCCACCTATCAACGACGTTCATAACATCATGTTACGTATAGCGTTACCAAACAAAGGACGCCTCAGTAGCGACACTCGCGAATTGTTCACTGACGCGGGACTCGAGGTGCGCTCGGCGGGAGATCGCGCACTGCGAGCGTCGTTGGGAGGAGAATTCGAGGCCATTTTCGTCCGCGCGAAGGATATTCCCGAATTCGTCGCCGACGGAGCTGCCGACGCCGGAGTGACTGGCTGGGATCTCGTCGCCGAGTCCGGACGGGCGCTCAGCTCCCACCTCGACCTTGGATTCGGCAAGTGTCGGCTGGTCGTCGCCGTCCGCGATGACGCCGGGATCGGCTCAGTAGAGCTGATCGGCGCCACCGGCACGGCGGCGAGGGTCGCGACCGTGTTTCCGCGAATTACCGCAGCCTTTTTCGCCTCGCGCGGGCGCCCGGTTGAGATCGTGCCGGTCTCGGGCGCGGCCGAAATCGCACCGCATCTCGGAATCGCCGACATCGTGGTCGATCTCACATCCACTGGGTCGACGTTGCGCATGAACGGACTGCGCGAAATTGAGACCGTGCTGTGTTCCAGCGCGCATCTCATTACCGCGATCAACGGTCCGCGCGATGGCGATGCCGACAGAGCCCGCGCGTTCGATGATCTGGTCACAGCCCTCGGCTCGGTGATTCGCGCGCGCCGGCAACGGTATCTCATGGCCAACGTGCCGCGCGCGGCACTCGACGCTGTGCGCGCCATACTGCCTGGCCTCAACGGCCCCACTGTAATCGAGATCGCCAACCACGGCCACTTCGTGGCAGTACACGCCGTCGTTCCCGCCGATGCGATCTATCGCACGATTTCGGAACTGCGGGCCCTTGGCGGCGAAGGTATTCTCGTGACGAGAATCGAACGGCTGGTGCCATGAGCACGCCATCACCCGCAGTCACCGCACCACTCGTGCTGCGTGCACGCGGTCCCTTCGATGCGCTCGACGCACTCACCCGGCGTGCGGTCGTCGATCGCGCGCCGTTGCGCCAGTGCGTCGTGCGCGAGCACACTGCGGCAATTATTGAGCGTGTGCGCGTCGGTGGCGATGATGCCCTGCGTGCACTGGCCCGCGAGTTCGACGGTGTAGCCCTCGCGGCCATCGCGGTGCCGCGCGAGTGCTGGACGCACGCACTCGACGCACTCGATCCGAGGTTGCGGGTCGCGCTCGAACGCGCCGCCCGCAACATCACCACCGTGCATGCAGCATTCCTGCCAAGCGCCACGCAGGTCTCGCCGGAACCGGGCATCACGGTGGGACGCCGACCCGATCCGCTGCAGCGCGTGGGGGTATACGCGCCGGCAGGTCGGGCAGCGTATCCAAGTTCCCTGTTGATGGGCGCGATTCCGGCGCGCGTGGCCGGCGTGCAGGAAGTGATCGTCTGCACGCCGCCCGGTGCTGACGGTCATCCATCGCCTATTGTCCTGGCGGCTGCGGCGTTGGCCAACGTCGATTCCGTCTTCGCCATCGGTGGTGCCGGTGCGATCGCCGCGATGGCGTTTGGCACCCCAACCGTGCCGCGGGTCGATCGCATTGTCGGTCCCGGCAACGCGTACGTCGCCGAAGCGAAGCTGCAGGTCAGCGCGCACGTCACCATCGACGCACCGGCAGGTCCGAGCGAATTGCTGGTGCTGGCCGACGTCACCGCAAGCGCGTCGGTCATCGCCCGCGAATTGCTGGCGCAGGCCGAACACGATCCCGATGCCGCCGTGATCGCGCTGCTCTGCGGCGAAGCCGTCGAGTCGTTCGCCAACGAAATCGAGCGGGTGCTGGCAACGTTGGTGTCGGCAACGCCGCGCGCCGACATCGTACGTGAGTCGCTCGCGGCGCGCGGGGCGATCGTCACGGTTCCATCAATTGCGCGTGGGATCGCGGTGGCCAACGAGTGGGCGGCTGAACACCTGTTGCTGGTGGTAGCGGAGAACATGAAAGAGCCAACACTCGCCGCGTTGCGCAGCGCGGGCACCGTGTTCGTGGGGGCCAGCAGTTCGGTGGCATTCGGTGACTATATGACCGGTGCGAATCACGTTTTGCCCACGGCCGGTGCCGCACGCCGCTACTCGGGGCTCTCCACCCTCGACTTCGTGCGATGGACCACATGGCAGTCGGTCACACCAAGCGCCGCTGCAGACATGGCCGACGACGTCAGCCGGTTCGCCGACGCGGAAGGCCTTCCGGCACATGCCGCAGCGGCGCGCGTCTGGTCATCAACCGATTCGCTGTCATGACTCAGCGACTCGCCTTCGCGCGCACAGCGTACAACGCACTGTCGCTCTATGATCCGAAGCGCACACCGGTAGCACTGGATCTCACCGACAATACCAATCTCTGGGGTATGCCACCAGGAGCCGAGCGCGCGCTGCGCGAGATACCCGTGGCCTCGGTTACGCGTTATCCCACGCTGTACGGAACAGAGGTGAAGCAGGCGCTGGCAGACTATGTGGGCGTGACTCCCGATATGATCGTCACCGGCTGCGGATCGGATGACATTCTCGATTCCGCCATGCGGGCATTTGGGTCGCCGGGCGATCTTGTCGTGGGCTCCGATCCATCCTTTGCAATGATTCCCATCTTCGCGCAGATGAACGGGCTGCACTGGCGACCGGTGGTGGAGTTGCCGTTTGCCGAGTCGTCGGTCGCCCCGATGCCACAGCCCGACATCAGCGCGCTGCTCGCCGCGCGCGCCCGAATCATCTACCTGTGCTCGCCGAACAATCCAACGGGTTCGTTGATTGCCCGTGCGCACATCGAGCGAGTGGTGCACGAGGCAGATGGAGTTGTGTTCATCGACGAAGCGTATGCCGAATTTGCCGGTGTCTCGTCGGTTGACCTGGTGAACCACTCTGATCGCCTGCTCATCATTCGCACAATGTCGAAGGCGTTTGGTCTGGCAGGACTGCGCATCGGCTATGCGGTTGGACAGCCGGCACTCGTGCGCGAAGTGGAAAAGTCGCGTGGGCCATACAAGGTGAGTGCCATTGCCGAACGGGTTGCACTTGCAGCCCTTCAGCACGATCGTGGGTGGATCGACACGCACGTTGCACTCGCAGTGGCAGTGCGGGAACGCCTCGCCGGGGAGTTGCAAACCATGGGGCTGTCACCAATGGGGTCTGCGGCAAATTTCGTGTGTGTGCCCATGCCGAACGTGGTGGCCGTGGGTCAGTCGTTGCGCGCGCGCGGCATTGCGGCACGACCATTTCCGGCGCTTCCACGAATCGGAGACGCATTGCGTATCAGCGTTGGACCGTGGCCCATGCTCGAGCACCTGCTCGCGGCGTTGGCGCCCGCCATGGCAGAGGCAAATCGATGACGCGCCAACCCGTGTCCGATCCCCTGCGCGTCACGGTGTTCGACTATGGCGCCGGCAATCTGCATTCGTTGATCAAGGCTCTCGAAACACCAATGTCCCATGTGCGGGTGGAGACCGATGCGGCGCGCGCCGTGCAGTCAACCGATGCGCTGGTACTGCCCGGCGTGGGCGCGTTTGCATCGTCCGCCGCACGATTGGCCTCTGGACGCACCGTTATGCGCGACGCACTGCTGGACGGGTTGCCCTGTCTCGGAATCTGTCTGGGTATGCAGCTGTTGTTCGAGGGCAGTGAGGAAGGACCGGGAGAAGGACTCGCCATTTTTCCCGGACGCGTGACTCGACTTGACGCGCGCCGCGTGCCGCAGATTGGCTGGAACCGGCTGGACGACGTGCAGGAACCGCTTGCCTTGGATACTCAGCTCGATGTGGCCTACTATGCCAACAGTTTCGCCTGCAGACCGGCACCGGACGCACTCACACACGTTGTCGCCTGGAGCACGCATGAACACGATCGCTTTCCCGCCGCTGTGCGGCGCGGCGCGGTGATCGGCACCCAGTTCCACCCGGAGAAGTCGTCAGCCCCCGGCGTGCGATTCGTGCATGCCTTTCTCGACGCGGCCGCTCGCCATCGCGCGAACTCCGTTATGGAGGTGAGATGATCGTCATTCCTGCCCTCGATCTGCGCGGCGGCCATTGCGTGCAACTGGTTGGCGGCGACTACGCCAATGAGCGTGTCCGACTGGACGATCCACCGTCGGTAGCGCGCGAGTGGACGCATACCGGGTTTTCCCGTCTGCACGTGGTCGACCTCGACGCCGCGACCGCGCGCGGCACGAATGCCGGTGTGATTCGCGAGATCCTGCGCGACACCACGATCCCTGTGCAGGTGGGAGGGGGCGTTCGCGACCAGGCACAGATCGAACAGTGGCTGAATGACGGCGCCACCTGGGTGGTGATCGGCACCCGCGCCGTGCAGGATGAACACTGGCGCGCCGAGATGGCCGATCGGTTTCCGGGTCGTCTCATAGTCGCCGCCGATGTGCGCGATCGCCAGGTGGTCACCAACGGCTGGACGGAGACGTCACACATCGACGTGATCGACTTCGTGGAATCGTTGGGACCACTGCCGTTGGCCGGCATTCTCGTCACCGCGGTGCACATGGAAGGTCGCATGGCGGGTACCGACTTGCCGTTGATGGAGGCCGTTGTCGAGGCGAGCACATGGCCAGTGTTTGCATCCGGTGGCGTATCGACCACAGAAGATCTTCGCGCGCTCGAACACCGTGGTCTCGCTGGTGCGGTGTTGGGCATGGCGCTGTATACGGGTGCGCTGGATGCGCGCCGCCTTGCCGAGGAGTTCGGAGCATGACCGTCGTCACACGGAATTCGAAGGAAACGCAGATTCGGCTGGAACTGCGCCAGAGAACCGGTATGGCCACGGTGAGCACCGGCGAGCCGTTTCTCGATCACATGCTCATCACGTTTGCGCGCTATGCGGGGGTCGACCTCGACGTGCAAGCCACCGGCGATCTGCGTCATCACCTCGTGGAAGATGTGGCCATTGTGCTGGGCCAAGCAGTAGCCGCCTTCGCGCCTGCGGGCTGCGCGCGGTATGGCGAGCGAACAATTCCCATGGATGATGCGCTGGTGCAGATCGTGCTCGACATTGGCGGTCGGCCCTACTATCGCGGCCCGTTGCCATCTCGTCTGTATGATCACTTCTTGCGATCGTTTGCCGACAACGCACGCGCCACACTGCATGTTCGCGTGCTCCGCGGTCGCGACCGGCATCACGTGATCGAAGCCGCCATCAAGGCGCTGGGTATGGCCCTGCGCGATGCGCTCGCCGAAACCGGTGCGGTGTTTAGTACAAAAGGCGCGGTGCAGCTCGACATCAGGGAGACATAACGACGTGCTCACGCAACGTGTGATTGTGTGTCTCGATGTGCAGGACGGGCGTGTGGTGAAGGGCGTGCATTTTACCGGATTGCGGGATGTTGGCGACCCGGTCACACTCGCCGAGCGCTACGAACACGACGGGGCCGATGAAATCACGTTTCTCGATATCTCCGCCAGCGACGAACAACGCGCCACGCTGTTGGATGTGGCGCGGCGAACTGCCGAACGCCTGTTCATCCCGCTCACCATCGGCGGCGGTGTGCGCTCAGCCCACGATGTCGCGCGGGCCCTGCGCGCCGGTGCGGACAAGGTCGCGCTCAACTCCGCCGCGGTGCGCCGCCCTCAGGTGCTCACCGAGGCCGCGGATCGGTTTGGCTCGCAATGTGTCGTAGCCAGCATCGATGCCAGGCGCGGCGCCGATGGCGTGTGGCGTGTGTGGGTGAAAGGCGGTCGCGAAGAAACACCACTCGAGGCGGTCGCCTGGGCGCAGGAATGCGTGGCGCGCGGTGCCGGCGAAATTCTCCTCACGTCCATCAACCAGGATGGGGCGCGTACCGGGTACGACCTCGCGCTCACTCGCACCGTCGCCGATGCGGTGTGCGTGCCTGTTGTTGCCAGCGGTGGCGCCGGACAGGCGTCGCACTTGGTCGATGCCATCGTTGAGGGGCATGCGGATGCCGTGCTCGTGGCGGGGATTTTGCACGACGGTCTCACCACGGTGCGCGCGCTCAAGACTGCCATGCGAGCGGCTGGGTTGTCCGTGCGCGACGTCGCGCTCACGCCCGAGGTGGCCGCGTGACATCGCACCAGACACCGGCCCTGTTGATGCAGGCGGCAGCCGACGTGGCGGAACTCGCCGCGCGAACCGCCATGCAGTGGTATCGCACCAACGTGGCCGTGGAAACGAAAGGGGATGGCTCACCGGTGACCATCGCGGATCGCGAAGCCGAGCGCGTAGCGCGGGAGTGGCTCACGCAGCGATTCCCCACCGACGGCCTGCACGGCGAGGAGTTCGGCCCCGAGCGACCCGACGCGCATCGCCGCTGGATACTCGATCCGATAGACGGCACGAAGGCATTCGTGCGCGGCGTGCCATTGTGGGGTACACTCGTGGCCTGTTGCGAGGGGGACACGGTGCTGGCCGGTGCCGCCTGCTTTCCGGCCGTCGATGAAGTAATCGTGGCCGCACCGGGAGAAGGCTGTTGGTGGAACGGCGTGCGTGCGCGTGTGTCCACTGTGGCGTTGCTTGAACATGCTACCGCGCTCATTACCGACGATCGGTTCGTGGAGCGTCCGTGGCGCGGCACGCAGTGGCGCTCGCTCGCCGCACGTGTGGGTGTCGCCCGCACGTGGGGCGACTGCTACGGCTATCTGCTGGTCGCAACCGGGCGCGCCGAGGTGATGGTGGACGACATTGTCAATCCATGGGATATCGCCGCTATGCTACCCATCATCACGGAAGCCGGCGGGCGATTCAGCGCCTGGAACGGCATCGTCACTGCATTCGGAGGCAGTGCAATCGCCACCAACGCCGGTGTAGCCGACGCAGCGCGTGCCGTACTGCACGAGCCTTCGGGCAACGAAGCGCGTGGAGGTCCGACATGATGGCCGCGCTTGATCTGGACTTGCTGGATTTTGCGAAAGGGAACGGCCTTGTGACCGTCGTCGCACAGGATGCCGACACCGGCGTTGTCCTGATGGTGGCGCACGCCGATCGCGAGGCGCTGACACGGACAATCGCATCTGGGCAAATGCACTACCGGTCGCGCACACGCGGTCTGTGGCATAAGGGTGGCACCAGTGGCAACGTCCAGCGCGTCGTTTCACTGACTGCCGACTGTGATGGCGACGCGGTGTTGGCGCGCGTGCGACCTGCCGGGCCGTCGTGTCACAAGGGGACCACGTCGTGTTTTCGCGACGATGCCCTCGGTGCCGACGCGCTGTCGGTGCTCGATCGCACAATCGCCGCCCGCGCAGTGTCGCTCGCCTCGTTGCCGAATCGCGAGAGCGCCAGCTATACGCAACAACTGCTCACCAACCGGAATCTCCGCCTCAAGAAACTTGGCGAGGAAACGGTGGAGCTTGCCGTCGCCTGTGTAGATGGCGATCAGGTGCGCGGCGCCGACGAAGGCGCAGACCTGATCTTTCACACACTCGTGGCCCTGCGAGCTTTGGGCGTGTCGCTCAACGACGTCCGGCAGGTGCTGGCCCAGCGTGTGGACGCTCCGCAGCGTTAACTTCGCAGGAGCCAACCCCCCCGCGCCGTCGTCGGCGCCATGCCCTCCGGAGTTTTCATGTCGCCTGCATTCCGCCCAACCATTTCACGACGGCGCGAAACGCTGTCGTTGCTGTGTGTCATCACCGCGCTTGCCGCCACGCCGTTGCTCGCTCAAAGCGAGCCGGTCGATGCGGCCGCCGTTGCCAAAATCCGTGACGAGGCGTTCAATCGCTCGCAGGTCATGTCACTGATGTCGTATCTCACCGATGTGCATGGCCCGCGTCTCACTGGCTCACCCATTGCCCGCCGCGCCGCCGACTATACCATGGCGCAGCTCAAGGGATGGGGACTCGCCAACACACACCTCGAGTCGTTTCCGTTCGGGCGCGGTTGGACGAACGACAAGTTCTATGCGCAGGTCACGGGCCCGGTCGCGTTCTCGGTGATCGGCTATCCACAGGCCTGGACGCCAGGCACGAAAGGACTGTTGAAAGGCGACATCGTGTACGTGCGCATCGACAGTGAAGCCGATTTCGCGAAGTACAAGGGACGACTGGCCGGAAAGGTCGTGATGCTGGCACCCATGCGAGCGGTCGATCCCCGGTTTGTTCCGTTGGCCTCACGTCGCAGCGACGATGACCTCGCGCGCATGGCGGCGGCACCACTGCCCGCGCCCGCGGTACTGGGACCACGTCAGTCCGCTCCGCGCACGGCTGCAGACAGTCTCGCGCAGCGTCAACTGCAGACGCAGCAGGCGATCGGTGTGACACGCCGCGCCTTCATCGACGATGAGCGGGTGGGAGCGATCCTCGAGCCGGGACGCGGTGACGGCGGCACCGTATTCACGCCCAACGGCGCGTCGCGCGATCCGCTCAAACCGGCCACCACACCCGTCGTCACCATGGCCATTGAGCACTATGGCCGCATTTTGCGCACGCTCGAGAAAAACATTCCGGTATCCATCGAATTGGACATCAAGAACACATTCTACGATGCCGACCTCACCTCGTTCAATATCATCGCGGAAATCCCGGGCACCGATCCCGTGCTCAAGGATGAAGTCGTGATGCTGGGCGCACACTTCGATTCCTGGCACGCCGGCACAGGCGCCACCGACAATGCGGCCGGCTCCGCCGCCATGCTGGAGGCCGTGCGTATCCTTACCGCCACCAACCTCAAACCAAAACGCACAATTCGTATCGCGCTGTGGACCGGCGAAGAGCAGGGACTCATCGGGTCGCGCGCCTGGGTGAAGGATCATTTCGGAGTGCGCGATTCGCTGAAGGCCG
>JANMRE010000431.1:0-21683 GCA_031370885.1 Gemmatimonadaceae bacterium
ATATTTCTCACTCACCTGCAGATTGTTGGAGATACGCACGCCCTTCTCCGACTCGCCCCAGCCGCCCTCGTTGAGACTCAGCTCGGCGTCGATGAGTTCACGCTTGTTCTTGAGCAGCCAGTCGACCCCGTTGAACGGACCGCCGCCTTCCTCGTCGGCCGTGAGTGCGACGATGATGTCACGCTCGGGAACGAATCCTTCGCGCTTGTAGCGCAAGAGATTGGCAATCCACACAGCCGCTTGCGACTTGTCGTCACCAACGCCGCGTCCGTAAAAAAATCCGTCCTTCTCGACAAACGTGAACGGGTCCATGCTCCAGTCTTCGCGCTTCGCTTCCACCACGTCCGTATGGGCCAGCAGCAGGATCGGTTGGCGTTTGCCACTGCCGTGATAGCGCACCACCAGATTCGCCTTGTGCGGTGCGGCACCGCCGACAAAGATGTCTTTCTCCGGAAACCCTGCGTCACGCAGTCGTTTTGCAACCGACTCCACCAGCGGTGTGGTGGCGCCAGTAGTGAAGCCCGACTTCACCTCCACCATCTCCTTGAAAATCGAAAGGGCGAGTTGACGCTCGCGTTCGGGCGGCATGGTGCCGGTCGTGGGGCGCGGCTGGGCATTTACGGCGGCAACCGCGAAAATGAGTGTGCAGGAAATCGCGCTAAGGGAGAGACGTTGCGGTATCACGTGTGCTTCCAGATAAAGTGAGGACCGGCGAAGGCCATCGCCACGGTGAGCGAAATCAGGGTCATGGGAGCCTCACGGTGGGGAAGACTCTGCGGAAAACCTACCGTCAGAAAGGTGTCGGTGCCATCGCTGGAGGAAGTTTGGAACGGCGCTACTTCGCGATCATGAACGTCACATCGCCTACGCGCACCTGCACCCGATCTTTGCCCTGCGGCGTACGAACGCCGCCCCCGGCGCGCATCGTGCGTACGCCGTTCACGACGGCGGTGAGACGTGAAGGATCGGCCGTTGCGGTATTGTGTGCCGGCAGCAATCGATGCAGCGATGGTACCAGCGCTGCCAGCCGCGTCATGGATTGCTCGTAGGCGGCGAGATCGGTACCAGGGGAGAACAGCCAGATGGTGGAGTCGTAGTACGAGTCACCGGTCCAGAGCAGTCCATGCGCAGGGTCCAGCAGCGCGATGGCGTCGGGTGTATGACCGGGTGCTGCGAGAATGACCAGCTTCCGGTTGCCCATGTCGATCGTATCACCGTTGGCAACGCGACGCGTGATTGTAAACGGGCGCGATCGGAACGCGGCAGTGTCGACACCCGCCGGTGGCAACCCGCAGAAGCTCCCGGCCTCGACTTCGTCGGCGATGTCGGCGTGGGGCCGCCCGCGTTCCTTCTCGCGCGTGAATGGCGTGTCGAGGCCAAGAATATCGGTGAACTCGTAATTCGCGCCCACGTGATCGAAATGCGTGTGCGAGTTGAGCACGGTTACCGGAAGTTTCGTGAGTTGCTCGATGGTGGGACGCATGGGCACCAGTCCAATGCCCGCATCAAACAGCAGCGCGCGCGTGGTGCCCACGATGAGATACGAGATGGCTTCCTGAAACTGGCGCGTCTCCACCAGCGCGTATACATCGGGTTCCACGCGATACACGGTGAACCAGTCGCTGTTCACGTCCACGCGTTCGAGTGCCGCGTTGGCAGGGCGGGGCAGGGAGGCGCACCAGGACGTGGCGGCGACGGCAGTATCGCTGGCGCGCAGGACGGGCTTGGAATCGCAGGCCACCAGCACACTGCTGAGCAATGCAGTGAGCGTAACAACAACGGTGCGAGTGGTCAGGAAATCGTTCATGGCCAAAAGCTACGTTGGCGGCCACAAAGTGCCAGCGACGGTGAGGCGCTCCCCGCGTCTCGCACACTGTCTTAGACTTCTGTGCCTATGGGCGATCGCGCACGGATTCTGGTGGTGGCGGCGACGGCGCGCGAACTCGCCGTACCAAACGGCTGGCTCACGCTGCTGTGTGGCGTGGGGCCCGTAGACTCGGCGGCTGCAACAGCGGCAGCAATCGCCGAACATCGGCCGACGGCCATCTTGCAGGTGGGCATCGCCGGTGCGAGGCGACGTCGCGCGTTGGCGCCTGCGTCGCTGGTGATTGGCAGCGAGGCTCGCTACTGCGATCTGGACGTTGCCGAGCAGTGGGCGCCACGAACGGTGGCGGCGTCACCGCTGTTGCTTGTCGCGGTGCAGCGTGTACTGCCCACCGCTGTGACACTCACCATTGGCACCAGCGCCCGCGTTGGCGGTACGACCGACTGCGACGTGGAAGCCATGGAAGGTTTTGGTGTGTTGCGTGCGGCGCAACTGGCCGGTGTGCCGGCCATTGAGATTCGCGCCATCTCCAACGACATCGAGGAGGCCGATCGCGCGCAGTGGCATTGTGACGGCGCGTTCGCAGCCATCACGACGATAACGCCGCTGCTTGTCGCGGAAATTCAGCGGAGCCTGGAGAATGCGTGAACTGACGTTCGGCTATTCACCGTGCCCGAACGACACATTCGCCTTTCACGCGCTGGCACACGGGCTGGTTTCCGCGCCGTTTCGCATCAGGCCGGTGTTGCTGGACATTGAGGAGTTGAATCGTCGCGCACACACCGGCGAGTTTGACCTGACCAAGATGAGCGTTGGCGCGTTCGCAAGTGTCGGTGACCGGTACAGACTGCTGCGAAGCGGCGCCGCACTGGGCCAGGGTGTGGGGCCACTCGTCGTGACGCGCACGCCCATGTCGTTGGCAGACGCGATCAGTGGACGCGTGGCGATCCCCGGACGCGAGACCACGGCGTATCGGTTGCTGCGTCTGGCTGCGGCTTCAGTGGGAGACGTCGTAGAGATGCGCTACGACCGCATTCTCCAGGCCGTGGAGCAGGGCGATGTGGATGCGGGACTCATCATTCACGAAAGTCGCTTCACGTACGCTCAGCACGGGTTGTCGCGCGCGGCGGACTTGGGTGAATGGTGGGAGCAGGAGACGGGGCTGCCGGTGCCGCTGGCCGGTATTTGCGCGCGCGCCGATCTCGACGACGCGACGGTGGTCGCCGCTGAGCGCGCCATTCGCAAATCGGTGCAGTATGCGTTTGACAATCCCGACGCGAGTCGCGCCTACGTGCGGGAGCATGCGCAGGAGATGTCGGAGTCGGTGTGCGCGGCGCACATCGCGCTGTACGTGAACGCCTACAGTCTTGATGTGGGCGACGATGGGTTGCTGGCGATTGAGCGGCTGGTGGGGGATCGTCGCGAGCTGCACTGAAACTGCATTTTTGAACCGCAGGGGGCGCAGGGGGCGCAGGGAGCGCCGAGGGGTGCGTTCACGAGAGATACATTCAGATTTCGTGTTTTTTTGATCATAAGAAACAGCGAATCACTTGGCCCGCCGTCAACGCACCCCCCGCGCTCCCTGCGGTGCAAAAATGCAGTTCCCAATTCCTGCCACATGCCAGACATCTACGCCTTTCTCGACGAACTCGGCATCGCCTACGAACGCTGCGATCACCCGGCGGTGTTCACCGTGCCCGACGTGCATCGGCTGGTTCCGCCGCTCCGCGGTGCGCACACGAAGAATCTGTTCTTGCGCGACAAGAAAGGCCGCCAACATGTCCTCGTGGTGGTCAAGTCCGACAAGCAGGTAGACATCAAGGCGCTATCGGGCCTGCTGGGACTCGGCCACCTGAGTTTCGGGTCGCCGGAACGACTTAACACGTATCTGGGTATAGAACCGGGCTCGGTCACGCTGTTGGCGCTGATCAACGACACCAACCACGACGTGAAGGTGTTCATCGACCGCGACCTTGGGCGCGCCGATGCGCTCCAGTGTCATCCGTTGGTCAACACGGCGACACTGGTCATTTCCTGGGACGGAATCGAGCAGTTTCTGCGAGCTACCGGCCACCCATTCCAACTGGTGGATGTGCCTATCGATACACGTCGGGCAATCCCCGATGTTCACACTGAGTCCGCGTAGGCATCGTTCATAGTAGTTTCGTTGCACGCGTGGTCCGAGCGTTGTCGCCGCGCGTCAATTCTGGAGGGAATCCCCATGAATTTTCAACGCACACTATTCGTCGTCGCACTGCCGATGCTGTTCGCGCTGGCCTGCGGTGACAGCAACACCACCAGTACGGCGCCGCGCACCAGTGTCACGCGCACCCTCATCACCGACGATCCGTTTCCGTACTACCGTGTGGCGCGCGTCGATCTTTACGTCGTCAGCGTCTCGGCGTCGCTGTTGCCCGACACTGGTTCCAGCGCGGCGGGGTTCGTCACACTCGCCACGCCACGGCGGCGCATCAACCTGCTGGCGCTGCAGAACGGCGTCACTGATGAACTGGGAACTGTGACGCTGCCCACCGGTGCTATCAGCGCGGTGCGCATGGTCATTGACACCGATTCGTCCAGTATCACGCTCAGGAACGGGTCGGTGCTTACCGGTCGTTCAACGCCCGGCATCCAGTGGCAATCGAGTGCGGGACGTCCCACGTTGGACGCCCTGATCCACGAGCAGATCTCGGTGCCCGATGCCGGCGCAATTGTCGTGATCGACTACGATGTGGGCAAGGCATTCATCACGCCACAGGAGGTCAACCCCAGCAGCACCGACAGCGGGTTCGTCTTTTCGCCCGTGATGCGCGCCGCCGACTCCCGTCGTACCGGTGCCATTACCGGCACGGTGCGCGCGCTGACGGCCGGTGGCGCTCCGGTGGCCGATGCTACGCTGCGGCTGTATCTGGGCACACCTGGAACGCCCGAGAATACGTGGATCATGTTGCAGACGGGCAAGACGGCGGCCGATGGCACGTTCCGTCTGTCGTACGTTACCAGAAGCTCGTACTGGGCCGGATTCCCGGTGCACGCCGGCAAGAGCTACATCGTGGCGGTCGATCCGGCGCCGGCGAGTGGGCGCGGCCGTATGCTGGTGCCGAGTCTGACGGTGACCGCAGGAGCGGAAACGCCGCTGGGAAGCGTGGTGGTTCCTTAGCCAGCGCTAGATACTCCAAGCTGGCCTCATCGGCCGCCAGCCTTCCACGCCTTGTACTCCACCGGCAGGCAGCGCGGGCACGGATGGTATCCGGCCGCAATCGCCGTGGCTTCATCGGCAAAGAACACGCGCTGCTGGGCGTACAGTCCGCCTTCATGCAGTGCTCGTCGGGCGACCTTGCAGTCAAGGCGCCCGTAACGGCGCGCTTTGCGGTATCCGCCAAGGGTGCCGGGGGTGCTGCTGGTGATGCGGGAGCCGTCGGGGCCGATGAGGGTGTACTGTTTTACAGTATGCATGGATGGAAGGTACCCAATCGGGGAAGTCGGGCCTCATTTCGACGCGCGGCCCTCCGCGCGCGCTCGGTCATTGCCCTCGCCGTCGTCAGGCAGCCGCATCGCGCCTTGTAAGCGGGAATCAACGCGATTACTCGCGCTTGCCCTGCTGTGCACGCATACGACGCGCACTATAGATATCCACAATTCGCGAAACACGGCGTTTCAGGATCGACACGAGCTAAGGCTTCATCGCTGCCCTACGCCACCGTTCGTTCGATCTCTCCCGTCATGCCGCGAAGCACGAGCGGCCCCAATTGCACCTTGGTACTGGCCTGATCGATATCGATGCCAACAAGGTTCCCGGCGTCGTCATAGTCGAGCACGACCCCGTCGGCGACCTCACGACTCTCTACGCTGTCGCGTTCGGAGAGGTCGATGTAGAGCGAGTCCGTATCGGGATAGTAGTTGAGTTTCATGGCGCGAACCGACGGTCGGGGAAAGCGTTGTGGATGGTGCGTCCATCGGCCAGCGTGACCACACGCAGCACGCGACCACCCAAGTCGGGCACATCGCCCCAGAATCTATATCGCCCGTCGGGCGGTAATTCTACTCGGCGCAGGTTGAGGACGACCGTGATGCACCACGCGTGCTTCAGATATGGCCGCTTGCGGAGCACTTCCCGCTCGAAATAGGGCGTAAAGGTGAAAGGCTCTGACATGCGACTGCATAACGAACGCCTGACGAAGGGGCGTTACCGTTTCGTGGCGACGCCACCCGCCGCATCGTGACCAAGCGCGATTGACTCGCTGACCGAATCGTTAGTACTACGCGGCCGCCGCCGTCGGCACCCCCGCGAAGCGCTTCACCTTGATGTGGCGCTCCCTCTTTCGCGCCTGCGCCAGATCAAACGCCATCTGCATCGCGAGCCACGTCTCTGCGGTGCGGCCAAAAGCCTTCGACAGGCGAATGGCCATTTCGGCGCTGATGCCGGTCCTTTCGTTGACGACATTGTTCAACGTCTGTCGAGAAACGCTCAGCGCTTTCGCCCCCGCAGTCACCGAGAGCCCCAATGGCTCCAGACAGTTGTTGCGCACGATACGGCCAGGATGGACCGGGTTCTTCATCGGCATGGAGTCTCTCCTGGTGGTAGTCCGTGAGCTCAACATCGTAGGCATCGCCGTTCGCGAACCGGAAGACGATTCGCCGCGCGGACTGCCGGTCGCATGAAGGCGCTCCAACGCCCTGCTCCTGAAGGTCTTGATCACCAACGCCTCGAATGTGTACACTGACAATTGTCAGTTGTCAATGCAGCGTGGTGGATGCCTGTGTGTACCGCCTCGGTCGACACCCTCGACAGGTCCGACTTCGTCTTTGCTGTTGCCTTTCCCAGGCATTCGAATGACGGTAAACTCTGCGGGTGGGGTGCGTACATGGGCGCAAGGTACCCTCACGGTATGCAGTGATTGTTACCATTGTGTCGCCAGCGCTCGCCAATCGTTGCCGACGAGCGAGTGTCTACTCCCCCGCCCGCAGCACACTGAACTCCCGAAACATCCCAATCGGCAACGGCACTGCCAGCGTCCGACCCAGTGCAGTTCTCAAATGGAAATGCAAATAACCCAAGCATCTTTGCCAACGACGCACCCCCCGCGCCCCCTGTGCCCCCCGTGGTTCAAGAATGACGAATGCATCGGCACTGTCAGACCCCCTACTTTGCACCACAATCCAGTCCGCACTCGCGCGCCGCACCTTTTTGTTCCCTGCAACCCCACATCACTGGTTCCCTCCGACCGGCCCGTCAGCCTCGACCGGCACGTCGCCGTTACCTCCCCAAACTGCTGTTTGATGTCGCCGTCAAGTGCCGCGTCTTCTGAGATAGATCTCGAACATGCAGCGCACCTGAGAAGATTCGGCCTATTGGCTCCGCTTCGGAAACCGTGCTACGCCGCAATCGCCGTTGCCCTCACCGCCTGCAGCACAGCCACCAACGCGTCAACCTGCGCACTGCTAAACAGCCCATCCGGCCCACGCGGCGTCAGATCTGTGAACGGCGATTCATAGAGGCGTGCGGCCTCCATCACCCCGTGTTCCGTCAAGTGGTTGACGATCAGGTTCACAAACTCGATCTGGCTCGCGCTCCACGTCTTACCGTTCAGAAAGCCGCTCAATGCGCCCTTGGCTGCCTCACGCTCCAGACCAACGAGTGATCGCACGAATATGCCGAGCCCTTGCGATTCACTCTTCGCGCGACCGATCTCGTCGGCGGCACCAATGCCACTTTCGACGAGCATGCGCTCCAACTCCGCGAGATCTGTTGCCGTCAGCGACTTGTTCGATCGCAGTTTGCGAATCGCAAGGTGATCCTGATGCGCTCGCAGAAACATCTGCGCTTTGGAACGAAACTTGAGATAGTTCATGCCATCGCCCAAGCCGGGTAGAGCCACGTACGTCTCGTCGCCCATCACGTCTTCGAAATCCGTGTAAATTGGCCTGCGCTGCTGCTTCTCAATGAACTTCACAAGATCGCGCAGCCGACGGCGAACTATCTCGAGCATGGGAACAGTGACGTCCTGCCACCATTCATCCGACTGGATCTCCTGAATGAGCGGCATCTGTGCGCTGACCATCGGGATCGCCGCTTTCTCTTCGAGCAGTCCGGCGATCGACTTCACCTGATCACGAAGACGCTCGAATCCGGGTTCGTGTCGCAGTACCACAAGCTGAAGCCGGAGACTCAACAGATCAAACCTTCTCGCCTCCTCAGCCTCTGCTTCGATCTCGGAGGGTAGGCCAGCCACCTCTTGCGCGAGTTCCATCAGCGCTTCCGGTGAAAGGACCGTCCAGGCCTCGGGTTTCGCGTACTTCTCCACGACGCGGCGGCGTGGCCGGATCACGAAATTGTCCACGTTCATCGCCGCCACTTCGTTGTGAAGTCTCTCGCTTGCGGCTCGGCGCACTTGCAGGCCAGTACGCGGATCGCCGTAGGTTGCGGGCGGCTCCTTTACCAGCATACGTGACGCTTCATCTTGTGGCGCTTTGTCCAACTCGCCGATCAGCTCCAACCGCGACGTGAACAGGCGCTTACCGAGTGATGCACCCAGCGACCCGTCGGTGGTGGCAGGATTCTGGCCGAAAAATTCCAGGTTCTGACAGAAGTCGAACAGGTAGAAGAATTCTTTGTGCCGCCCAGGACCGAACAGATCGGGGCACAGTCGAGTCCCTCTGCCGAGCATTTGCCAGAATTTGGTCTTCGACCGCACCAGCTTGAAAAACACCAGATTGACGACTTCGGGTACGTCGATGCCGGTGTCGAGCATGTCCACCGAAAGCGCGATGTGTGGCTGCTTCTCCTTGTTCGAGAAGTTGTCGATCAAACTCTGTGCATACTCAGTCGTGAACGTGATGACACGTGCGAACTCGCCCTTGTAGTGGGGATAGTTCTTGTTGAAGCGATCGGCGATGAAGTCCGCGTGGGCTTGGTTCTTCGCGAACAGGATCGTCTTTCCCAGCCGGTCGCCCCCTGCCACCATGACGCCTCGCGTCATGAGGTGGGCCAGTACTTTGTCGACGGTGTCAATGTTGAACAACCACTTGTTGACGGCCTCGGCCTCCACCTGCGTGGGAACATTCCCGTCATCGTCCCATTCTATGGCATCCCAATCGTCTTTGTCGGCCTCTGAAAGGTCGTTGTACTTGATGCCCTCGCGCTGGAACTTGAGTGGAACAGACACCGCCTGTGGTGGAACCAGAAAGCCATCACGCACCGCCTCTTCGAGCGCGTACGCGTCCGTCGGTACACCGTCTTCAAGGTCGAAGAGACCGTACGTGTTTCGGTCAACTTCGTCCTTGGGCGTGGCAGTAAGACCGACCAGTAGTGAATCGAAGTAGTCAAAGATCGAACGGTACTTCTGGAACACCGAGCGATGCGCTTCGTCGATCACAATGAGATCAAAGTGGCCGACGCCGAACCGGCGCTGGCCGTCGCGCGTTTCGTCGATCAGCCCCATCATGGTTGGGTACGTAGAGACGAAGACGCGCCCTTCTGCGTTTTTCTCTGTGACCAAGTTCACCGGTGACGCATCGGGTAGATGCCTCTTGAATGCGTTCACCGCCTGATTCACCAACGCCACGCGGTCCGCAAGGAACAACACGCGCTTCGCCCAGTTGCAGCGCATCAGCAGGTCGGCGAGTGCAATCACCGTGCGGGTTTTTCCCGCGCCTGTAGCCATTACCAAAAGCGCCTTACGGTCGTGGTCCTGCTCGAATGATTCAGCAATACGACGGATGCCGCGCGTCTGGTAAAAGCGTTCGACGATTGCCGGATTGATATCGGCACTCGCGAGCGGTTTGCGACTGGTGCGCCGCTGGATGACGAGCTCCAGCTCGGCCTTCTTGTAGAACCCCTGAACGGCGCGCGGTGGGTAGTTGGCGTCGTCCCAGAGCCAGTGTTCGTAACCGTTGGAATAGAAGATCAGCGGACGTTGACCAAACTGCTTCTCAAGGCAGTCGGCGTACAGCTTGGCCTGTTGCTGACCCACGCGTGCGTCGCGACGCGTGCGCTTGGCTTCGACCAAGCCGAGCGGTTTGCCGTCGTCGCCCCAGAGCACATAGTCCACGAAGCCTATGCCTTTGTTGTTCGGCATGCCGACGACTTCGAACTCCCGATCCCGCGACTGATCCAGCGGCCAACCGGCTTCCTTGAGCAGCAGGTCGATGAAGTAATCGCGCGTATCGGCTTCGGAGTAATCGTGCGTATCGGGCTGCGCGGCTGCGGCTTGGCGAGCGGCGGCCACCTCCGATCGCAGTCGTGTCAGCTCGTCGTCGAGGGCAGATTTGTCAGCGAGCAACGCGGCCAGCTTCTCGTCACGATCGCGCAGTACCGTTTCAAGTTGCTGCAACTGCTCGGCGGATTGTTTTGGTGTAGCAGCCGTTTGAGACAGCTCGGTCGCGTCAAACTCGAGCCCAGGGGCTGGCCGGGAAGCGCGGCCGTACGTGCGGCCAAGCCAGTATGAGACGTGGAACAGTTCGCGCACCGCCACCAACGCATCATCGGTTGGGATTGCGCGGTTGCCGTGAACCGCACGATTGCCCAGCGTGTTGATCACCCGCGCTTTGCTGAACACGGCCTCCCCGGCCGCGTGCTTAAATGTCGCTTCGTGGATCAGCGCCGATAAGTTGTCTTGGTACGGCAGCTTCAGCGCCGGGTCGTGCTTGTACGCCCACGCGACCGCCAGCTCGAGCGACCGCCGCGCATAAAAGCAGGCCGTGCGTGGATCGGCGTACACGGCCGCCTCGGCCTTGACCGCAGCCTCGAAAATGGCGGGCCATTCGCTTTCGAGAAAACCAAAGTGGCTCATGCGTGTGGCCGCTGACAAAGTTGACGATAATTGCAACCGAATTGCTTTAGGATTGCAACCTGTAACACCGGAGTTGCAATCCCGCGTTGGCGGAGGCCATTGTAAATCAAGGAGTTAGACGACCCGCGATTGGTGGCGATTGCTGATTTCATGATAAAGGCACTTCGTGGTTGCAATCGGCAGAAGCCGCGCCCGGCAACCACCGAGCGGCCTTGGTCGCCCCGACACTGTGGACTAATTGTTCTCTTCGCAGCTCCCTGAGCAATACCTGGATCTGGCTACGTCCGAGCGCGGGCAGAACCTGCCGAAACTCGTCCATCCGCGCACCCGTCGCATCGTTGTCCCGGATGTGCTTCAACAGCAGCGCCTTGTTGGTTTCGCGATCGAGTCCCTTCGTACGCGTATAGGTGCCCTTCTTGCCAAGGGCGGCATAGAGATCGCGCGCCAGCAGGTATTGAGTGCCCCGACCACGGCCAACGGATTCTACAGCGCCGGCCGCGATCAGATCCGGCAAACGCGCCTTGAGATGATCGGGCAACGCCTGCTCGCGCCGCAGGAGGTCGAGCGCCAGAAAATCGTAGGTGGAGAATGACTTGAGCGTGTTCTCGCCCAGTCGCTCGATGAACCGAACAAACGCTGGGCTGGCCACCGTTCCAAACAGCGTAAGCCACACCTCGTGCGACGAGGTCCCTGTGAAGCTCGGGAGCGCCTTTCCCTGACGGATCGCGCTTTCAAACATCAGGTTCATGCCTTGGCCCGACCGCTCAATCAATCCACACTTGGCCAACGCTTCAGCGAGCCGACGATTTCGCGGATTTTGCTGATCGAGAATGTTCAACGGCGTAATGCCCGATGGAAGGCCGCCTGGGCTGACCATCTCGAGCCGCTGGGCATACTGTCGCACGAACACTGAACCGCCCAGCCGATAGTCCCGATGCGCCACCGCGTTGAGCAGCGCCTCGCGCACCGGAACCTCATCAAACGTGGGCAGCTCGACGCGGAACAGTCCGTCTTGGTAGCTCTGTCTGTCATTGCGCAGATTGATCTTGTTCCATACAGCATCGTGCCAGCCGAAAAACCCCTCCCGATACTCCTCCCGTTCGGCTGGAGGGCCAGACGCCTCCGACGAACGATACTCAAACACCAGCTCCGCCTGCGCAAGCCAGCGCCCGAGCGCCGCACGCGTGCCAAAGAGGATCAGTGCGGCGTACGTGATCTGGCCGTCGACCAGCAGTTCGGCGTTGACGAGTGTTTCGTCATCGGTCCAGCGCGTTTTGCGCTCGTCGCGCGCCTTGATGGCCCATCGCCGGCGGAACTCGCCGATGGCCTGTGGGGACAGGTCGTTCATTGACGCGCCTGTACAGACCTCGGCGGAGAAGTCTGGTCCAGTTTCGGCGAACATCAGCTTGAGTTCGGCGTCAGTCAGTGCCGTCAGGTCATCTCCCGCTCGCTTGAGATAGCGCCCGCCGATCTGCCACGCGGTGCCCGGCAGCCGCGCGGGTACATGCACCACCAGCACGCGACCAGCCGTGGTCTGAAGCTCCTCGACAGGAATCCGATGCGAAAGCTGAGTATGCAGACCAGCCTCTGTACGCCCCGGCTCGGCGAACGCTGTCGTGCCAACGATTCGACGCGGCCGCCGATCGGTCGCGCCGAGAATAATCTTGCCGCCGCCCTCGTTGGCGAGTGCCACGCAGTACTCAACGAGCTTGTCGAAGTGATAGTTCTGCTTGGCTTCCTTGAATTCCAGCCGGGTGCCCTCGGGCTCGGCCAGCCAGTGCTGCAGTTGCTCAAGAGAGGTCGGCATGGTTCCTCACAATCCGGCCTTGTTCTTGATGAACGCATTCATCATCAGTGAAGGGACGCTGGCCACCTTACAGCTCTCCCCGAAAGGCGCGGTACTGGAGGGATTCGAAGAGACCGTCAAGTTCGGCCAGCGCAGCGCGCTGCGACTTCTTGAGCTTGTTGATTCCCGCTACTCGGCGTGCGAACTGGCGCTGCGCATTGATCGGCGGGCGCAACACACGGAATTGTTCGACGACGCGCATGTATATCGTTCGATGAGTGGAACCTGAACTCAGCGCCAGCAGTCGCTGCCGCGATGTTATCAGCGCCCACATGAGATACGCGGGGTCAAGTGATGGTCCGCAAACCCAATTCATGAAGTCTTGGGAGGTTGCCATGTCTCGGCCCATCGTTGTCACGAAGCCGACAGATGCTGTTCTCGAAAAACAGACTGTACCTTTCGGCAGAAGCACCGACGACGAGTTCTTGATGCCTAGCAACGTTACGTGCTGCAGCGTGCTGGTCGCTATGGTTCCGTCTAGATCGCGGATGTCCGTCAAACTGATCCACGGAACGTCACCGTTCCAATACTCCGGCATCTCACGATCCGGAGTGTGCCCGGTGGCAAGCCTAGCTACGTCAGTGAGCAGATCCCATGAACACCCCTTCGGCACGTTGGCTCGGTGCGACTGAGTGCCAATGGCCGGTGCGTCAAGCTCCTCGCCGAACATGTCGAGGAAGATGGATTGGGTGAGGGTGTCGAGCTGGGCGAGGGCGGCGCGGCGCTTGGCCCGCAGCGCCTCCGCCCGGTCCAGCACCTCCGCAATCCGCCGCTGCTCGGGGAGGGGTGGGAGGGGGACGCTGAGAGCTTTCAACGTCGTCGCGTTCACTCCGGGTTGCGCAAGACCTCGCGCGCTCTTCGTGATCTGCGCCCAATAGTTTGGAGTTTGGAAGAAGTGACGGACAAAGCTCGGCTCAGCGGAACGGCCCAGCCGGACGCGAATTAGGTAGGATGCGAATACCGTTTTCGTCGGACACACGCGAATGAGAAAGCTCTTTCCGGTCGTGGCGCCAGTTCGAGCGAACACTATGTCGCCCGAGTCGAGTTGCGCATCGCGCGCAGAGCGTTCGTCGCACTCGCACCACGGCACGCCGTCCCAGTCCACGGCACCATCCTGAATATCCGTAATGCGAAGGAACTTTGGGCCGATGGGCTGCTGAGACGCCGAGGCAGTTACTCCGTAGTCCACAGACTCGGCGAGCTCACCAAGCGACATGGTTCTCCACGCGCTCACTTGAGCATCCCCTCCAACTCCTTCATCCCCCGCTGAATCTCCTCCTCCAGCTTGGCGAGGTCAGCGAGGATTTCCCTCGGCGCGCGGTGCGCGATCGTCTCGTGCACCACTTCCTTGTATCGATTGAGCGAAAGATCGTAGGCCTGCGCGGCGATGTCGGCCTTGGGCACGCAAAAACTCTGCGCGGTACGCGCCCGATCGCGCTCGGCGCCGTCGCGCTGTGTCCAGCGCGCGAGCACGTCGGGCAGATTGTTCCTGGCATGCTCGTCCTCGCTCAGTGCGGTGCGCGGCGCGGGGCCGAGCTTGTCTTCAGACAAGAGCGGCGCGCGCTTGTCGTCGAGGCTCCAGCCGTCGGCGTCCACGTCGTAGAACCAGACGTGATCGGTGCCACCGGAGTTGGTTTTGGTGAAGAACAGGATCGCGGTGGACACACCCGCGTAGGGCTTGAACACGCCGCCGGGGAGCGACACCACGGCGTCGAGCTTCTGCTCTTCCACCAGCAGGCGCCGCAGCTCTTTGTGCGCCTTACTGGAGCCGAACAACACGCCGTCGGGCACGATCACCGCGGCACGGCCGCCGGGCTTCAAGAGACGCAGGAAAAGCGCGAGGAACAGCAGCTCGGTCTTCTTCGTCTTCACAATCTGCAGCAAATCTTTTGCCGTATTCTCGTAGTCCAAGCTCCCGGCAAATGGCGGGTTGGCGAGCACCAGTGTGTACGCCTCTTCGTCAGCCGCATACTCTTGCGCGAGCGCATCGCGGTAACGGATGTCCGGATTCTCCACCCCGTGCAGCAGCATGTTCATGCTGCCAATGCGCAACATGGTGTTGTCGAAGTCGAATCCGTGGAACATGCGCTGGTGAAAGTGCGCGCGCAGGTTGGCGTCGAGCAGCAGGTTGGGATGGTGCGCGCGCAGGTACTCGCCGGCCGTCACCAGAAAACCCGCGGTGCCGCAGGCGGGGTCGCAGATGAGATCCGTCGGCTGTGGCGCCGTCATTTCGACCATCAACTGAATGATGTGACGCGGCGTGCGGAACTGACCGTTCTGACCAGCCGAGGCGATCTTGCCGAGCATGTACTCGTAGAGGTCGCCCTTGGTGTCGCGGTCCTCCATCGGCACGCCGTCGAGCAGGTCCACCACTTTGGCCAGCAACGCCGGTGTAGGAATGGTGAAGCGCGCGTCCTTCATGTGGTGCGCGTAGGTGGAGTCGTCGCCGCCCAGCGTGCGCAGGAACGGAAAGACATGCTCGCCGACGATCGTGTACATCACTGCCGGCGCCTGGTGCTTGAAGCGCGACCAGCGCAGGTCTTCGTACGGCAGTCCGTCGTTCTTGCCGATGCCGTCCTTTCCCTCCGGGAAGACGCGGCGTGCCATCGGGACGTTGAGCCGGGCGGACTTGTTCTCCTCCAGCGTGTGCAGGTCGTCGAGGCGGCGCAGGAAGAGCAGGTAGGTGATCTGTTCCATCACCTCCAGCGGGTTGGAGATGCCGCCGGACCAGAAGGCGTTCCAGATTTGGTCGACTTGGGACTTGATGGCGCCGGTAATCATCAGGCGGGATTGTTGGAATTGTAGAGCGTCTGCAGAGAGTTCACTTTCCTCGCTCGAGTCGGAATGACCGGACCCGTAGTACCAGTTGTCCCGCCAACCTACCAGCCAAGTGCGCGACTAGCGAGCCTTGCGAGCTTTCGGCGCCTGCAACCGGACATGTGCGCGCGTCTGGCGTGACCGTCGCTTCGTCCCAATCAGTTGAAACCCAAGGAAGGCGCGCTGTTGGGAATCAAGCTTTCTACCCGGTGCCAAGATGCCGCGCTGATGCAACAGCTTCTCGATGGCATTGGCCATGCTATCTGAGATTCGCTTAGACACTCGGCTCATTCCGCATAGCGAGCGGTAGCTTCCAATCCATGCCTCCGCGGTCTGAGTAGCCACGATGATTCGCTGCGGGAATGACGCGCGCCCTCTCGCGGTCAATGCGTCATTGAGCCGCCGCGTAATTTCATGAATCTTCGACTCCTGCGGTCGCACCTTGATCTGCCTGCCTTCGGACTTGATGAAACAGCCCAAGTACTCCACTCCGCTAGCAACATCAGCGATGAGCCTTGCCTTGTCCCCACCGGTTCTCGGATCGTGTACTGTCAAGTGAAGGGTCGCGAGCCGCGCCTCATACCAATCAAATGCGTCGAGCGCGAGTTGCGTGGAGGGCGCCAGAAAGATGATGTCGTCTGCGTAACGCACCACAGCGAACCCCTTCGCCTTTGCGTCGCGATCGATGTCCCCGAGCATCAGGTTGGCCAGGATCGGCGCAAGCGCTGTTCCCTGAGGCAGTCCCGTCGTAAGTCCTCCTGCAGGAAAGCACTTGCGCACTTCTCTCGGAAGCGTTCGCATACTCGTTACCTCCCAGCCAACGTACTGCGCTAGCAGCGGCCGGAGCGAATCATCGGGCAATTCGGCAAGGAGCCGCTCTACGGCATCGGCCGCACTGAGCTTGTCAAAGAACTTGACAATGTCGGTTTGGACGATGCTGCGATTGCCCGCCTTGATGTGGCGCTTCACGTCGTTCACTGCAGTCGCAAGGCCCTTTTGCGAAAGGTATGCGTGGCTACCGGGTGAATTCACCCAATGCTTGATGTGCGGCGAGACGACGGTGAGCATGGCCTTCTGCACCACGCGGTCGGCGACCGTAGGGATCGCCAGCAGTCGGTGCCCACCGTTCGGCTTGGGTATGGCGACCGCGCGCAACGGCTGAAACTCGTAACCGCCAGCCTGCAGCTGACGCGCCATGGCGTCGATGTAGGTGTCGCGGTTCTCTCGGAAGTTCGAAGGCGTGAACCGTCAACGCCCGTCGCGGTCGACGAGTGGCGAAGCCGCTTCAGCGCAGACTCGAGACCTTGTCTCGATGATACTTCGTCATATAGGGACGTAGACGACATAGACTCATTCCCGCAAATGATGAGCGGGAGCCCGGGGGCTCCCGCTGTGTGCGGTCAACGCGCAACCGCGTCTGGCAAGTTCGACTCACTACGATACAACTCGCCTGATCATCAGGGCCTCGACGCAGCACTAGGACTGCGGATCGAGCATCGCGGCGGTCGCTGACGCGATTTGTGTTCAGCAAGAGGTGGCACACGAAGGACGGGAAATGCATTCTTGCCGACGGATTCATGCCGCATCCTACGCACAGACCGTGGCAGACGTCGACATACCGAACTGGGTCGATGAACGAGGCTGCTGTCTGGCTGCTCGGCCAGCACGTCCGTGGCCAGCGAGCCGAGAGCATCAAGGCCCGCACGGATGTTGTCGCGGCGAACGTTACAGCAGTGCATTCGCTTTATCTCGACCCAACGTCAACGGGCGTTACCGTCGCACCGCATTTGCACGTAGATATCATGGGGTGGCCCGATCTCCCGGAGGTCCAACGAATGTGGGCGACGGAAGGTGCCGCTGCTGTGTCGCTTCGATCACGTGTCTCGACACCCACGATGTCAGGACGCTGAATAGTGAGCGGGAGGTAGTGAAGCACGAACTCGGCTTCTCCCGCGCTCACCGAACGGCGGTCGACGATATGAGCGATAGTGTGCGCGTGCAGCCGCGCAGTCCGCGCTCTCGGCGATCCGGCGATCCATGAAGGACAATGTTGATCGACGCCGTCAGCGCCTTGTCGCTCCTAAGTGGCATCATGCTACCTTTGACGAGATTGCCCGGCTCATCGACGAAACGGGAGACGACACTCTCAAAGTCCGGCGTGGTGGCCGGGAATGTCGTTTTGTGAAAGTCGGCAATGCCGCGTCGCGTTTTTTCAGCGACAATCAATGGTTGCATTGGTGTTCGGCTTGGCCGTTAGAGCTGTTTGAGGCAGCGAGTCACATGATCACCGATCGGTTCCATCAACCGCGCTACGATGGCGTGCGCGTCGGTGTCTTTGCTGTGATGCGCAGATACACGATCGAGTGCGGCTGGCATCCGCTCTCCAAGTTCGGCGATGCGGTCAACCAGCGCATGAGGCGGAAGACCAACTTCACGAGCGACCGCGCGCCAGTGATCCCCCGTGATTGAATCAACTCGGCGCTCACCGCCAACCGCCATCGCCAGGGAAATACCGTTCGCCCATTGGTCGGGATACGGTATCGCGGAAATCACGTCGTAGAGTGGTGCGAGCCGATGCACCGGTCCGGTGGAGTGCAAAATCGAGTAATTCTTGGCGTGTGCGTCGGGCGCTGCGATGAGCCAGTTGAACGCGCTGGCTTCGATGAAGTGCACGAGGTCCTGTTGTGGCTCGGACGAGTGCCGGTTCAGCAGCGCGGCAACATCGGCGAGGGTGGGGCCGCCATCTGTCTCGTATTTGTCGGTTGGCTTGATGGCCAGCGCCTGACACATGTCTTCCTGATGTACACGTGTCACCACTCCGTCTTCACGCACACGGTCGTAGCGTGTTACCACGATGGCGATTTCCCCACCGAAGCGCTGTACGGTGGAGTGTGCAGCGGGAAGCCCAAGTTCGCGTGCCAGCCTGAGGCAGGCGTGCTCGTTGTAGGCGACGTAGGCGAGGGCGAGAACGGGCGGTTTGAGAATGTGCGTACTGGGCACACGTCCTTTGGGTACCCCCCACTTGCGGTTGTCGTAGTACAGCGTGGTTTTGGGTTGAGCGCCGGCCAGGCTGAATTGTCCTTGCGCACTGGTGCTGCGCCCAGCGGCCGGGTTTTGCCGCAAGGCAGTGAGCAGCTGGCCCACCTTTGCTGCGGAGAGCCACTCGATCGACGTGCGCTGATCTGCCTTTGTGGGCGCGCCGAGTGCGTCGTGCAGTCGGCTGGGCGGCATGACTTGCACGGCGCCAGCGCAGTCCTCGCCGACATGCGCGAGGAGCGCCGTGACATCCGTCCGTGAGATGTTGTGCTGCCGCGCCCACGAGTCGATCACGCGTGGGTCGTCGGGGAGCAGCCCCCACAAGAACGCTGACGTTGCGCGATGTCCATGCTCTGCTTTGTGCAGGGGCATGGAGAGCGACAACGGAAACGCGCCGGGTTGTTCACGCCACGCGGGCTCGTACGTGAATACGAGCCGACGATCCGCAGCCTTGTAGACGTGTCCAGCCAGCACGCCTTCCAACAGCACGGCGAGCACTGGACGCGCCGACCGTGTGAGACGACTGCGTTCAGGCATGCGGCTTCGCGCGCTTCGATTGGCGGCCCGTCGGTACGGCACCGGGCCACCCAACAACCGTCGACGGTGCGGTGTGCGTGAGCGTTGACTGCGCGATGATGTTGGCCAGCGTGGTGTACCCGCGGCGATCGGCCAACGGGACTCGCTGTGGGCGATTCGCTTGCTCGATGGCCGTGTCGTTATCGGGTGTGATCCGTATCGACAGTCCAAGCGCCTGAATGGCCTTGAGGGCGAGGCCCAGTTCAGCACTCGGCTTGCCTTTCTCAAATGCCGCGACCCAGAACCGGCTGGCGCCGATGCGCTCGGCCAGCTGGGTCTGAGTAAGGCCGGCAGCCTCGCGGCCCGCGCGTACGAGGGCGCCGATGACCGCGGGGTTGATGGGCTTGGTCATAGGGATATGTGGTCGTTCGTCAACAACAATCTTTGTTGACGTTCGTTAACATACATACAATGGTGTTGTTCGTCAACATGGCGATTGAGTTGACGAACGGCAACACATCTGCACTTGCCCGCTATCCGGCGGCGGCCACGGCCGCACGGCGTCCAAACTCCGCCCATGCCACCGCGTAGTCGTGTTCGCGGTCGGCGGTGCCGAGGGCGCGACGTATTCCACGATGCGCTCCACCGGGCCGCCGGGAAGGGTGTCAACCACGGCTGCTGGCAGGCCTTGCCTGCTTCGCCTTCGCGGCCGAGCGTGAGCGTCGCTTGCAGGTCATCCCGGCGGCGTAGTGGCCGTTCGGTTACTCCTCGACGAGAAACTGTCGGAGCAATTTGGTTCGGGCGTTGGCCCCGCGATTCGAGGAGTCATTGCATGTGCGGTTACTCGGACTCGGCGGTGCCTCGGATCTCCGACTTTGGAACTTGGCTGTTGCTAAAGCTGCGTCCTCGTCACGAAGGACGAGGACTTCGTGAAGCTCAGCGTACTGCGCGGGCCGCCGCCGAAGGTGATTTGGCTCAATGCCGGCAACGTCGCGAACTCCGTTGTCTCGAGCCTCATCCTGCAGAACGCAGACGCGATCGAGGAATTCGTTGCTCATAATGAACTCGGCGTCTTGGCGCTCGGACTCGGCTCACGGTTGCGGTAGCCGGTGCCCGCAGCGCCGATCCCGATGCGACAGAGGTGACTGCGGCCTCTGAGGGGAAGTTGCCGTACGCCCGCCCGACCACGTGAAAGCAAGGAGCGTTACGGGGTCGTCCTCTAAAGCGGATGAGGGAATGGTCGTACAGAACGCCACTGCCGATGCGCTGCTGCGCTTGCTGCGCGATGTGCCGGCAGCGCATTACCGCAGCGTGCTGGTGGCGCCGCGGTCTCGACGACTCTATCTTCGCGCATCGAGGCACACCCCGCCAAGATGCCCCCGCAGCCCTCTGAGCAAACGATGGCCCAGGTCACGTACGATGCAATCGTGGTCGGTTCCGGAATCGCTGGCGGTTGGGCGGCCAAGGAACTCACCGAACGCGGACTCCAGGTGCTGCTGCTCGAGCGCGGCAAAAACATCGAGCACATCAAGGACTATGTGAACGCCACCAAGCCGCCATGGGCATATCCCCATCGCGGCGGCCACACCACCGATATGGCGAGACGCTATCCGGTCATCGGTCGCAGCTTCCCGCTCAACGAGAAAAACCTCGACTGGTGGGTGAACGAAGAGGAGTCACCCTACACTGAGGTGAAGCGGTTCGATTGGTATCGCGGCTACCATGTGGGCGGCCGCTCGCTCATGTGGGGGCGCTGCAGCTTCCGCTGGAGCGACATCGATTTCGAGGCCAACGCGAAGGAGGGCATCGCTATCGACTGGCCCATTCGCTATGCCGACATCGCACCCTGGTACAGTCACGTCGAGAAGTTCGCCGGCATCGCCGGCTCGCTGGAAGGACTGCCGCAGTTGCCCGATGGCGAGTTCCAGCCGGAGATGCCGCTTAACTGCGGCGAACTCCTCGTGAAGGGCCGATTGGAAAAGTTGTACGACGGCCGGCGTCGCCTCATCTCCAGTCGCACGGCGAATCTCACCCGCGCGCTCACCGGCCGCGGCGCGTGCCAGTACCGCGACGCGTGCTGGCTGGGGTGCCCGTACGGCGCGTACTTCAGCACCCAGTCGTCTACGCTGCCCGCGGCCATGGCCACGGGACGGCTCACACTCAAGCCATACTCGATTGCGAGCGAGGTGCTGTTCGACAAAGATCGCCAGCGCGCCAGCGGCGTGCGTGTGATCGACGCGCTCACCAACACGGTCACCGACTACAAGGCCAGGATCGTGTTCCTCTGCGCGTCCACACTCAACTCCGCCTGGCTGCTGCTCAACTCAGCACGCGACGTGTGGCCAGACGGATTGGGAAGCAGCTCGGGCGAGCTGGGACACAATCTCATGGACCATCACTTCAGGCTCGGCGCCGAAGGGACGCTGGACGGGCTCGATGACAAGACGGTGTTCGGGTTCCGGCCCAACCCGTCGTACATCCCGCGCTATCGCAACCTGTTCGGCGACAAGCGGCCCTACCTGCGCGGATTCGGCTTCGAAGGTGGCGCGGGTCGCAAGAGCTGGCGTGCGGCCGTGGCCGAACTGGGCATCGGTGGCGACATGAAGGACCAGCTCGCGCAACCAGGACAGTGGACTATCGGCGGCACCGCGTTCGGTGAGATGCTGCCCAATCATGCGAACAGGGTCACGCTCGACGAGACGCGGAAAGACAAGTGGGAGCTGCCGGTACACAAGATCGACTGCGCCATTGGCGAGAACGAACGTCTCATGCGCAAGGACATGATGGACGACATGGCGGAGATGCTGGCCGCGTGCGGCGTAACCAACGTGAAGCCGTTCGACGAGGGGTA
>JANMRE010000475.1:0-11882 GCA_031370885.1 Gemmatimonadaceae bacterium
TTCTCCACCAATCCGCGCGACTCGAGCAACGCGACCGCCTTGCGATAGGCCACCCGGTCGAGTGGCACCGGCAGCTCCAGCGTGTCGGCGCGCACGCCAAGACCGGCGCAGGTGAGCGCGACACGTTCGGAATCACCGGCCAATTGGAATTCCGGCTCGGTGGGACGCAGCGCCTCGAAGCGAATATCGCGATCGCTCAGAATGAACACCCGTCCGTGCTGCACACGCCCATGCACCCGACCGGCCATCTGCAGGATTTCGTTCGAGCCCAGATGCACCCGCGTGAGCACGTTGCGTCCGCGATCGATGCGGTTCGTGAAGCGCGTATCGTCAATGATCACGGTGTCCAGCCCCGGCACATTGAGCGCGCTTTGCCCCGCCGCCGTCATGGCCAGGAAGTACGGCTTGGATACCGATCCTTCCAGAAACGGGCGAATCACGCGAATGGGTTCGCCGCCATGATAGTGCGCCGCTGCAATGCGCGGATAGCGCGTGCGCACCCACTCTGCCGCATCTTCCACCGCGGCGCGTGTGGGCAGGAACATGGCCACGCCGCGCTCGGAACGCGCGAGCTTCTGCAGGAACTTGTCGTCCAGAAACTCCAGCGGCTGTTTGCGCATCACTTCAACCTTAGCCGCCTTGCTCGCGTCGAATGCCGACACCTGCAACACATCGGCGCTGCTCAGGTAGCGCGCATAAAACGTTGGATCGACCGTGGCCGACAACCAGATGAAACGGCAACCCACCCGCTTGCCCAGCGCCAGACAGAGTTCCAGTTCCGCGCTGGTTTGGTGGATCTCATCCACGATCAACGTGTCCTGCGTCTGAATGTCTCCGTCCTGAAACCAGCGACGCGCGATGCCGGTGGTTACGATCACCACATTCCACGTAGGCGTCTCGGGCGTGGCTTCGCGCTCACGATTCACCACGCCCACGCGCAGGATGGGCGTGCCGAGTATGGTTTCGGCGATCGGGCGAATGGCCAGCGTTTTGCCCGTGCCGGTGCCGGCGACGATGCCAAAGCCGCTCCCACCGGAGGCCAGCGAACGAACTTCGGCACCGCGGGTACGTTCAAGGAACGTATCGAGATGGAGTCCGACCGCGAGCTCAATCGTTTCGCAGGCCGCCCGCGTGGGTGCAATCACAATCACGCGACCGGTGGGCGGCTTGGCCGCGACAAAGGCGTCGCGATCAGGCGGGAGGTAGCGGTCTCGGGTTGTGCGCACATCGCAAGATAGCACATTTCGTCGAAACATTTGCCGCGCCGTTTGTGCCGCGCGGCCCACGCCAGGCTGAGAACACATGACAGAACACCTGCCCGATCACGCGGAGTGGATCGAGATTGGCACATACAGCAGCGGTCTCGAGGCCGATATGGTGCGCCAGATGCTCGATGCCGAGGGCATCCCGGTTCTGGTAAAGAGCAACGCCCCGGGCATCTTCGGCATGAACTATCAGGGTGCCATCACCGGGGGCGTCGCGCTGTATGTGCCAAGTCCTGAAGCCGATCGGGCGCTCTCGCTGTTGGATCTGGAGCCCTGAGCGCATGCCATCAGCCCGTGAGGATTACCTGCTGCGAATGATCCAGCAAATGGCCGCTGCGCTCCGTCGCATGCGCGAGAAGCTGGCCGGTGGCGGTGCCGCCGAGGAGGTTGCGCACGATGCGCACGCCGCGATCTCCACGTTGCTCGGCATGCGCCACACGCTGTTCGAACGACTCGACGCGCGCACCGCGGCGCAACTGATGGGCGACACCGAGCGGGTGCAACTGTGGTGTGATCTGCTACGATTGCAGGCCGATGCCTTGGAGGAATCGGGTAATACAGCGGGCAGCGCGCAATTGCGACAGCGCGCCGACGCGTTGCACGCTGAGGCATCGCGCACGCCAGTAATCGCGTGACCGGATTGCGTTGCCCCTGGCCCACGAAGCCGCTCGACATTGCATATCACGACACAGAGTGGGGCGTTCCCGTGCACGACGATCGGGTGCGTTTTGAATTTCTTACGCTGGAAGGCGCGCAGGCTGGGCTCAGTTGGTCTACCGTCCTGGCGCGACGGGAAAACTACCGCAGCGCGTTCGCGGGGTGGGATGTTCACGCGATCGCGCGTTTCACAGCGGCCGACCTTGAGCGGCTGTTGGTCGATCCCGGCATCATTCGTCATCGCGGGAAGGTCGCCAGCACCATAACCAATGCGCAGGCATTTCTGCGCGTACAAGCCGAATTCGGCTCGTTCGACGCCTACGTATGGCGATTCGTAGATGGCGTTCCGCTCGACAACCGGCGGCAATTCATGCGTGAGGTGCCGAGCAAAACCGCCGAGTCAGACGCGCTGAGCAAGGATCTCATCAAGCGCGGCTTCAAGTTTGTTGGGTCGACAATTTGCTACGCGTACATGCAGGCGACCGGCATGGTGAACGATCATCTGGTGAGCTGTCCGCAGTACGAGGCGCGCGTCAAGGTCCGATAGCGAACTCGTTCGGCAGCCGAAGGCCTGGGCTTTGGCATCCCCTACGAGCATGACGGAGATCGCCACGAGTATCTAGCCGACGTTATCGTGCGACCGTCCGGTGCGCCCGAAGGCTTCTCATCCTTGAAACCAAGGGATTCGACCCGGTGGCAAATTTGAAAAAAGCGCGCACGACTGGCGCCGCGCCCTCTGGAATGAACCAGTGGCGGTCGGGCTGGATGTATGGCGAGCAGAGGATGGGGCTTGGGACTGCGAAGGACATGGTCTCTTGCGCCGTTGGTCGCACTCATGCAACTTTGGTGAAGGAGCCGAGACTGAGCCAGACTCGGGGGTAGGTTCCTGCGGGGCCCGAAAGGGCCCCTTTTCATATTTGGTCATCAAAGGAACACAATGCCATCAGGATCCTTCGGCCATGCAGGGAGATACAGGATCGGCTTGACCCGATTAAACCAGTTCCGTGCGCCCTTCTTCTTCACGTAACCGTTGGGGTCGAGTCGCTGTTTGAGAAAGTACGAAATGACGTCAGCGAACTGAATGAAGTAACTCTGCTGCGCGTCGCGGCTAGGCCGCCCTGCTCCGCGACAGATGCGCTTCCACTTCGTTGCGCGCCGCAAGCAACCGCCCAAGCTCCTCGCTCACCGCGCGTGCGTCGGCAAGGTCGGTTGTCAGATTCTCAAGCGTTCCAGCTCCCGCCGTGAGTCGAAGCAGGTCGAGCCGGATCGTCTCGAGTGCGGTCACGGCATCGGCAACACGGTCCTTGGCCGCGTCACGGGCCATGCTCAGCTCGCGGTCCAACGAGTCGCGACGTTGCGCTAACGCGTGGTTCTCCGCTAACGGGTGGGACGTACTGTGCACGCGAATGTCGGTCTGAGTGACCACGTCGTTCAATTGCTCCACACGCTGCCGCATTTTCATCGCGTCCGCCTGGAGGCGCTTCACCACAGACGGCAGCTCCGACAGGATCAGACGCGTTGTTTTCGGCAGCGCATCGAACAGCGAATCGACCGCCATGCCGAGTGCCAACTCGGTGGGACGGTGCGTCCCCAGCGACGCCAGTGACGAGCGATCAAGACCGACACCAGCCAACTTGAACGCCCAACGACCAACACGACTCTGTAAAAGAGCGCCCGCCAGCCGTCGACTCAATTCCGTGCGATCATCATGGCGCCACAGGCTCACAACACCGCCAATAAATGCGCTCATCAGACCCACCGATCCGAGAGCAAGACCGGCATTGCCAGACGAAAAACCCCCAACGGCAGCTGATCCGATCATGACCGCCCAACCCAATGGAACGGCAACCCTCGAGGCGCGCTCGATTGAACCTGGAACGCGTGCATGTTCCAGCAGACCATCGGGTTGGTCAGCAGGGAGCGCTCGTTTCCAGGCGTCAACAAGGTCTTCGCGCGTGTATCCTGACTTGAGGAATTTTCGAATCTGCGAAAGCATCCCGACCACCGGGATCGGCTCAACCACCAGCGCGATCGCCGCGATGGCAAGCCAAACGTCGCGGGCGAGCGCCGCGGGTGTCAACGCGTCGAGGCCGGCGAGCACCGCGAAAAACAGTTGGAAGTAGCTGATCCAGATAATATTGTGCGTCAGTTCACTGGACGACGTTACGAAGTTGCGGATCGCGGGTGGTACTTCGCGTCGCGAAACCACCGCGACATCCACCGCATCCGCCAGATCTTCGGCATTGGCAAAGCGCAGCGCCGGATCCTTGGCCAAACAGCGATCGATGGCGTTCGCCATCCGCGCAGAGATACCCGGCACATGCTCGGCGATCGGACGCGGCACCTGCGTGATCTGCTTCACCAGTACCTCGCCTGCCGTCGTGCCCTCGAATGGCAATCGGCCAGAGAGGGCATAGTAGGCGACAACACCCAGCGAATAGATGTCGCTTCGCGAATCGGCGCCGTCGCCGCTTGCTTGCTCGGGGCTCATGTAGTCTGCCGTGCCGAGCATCTCGAGGGCGTCGGTCTCATCAGCGTGCTGGCTGATAAGCGCGATACCGAAATCGACCATCAGGGCGCGGCCCGTGGCGCGCTCAATCATGATGTTGTCGACCTTTACGTCACGGTGCACAACGCCTTGCGAATGCGCGTAGGTCAACGCCCATCCCACATCACGCAGGATCTTCGCAAGTTCTGATGCCGCCAATGGCCCACGACTCCTGATGCGCTGACCGAGCGTTTCTCCGTCTACGAAAGCCATGACGAAGAAGACAACGTCATCGACTTCGTCGACGGCGAAGATCGGAATGATGTTGGGATGCGACAACTTGGCGGCCGTGCGCGCTTCATTCTGGAAGCGCTGCTTGAGCACTTGCTGGTTCGCCAGTTGGGGTTGGAGCACCTTCAGAGCGACCGGCCTCTCCAGTGCCACATCGTGCGCCAGATACACGATCCCCATGCCGCCGCGCCCGAGTTCTCGGCGCAATGAGTAACGACCGGCCAAGGCCGCTTGAACTCGTATGAACTCGACCGCGCTCTGATCGCCCATGCGTCTCCCGTCTCCCGTCTTCGTTCTCCCGTCTCAAATCACCGCTGTATCAACTTTGCGCGTTGGCCGTTCCGAAACACCTCCACGCGATCCGCACGCCCATCGCGATTCGTATCCGTCCACACCTGCAACAGTTCGCTGTTCTGGTCCAGGAACAGCGCGCGCCACGGCACACCACCGCGACCTTGATCAGGTACGCGTACCGTGAACTCATTGGTGCCAAGCCAAGTCATGACCTCGCTGCTCGGACGTCCCTGAATCACATCGAGCGCCGAACGCATCGACGGCAGCACCTGCGGATAGGCCTGCGACGCAAAACCGGGCAAGTCATCGCATCGGCCATCCGTATCCTTGTCCAGACATACCGGTGGCCCGTACCGCGAATCGTCGCACCAGCCATCGCCATCACGATCGAGACACACGGAAGATCCGGTTCCTGGTGGGCGCTGCCCGGGGTTGGTCGAAAAATATCGAGGATCGTTCATCACGCCCTGACCGACCACCACCCCGCCCTGAGTCACGTACCCGCCGTATGATCCCAATGGCCCCTGCTGTGACGGCGGCCCACCCGGATATGACGAAGCCGGCGCGGAGGCCGGCTGCTGATCGCCATACAGTTGGGCATCGGTAATGCGTTTGCTTTCTCGCTCCGCACGGGCTTCTCGCGGATCGATCGGAATAATGTCCGGCGGAATCAGTGGAGGCTTTCTGTCCGTGTCAGGCCTGGCGAAGCCCTTCACTGGAACCTTGTCGGCACCCTTTCCCTTTTCCTCGCCGTAAATCACGCGCCCATTCGCGGGCTTCTTGAGAATGGCTGTTGGACAATCGGTTGGCGCGGGCTGCTGCGCTGCTGGCACGCCGTCAATCCATACTCGGCACATCTTCGCAGGAGGTAGATACGCACGCGGAATGCTGTCCTGCTTCTGGCGTGTGCCCTGCGCACCCAATGCAGCCGCTGCGGCCGCCGGAGAGATCCCAGCGGCTGCCACACTCATGCTCAGGGCACCAAAAACGGTCAGCAACGTGCGTTGTTTCATGACTTCCTCCAACAGGATACTTCAGGGTCGCTCATCGTCACCGCAATCGTACAAACGGAGCGCTCACCGACCTTACAGGGCACAGACCGTGCCAATCGGAGCGTGTGGGGTCGTACCCCCGTCTGAGAGGTAAGTATCGGCATGACGAGCCAGTTCAGCCAGTGAAACGGCTTCCTCCCGGGACGGGGGCGTCATTGGGAGAGGACAGTAGGAAGTAGGAAGTCGGAAGTCGGCAGTACCTGGAACTGAGTACTGAGTATTTTTACAGTACTGAGTACTCTTTTCAGTACTCGGTACTCAGTAACCGTACTGCCGACTTCCGACTTCCGACTTCCTACTCAGTCAATCTCCAAACGAGATACCGATCATTCTCGCGGCCTGCACGACGTCGTGGCTCGGATCTACCCGTTTGGTCTCGCGGAGTACCTCCTCGATCGGAATGCACACAAGATGGGGGGACTGGAGGGCTACCATGTGTCCCCACTGCTTGTCGGCGACGGCTTGAACTGCAGCAGCACCAAATCGGGTGGCTAGCAGTCGATCGTAGCCAGTAGGCGATCCACCGCGCTGCAGGTGGCCGAGCGTCATCGAGCGCACCTCCTTGCCCGTTCGCTGCTGAATCTCGAAACCCAGGCGCTCGGCGATACCCCCCAAACGACGCTCCTGGCCTGGCATGGAGGCGCCAATGATCGACTCGTTCCCACCCCTGGGCTTCGCGCCTTCGGCGACCACCACGATGCTGAAGCGACGGCCCGCCGCGTCGCGTGCACGAATCTTGTCGCAGACGCTTTCGATGTCCCAGTCGATTTCGGGGATAAGAATCACGTCGGCCGTGCCGGCCACCCCCGCGTGCAAGGCGATGAATCCTGCCTCGCGACCCATTACCTCCAGCACCATGACGCGATCGTGAGACTCGGCGGTCGTGTGCAGCTTGTCGATCGCTTCCATGGCCGTGTTGACTGCGGTGTCGAACCCGAAGGTGGTCACCGTTCCTGGCACGTCGTTGTCGATGGTTTTCGGCACGCTGATAATACGCATACCTTTGGCCGCCAACTGCGACGCAATCTTGAGTGATCCATCGCCACCAATCGAAATGATGGCCTCAATGCCGAGGTAACGCGCATTCGCAATCAACTCGTCGGAACGGTCAACGTCCTTCCACGTGCCGTCGGGTTGTTTGACCGGGTAGGCCAGCGGACTGCCCCGATTCGTCGTGCCGAGTATCGTTCCCCCCAAGCCGCCAATCCCCTTCACACTGTCAGCGGTGAGTGGGACGACGTCATCTTCACCCATCAAACCGGCATAGCCGCGCTTGATGCCGAGCACGTCCCAGCCTCGCGTTCGCGACGAAAGGACGGCGGCACGAATGACAGCGTTCAAGCCGGGGGCGTCGCCACCACCCGTGGAAAGCGCGATGCGCATAGCGGAAGAAAGTCGGGTCAGGGAAAGATCAGGGAACCATCGACGATGGTGAACGCACGGAGACGTTTGACAAGGCCGCCAGCTGACGCAGTATCGTGTCCTGGTATGCCGTCACGTCGCGCAGGGAATCGATCTGTGCCTGCAGCAACGAGTTGTCCTCGCGCATTTGCAGTACAGCCGACTCCAGGTCCATGATCGCCTGTCCCGACGATACACCCGCGGTGGACGAAGGGATACTGAGCGAACAGCTCGTCAGACAAAAACCAATCGTCGCAATCGTTTGCAGCGTCAATAACCGGGCGACGGCACATCGCCGAACACGTGTGCGTGCAGCGAGTGGGGTGGGGTGGGGTGGGCGCATGGGCATCGCGGGTTGGAGGCTCGCGCTGGAATGATGTGGGCTGCGGTGAACGGGGTATGTACCTCGCGCGACAGGCACAATCTTGCGCCATGCGCACGCGAGATGGCAGTACCCTCATCGAACAGGTCATCCTGTTGGCGGTCCTCGGCGTTCTCACCGCGACCGGCATTGCCGGGGGTGCCCGCCTTTTCAACACCGCAACCGTACACGGCGCGGCTCGCGAAGTGGCCGAGCTGTTCGCGATGGCACGCGACCGGGCGATGGCAACGGGAACCCGCACCGCCGTTCGACTGGACGTTGCCCGGGGGCGCATCGCGGTGCACGCCGGAAGCGACACGCTGGCGCGGCTCGATCTTCGGAGCAGTCGAGCGGTTCGACTCGAGGCGTCGCGCGACTCCATGGCCTACCTGCCCTCGGGCCTCGGGTATGGCGCGGCGAATCTGCGCGTGATCGTGTCCCGCGGCGCCAGTCGCGATACCCTCACCGTGTCGCGACTGGGGCGGGTCCGGCGTTGACGCAGTCATTCGGCAATTCAGCTCGTGGCGGTCGTCCCGAAGTCAAAGCCCGGTACGCTCACCCGCGGAATTTCCTGTCCAATCATGCGTTCGATGGTACGCACCATACCAATCTCTTCCGCCGACATGAACGTGTAGGCATCGCCGGTCGCGGCCGCGCGGCCGGTTCGTCCAATGCGATGCACATAGTCTTCCGGCTGCTGCGGCACGTCGTAGTTGATTACGTGCGTGATGCCGGAGATATCGAGTCCGCGTTGTGCGATGTCGGTAGCGACCAGCACGCGCAGCTTGCCGCTGCGAAAGTCTTCCAGCGCCTTGATCCGATCCTTCTGCGATTTGTCGGCATGCATCGCGCCCGCATCGATGCCGGCCCGCTGCAGGTCGTGCACCACGCGATCCGCACCGCTTTTCGTGCGCGAGAACACAAGAACCGATTCGTGATCGCGCTCCTTGAGCAGATGCACCAGCAATTCATTCTTGCGCTGGCGCGGCACCGGGTACACCGCGTGGGTGACCGTGGTGGCCGCCGACGAACGTCGGCCCACCTGCACGACAACCGGCTTGCGGAGATACTTGCGCGCCAAGGCCTCGACTTCCGGCAGCATCGTGGCACTGAACAGGAGGGTTTGCCGATAGCGCGGAATCTGATCGATGATCCGGTTGATCTGCGGTGCAAAGCCCATGTCCAGCATGCGATCGGCTTCGTCCAACACCAACGTCTCAAGATAGGAGAAGTCGACATTGCGTTTCTCGAGATGATCAAGCAAGCGTCCCGGTGTGGCCACCACCGCGTCAACCCCGCGACGCAGCGCCTTTTCTTGCGGCTCGTAGCCAACACCCCCGAACACCGGGATCACGTCCACCGGCGCGTACTTGGAGTACTTGCGGAAACTCTCTTCCACCTGCAGGCAGAGTTCACGGGTTGGCGTGAGGATCAGCACTCGCGTGCGACGCGGACCACCCAACAGGCGATTCACGATCGGCAATGTGAAGCTCGCCGTCTTGCCCGTTCCGGTTTGCGCCAACCCTATCAGGTCGCGGCCCTTCAGCGCGATTGGAATCGCGTCGCGCTGGATCGGTGTGGGGCGCTCGTAACCCGCATCGTGCAACGCGTCGAGCAATGGTTGGGCCAAGCCCAGTTCGGCGAACGTTGGTTCGACGAGGGAGATTTCGAGTTCTATAGAGGTCATGTGTTTGGCCGAAAGCTAATCGGCCCATGCCTCCGGCGGGCGATCGCCCGTCAGATCAACTCGATACCGCGACCCGACAGGCGGGCAATAAGCCCCAGCCGGAAGGTGACGTCCACCGACGTGGCATGTGTGAGGTCTGGGTGATCGTCCAACGGCATGACCGGCCACGACCACGCCGGAACGTGCTCCGGCATCACCACCGAGCGGGGAGGGTGCCACACACCCTTGCGATCGCGATCATCAAGCAGACGATCGAAGAGTCGGAGCCATCCCTCGTGCTTTTTCAGGACGCCCAGGCGAGCCATGATTTCCAGCCAGGCCAGTGCGGACGGCATATCCGCGTCCATCGTGTTGCGCGTGGCCAGAAAATCACCCATCACCAACTGCGGCTGCTCGATCAGGTGCGCTCCAACCTGCTGGACCACCAGTTGGCGGGGCCATGCTTGCATCAGATACGCGAACAGGCGGTCCATCACTTCGTGGTTCTCGCCTCGGAAAAGCGGCATGTGGGCCAGCATCAGCAGTGTGTGGAACGATGGTGCGGCCACTTCAGCCGGGAGCACATGCTGATTACCGAGGCGCGTCCACGGCTTTTGCGCCAAGGGCGACTTGAGATAGCCCCCCACGCGATCGGTTAGGCGACGCGCCGCGCCGCGAAGACGCGGATCGTTTTCGTAACCCGCCTGAGCGAGTGCCGCCGCTGCGGCTTCCCGAAGGAGGAACCGCCCACGCCGTATGAGATCCTCGTCTACCGCCGAAGGCATCAGCTCCGCCAGAAAGGTCGGATCGTCATCTTCCGCGAGCAGGCGGAACAACAGCCGCTTGGTGGCTGACAACGCTGGACTTTCAGGATCCCAGCCCAGTTCGAGGAGCCGTCGGTAGGCCGGAATAGTGCCAACACCCATCAACTCCGGTCCTTTGGGTACCGTGAGCATCCCCGCAGGCCACGTCCCATCGGAGTCCTGCATCATCAACAAGTGCCAGCCCTGCCTCGACCCGTAGGGGACACGGGCCAGCGACGGAAGGTTCGCCGGACGGGCGACATCCATCATTGCCCGGTATTGGATGGCTGGCGACGACTTTGCCAGCAGCCAAGCGATAGCGAAGGTGGCCGGAGGCGGAGGCGGAGGCGGGGGCGGAGGAGGCGCGGGGATTGAACCGGCCAGCGATTCTCCGGCCGAAAGTCCTGCGGCCGGAGCGAGCGGACTGGCCGCCGTCGTGGACGCGGGAGAAGTCGGTGGAACGTCGGGTGCCGAAGGCGAGGAAGGGGCCGTCACAGCGGGCTATCTTACCAGCGATACGATTTTCCGCTAGAGTCTGGGCACCCATAAATTCAGCAATTTTAGCGACCTCTTCCATACCAACGGTGTGCACTGTGTGAGGGCGATCACATTTTCGGTGACACCTAACGTTTTTGCCGGGTATCGCGTCTAACTTCTGAAGCATGAGAGGCCGCGCGACCGCGTGATCATCCGTGCCGGACGACACCACTCAGGACAATTACGATGAAGACTTCCCTTCGCATTCTCGTGGCCGCAGCTTCGCTCGCGATCGCAGCTCCCGTGTACGCGCAGGGCGGCGGCGGTGGTGGTGGACAGCAGATGACGCCTGAGCAGCGGCTCGCACGTACGAAAGATCAACTGTTCAAGGAGATCACACTCACGCCCGTGCAGTCGGCAAAGGCCGACACGCTCCTGATGACCTTCAGTACGAAGCAAACGGAAATGATGACCGCCGCCCGTGCGGGCGGTGGTGACATGGCCGCCATGGGCGAGCAGCGGGCGAAGTTGACCGCTGAGCGTAATGCGGCCCTCAAGGCCCTGCTCACCACCGATGAGCAGAAAACGAAGTTTGACGCGAACGTGGCGGCAATGCCGGTCGGTCGCGGTCGCGGCGGGCTCTGAGCCGTAAACGGGGGCTCCGCAATTGCGGAGCGCCGAACGATAACGGGGACGCCAGATGGCGTCCCCGTTGTCGTTTCGACCGCGTGACGTGATGCGGAAAGTCACCTACCCCGCAAACCAGCAACTGCCAACCCATTGCCTGAAGCTGCTGGCCGGGCGATGCCTGCGTCGCAGCCAGATCCTGCCCGACAACCGACAACGTCTTGACCGAACCAGCCGTTCGCGGTTGTTCGGCTGAAATCATTGCGCGTCGAGCAGATCTTCCGGCGAGCAGCTTCAGGCAATCGGTTGGCGGTTGCAGGTTGGCATGGTTGTGCGCTTCGACGGGAAGGTGCTGCGGAAAGGCACCTACCCCGAAAGCCAATCACTGCAAACCCATTGCCTGAAACTGCTGGCCGGGTGATGCCTGCGTCGCAGCCAGATCCTGCCCGACAACCGACAACGTCTTGACCGAACCAGCCGTTCGCGGTAGTTCGGCTGAA
>JANMRE010000476.1:0-4419 GCA_031370885.1 Gemmatimonadaceae bacterium
CAGGCGAACAGCGCCGTGATGTCGGGGTGCGCTTGCAGAATATTCTGCGCCACGTTGAACGCCTGATCGCGCTCCCAGTTGGCCGTCTGCGAAGCGACAATGGTTACGCCGGGAAACTGCGCGAGTGCACGTCGAAATCCCCGCAACCGCGCGTCGCCGTTTTCATGTCCAGGAATCCCTTCCAGCACTGCAACCGACCCCGTGCCGCCCAGTCGCTCGGCCACGAACACACCGGCCAGTCGACCCCCGTCTTCGTTGTCCGATCCGATATAGGTGGCAACGTGCCCGCCCGCCAGGCGCAGTGCAGCGGTGTCGATGCGTGCATCGACCGTGACCACCGGAATGTTCGCGGCGTTCGCCTTGATGACGGCAGGCACGATTTCTTTCGACCCGCTGGGCACGAGCAACAGCACCTTTACCTGGCGCTGCAGCAGATTTTCCACGATCTGCATCTGTTTCTCGACGTCGATCTCGCGTTCCGGCGCCTGCACGATCAGTTCGATTCCGAGGCTGTCCGCAGCGGCGCGCGCGCCGGCCTCCATATCGATGAAGAATTGATTGTTGAGCGTTTTGAGCACCAACGCTACCGTGGGCTTGCTACCCGCATCCGTGCCGCGATTGCACGCCAGCGCGAGTCCGATGAGAAGCAGCAACCACCTTCGACGGGAGGACAACCATGTGTGCATGAAAATTACCGGAGAGCGCGTTGAAGTCGGCGGTGGAGTGCCATGTCAATCAATACCGCCACGACGATCACAACACCAATCGCCACTTGCTGCACGTACGACGACACCCCGAGCAGGTTGAGACCATTCCGCAGGACACTCATGATCAGCGCACCAAGAAGCGTACCGAGCACGGAGCCTGATCCACCAAGCAGACTCGTCCCACCAATCACAACGGCCGCGATGGCGTCCAATTCATAGCCAATGCCGGCGATCGGTTGCGCCGAGTTGAGTCGGGCCACCAGGAGAATCGCACAGATACTCGCCGACAGTCCGCTGATCGCATACACCATGGTCTTGTATCGGCGCACGTTTACGCCGGCCAGCGACGCGGCTTCCTCGTTGCCGCCGATGGCATACACGTACCGGCCCGGCACCGTGCGCGTGAGCACCACGTGCGCCATGCTGTACAGCGCCACCATGAACAGCACGGGGCCGGGAATTCCGAACAGGCTGCTGGTCGCCAGCGCACGCAGCGTTGCCGGGAAACCGGAAATGGGTCGACCATCGGCAACGATGAGCGCGAGTCCACGCGCCGCACTCATCATCCCGAGCGTGGCGATAAATGGCGGAAGTTTGCCCACCGTGATCAGCAGGCCGTTGACGGTTCCGGCCATTGCGCCCACCAGCAGCCCGACGAAGAGTGCGACCGGAAGTGGCCACTGATGCTGCAGCGCGGACCCCATCGCTACACCCGCCAATGCAACCAGCGATCCCACCGACAGGTCGATACCGGCAGTGAGAATCACAAACGTCATGCCGATGGCGATCACCCCAACAATCGCGCTCTGTTCGGCGACATTGGCGAGATTGGCCGTCGTGGCAAAGTACGGCGTGGCGATCCACAGTGCTGTACACAGCGCCAGCAGCCCGGCGGCAGTTCCCGCCTCGCGTCGCGCCAGTATGCGCCGCAGCGATGTGATCGCGGGCATCAACAAGGCGCTGCCTCGTGCCATGTTATTGTGTCGTGTCATCCAACGCTCCACGCACGGCGCGCGCCAATGCCTCGAGCGCGAACGGCTTGTCCAGCATCACGCCGAACGCCGCCAGTTTCGCTTCCATCGCCGGCTCACCTCCCACGAAGCCGGACATGAACAGAATGGGCATGACCGTACCCCGATCGCGCAAGGCTCGCGCCAATGCCAATCCGTCCATCTGTGGCATCATCACGTCGGTGAGCACGAGGTCCACCGGCCGTGTGCTGTTCTCCAGTGCACGCAGGGCTTCCAGTCCGTCGGCCGCTTCGAGAACGTGGTAACCCAGCGACTCCAGTGATCCAGCGGCGAGCCGCCGAACCATCGGGTCGTCGTCGACCACCAGTACCGTTTCGGTTCCGCGCGCCGGCGCCGTACGCACCGGCGTCGACTGTTCTTCACCCGTCACTGAACCGATTGGCAGCCAAACCACCAGCTTCGTGTCCGTGCCCGGTGTGCTCTCGGCGTCTATCGCTCCGCCTTGGCTGGTGACGATGCCATGGCACACGGCCAAACCCAGCCCGCCCCCTCGGTCGAGACCCTTCGTGGTGAAGAACGGCTCAAACATTCGCGCCCTGACCTCGGCGGGGATGCCGGTTCCCGAGTCACTGACCACGAGTCGCACGTAGTCGCCCGGCGCCAACATGGTGGGTCCGACGGCGTGCGGTTGCGCATTGGTGAAATTTTCTGCGACGATGTGGATCGTCCCTCCGGTTGGCATGGCGTCACGCGCGTTCAACACGAGATTGATCAACACCTGCTCCATTTGCGTTGCGTGGATGCGCACCGGAGGCAGGGTATCCGGCACGTTCGTTTCCAAATGGATTCCATCACCGATCAGCAATCGCAGCGACTCCTCTTGTCGTTGCAATACGTCAGACAGACGCACCGATGCGTCACTGACCTGATGCATGCGCGCGAAGACCAGCAGTTGACCCGTGATACGGGTCACCCGCTCGCTGGCGAGGCGAATCTGTCGCAAGCTGCTGACCACCTTCGCCACATCGGTAACCTCCCATTCGGCCAATTCGGCGTACCCAATCACACCGGTCATGCTGTTGTTGATCTCATGGGCCACACCCCCAGCCAATCGCCCGAGTCCTTCAAGTCGCTGCGAATGGAGCAGCTGGCCCTCGAGTCGTTTGCGCTCCGCCAGCTCGGCGGCGAGTCGCGCCGTGCGCTCGTCAACGCGAACCTCCAGTGTGCCCCGTGCGAGCTCGAGATCTGACGTCCGATCGGCCACCAGTCGCTCGAGTGCGCGGCTGCGGTTCATCAGCGTCAGCCGACGGACCCGGTTCAGCGCCGCCAGCAGTCCCATCGCCACTGCGACCAGCAACGGGGTGAACCACCGACGTTCGCGGAGTTGCTGGCGCACATCGATCATCAACGCGGCAGGGCGTGGTGACCATCGGTTTGCCTGATTGGCGGCGCGAATCTGAAAGCGATACAGTCCGCCGCGGAGTGGTCCGTACGACACGCTGCGTCGATCACCCGCGTCAATCCAACCCGTGTCGACACCATCCATGCGGTATTGCACGCGGACGCGTCGCGGCACCAGCGCATCGGTCGCCGCGAAGGTGAGTTCCAGTCGGCTGACCTGCGGCGGCAGCGTCAGTGCGGTGTCCGTGCGTTGCTCCACGCCGTTCACCTGCACCCGTTCGAGATGGACCTGCGGCGTTATGGTGTCCGCAGCAACCAGTGCCGGATCGAGGCGAACCACTCCGCCGTAGCTTGGCAGCCACAGCCTGCCCTGCGAATCCTTGTACAGCTGACTTTGATAGTCACCGTTGAATTCGGTCGTCGCCAAACCGTCTTCGCGGTCGAAGCTCTGAATGCTCAGTGTGTGTGCCGTCCCGTCGAGCACGGCATCGAGTTCGGTGAGCGGCACCCGTCGCAAACCATATCGGGAGGAGAGCCAGAGCGACCCAAGATTGTCGGCCACAATTCCCTGCACTTCCGATCGCAGGCGCGCGTCGATTTTGCCCAGGTTGATGACGCGATCGTCACGAAGCACGTACAGACCGGAGTCGAGCGTCCCGATCCACACATTGCGACCATGCGGGTACACTGCCCTCACTTCGAGGTCGGTCAAGCCCTCCGTCACGCCGAATCGACGCGCGCCGTTCACGTCGATCACGGTGAGACCAGGACGTCCCAGCAGCACCCGCCCCGCAGCATCGTGCGTCATCACGCGTGGCACGTCGTTTTTGCCGAGCCCGATGTCGGTGTAGGCCGGCATCGCACGTCCGCCGGTTGATCGATAGAGGCCGCTGTCGGTGCTGAACCAGAGGTGCCGTGCCGGGTCTTCGAAGATGCCCATCACGTCGGCGGCAGGAAGTTGCAGCGTTCGGGACAGGTCATGCTCGCGTTCGTCCAACCGTATCACCTGACGGAGATGTCGCGCCACAAAAATGCCGCCTGCCGCAGCGGGCCATATCGGTACGCTTCCCGACCCAGGCGTGGAGGGCGTGACCGCGATAGAGAAACGATCGCCGTCAAACCGGTATACGCCGCGATTGTACGCTGCGGCCCATATGGTGCCGTCGCGCGTGCCACGAATGGCCCAAATGGATTCCCTGGGAAGGCTGCGGTCTGCCTGATATGTTTGAACCGCACTGCGTTGATACTTCTCGAGTCCCGCGCCCGTACCAGCCCACACGCGGCCCCGAGTGTCCACCAGCAGTGCGCCTGCCTGACGCGCGGCCAATCCTTCCGACGGG
>JANMRE010000546.1:0-2471 GCA_031370885.1 Gemmatimonadaceae bacterium
CAGGGCAAACCAAACTTCTCGCTGCTGCAGCGGCGTGGCCGACTGTCATCGCCCATTGAAATTCGTCGGGCGGCCGTTGAACTGCCGTCTACGTTTTTTGTGTTTGACCTGCTGGCGTTTGACGACTATGACTTGCGCCTACTTCCGCTGCGGGAGCGCAAGGCGCTGCTGCTGGAGTTTTTGCCAAAACTCGGACCGGTGCGCACGCTCGACCATGTTGAGCGCGACGGTGAACGTTTTCTGGAACAGGTTGCCGTGATGGGGCTGGAGGGCATGATCGGCAAACGCGCTGATGCACGCTATCGCGGTGGACGCAGCGACGCGTGGCTCAAATTCAAAACCGACGGCACCGGTGACTTTGTGATTGTGGGCTACACCGCACCCAAGGGCGGTCGTCCGCACATTGGCGCATTGCAAATCGCCGACATGGTGAACGGGACCTTGGTGTATGCAGGTCGAGCGGGTACGGGATTTTCCGACGCCCAGCTTGGGGAACTCAAAGCGATGTTGGAACCGTTGGCACGCGCTGAGCCGCCATGCGAAGGCCCTGCCTTTGCGCCTGGCGTTGCGGCTCGTGGGAGCGACGCGATTCCTGACACCGGATCCACCACCTGGGTGAATCCGCAGTATGTATGCGAAGTGCGTTTTCGCGAGTGGACGCCCGATGGCGTGTTGCGCCATCCCACGTTCCTGCGCCTGCGCGACGACAAGACTCCGCGGGATTGCGAACGACAGCAGTGGCATGCGCCAGCGGAATCGAAATCAACGGAGAGCAGTAACGTGCCAACCACCACCGTCGACATCGATCCACCACTGGCCGCACCAGCGCAACCGGTGGAAAAGACATTCGTGCTTTCCAATCCAAAAAAGATCTACTGGCCCGAAGAACGCTACACCAAGGGCGATATGATCGAGTATTATCGCGCCATCTCGCCGTGGATGCTGCCATACCTCCGCGATCGCCCCGTCGTGCTCACGCGCTTCCCCGACGGCATTGATGGCAAGTCGTTCTATCAGAAAGACGCACCGGAATTTGCCCCGGTATGGATGCGCACCGTGCCAATCTGGAGCGAGGATACACAGCGGGACATCCGCTACTTCGTATGCAACGACGCAGAGTCACTGCTCTATATCGCCAATATGGGCTCGATTCCCATTCATATGTGGGCCAGTCGGGTGGACACGCTGGAGCAACCCGACTGGTGCGTGATCGATCTCGACCCCAAAGATGCGCCGTTCAGTGATGTGATCCGTACGGCTGTCGCTCTGCACGCGTTGTGCGAGTCTATTGGCCTGCCGAATTTCGTGAAAACCACCGGCAAGACGGGCCTCCACATCCTGCTGCCATTGCCACCGCTCAGCACGTACGCGCAGTCACGCACACTGGGCGAGTTGCTGGCGCGGGTGGTGCTGCGCGAACTCGATAGTATTGCCACCATCACCCGTCACGTGACCAAGCGCGGTGCCAAGGTGTACTTCGACTACCTGCAGAATCGTCACGGACAAACCATTGTCGCACCGTTCAGCGTGCGTCCGCTGCCGGGCGCCACGGTGTCCATGCCATTGGTGTGGGACGAGGTGAATGATGCGTTGGATCCGAAAGCGTTCACGATCAAGAACGCAGTGGAGCGCATGGAGCGGCTTGGACACGATCCGGTGCGTGGCGTGTTCGATACGGCGCCGAGTTTGCATCAGGTGTTGCAGCGACTGGCGGCGCAGTTGTAGGTGAATTGGCGCTACGGACGCAGCGACTTTAAGTGCAGCGACGAGGACTAGTCGAAGCAGGCGTGGGTACGCGACGGCCTGGATGACTTGGTGAGAGTTGTCCGCGAGCTAGGTATTCGATCAGTCGCGCTACCGGCTCGCGCGCCAGAACAACCGGCGCCTGTCTGGCCGCAGGGGGCGACAGCGGACCGATTTCAGGGGCCCGAGAATGGCGGGAAGCGATCGATTCTCTGGTGCCTCAACGCGAAGCGTGTGAATGCCGACTGCTTCGAAATCGGATCCATAGAGAGTTCATATCGATATTATCGAGTTTAGCAAGAAACGATAACTTTCCTAATATCGGTACAATCGGTCGCGCAGCACCTCGTCGTGTAGGTCAGTTCATTCCACCGCTCGCAACGGCACGAGAGGAAGGCGACACGACCGGCTGCACCCCATGATACAGGTCGTCAAGCGTCAAAATGATCACCGAGTGCCCGTCCTGCTCCGCGCGAGCCTTGAAATCCGGAGCCAACTTCCCGCCCGTGACGTACAGCAGCGGCGCGGCGTTCCGAAGCGCGTCAGCCGCCCAACGTTGGCCCGCGTCGGCGAGCACCGCAAGGTCGCGGAGATGCTTTGCGTGCACGTCGAGTCCGAGGTCACCCCACTTGATGGCCCCGGTCATGATGCGGCCGTCAGTGAGCGAGGCGACGACATCCACCTCGTATGACCGAGGCTCGCCTTTCCCGCGCTGAGGCGTGACAGTG
>JANMRE010000551.1:0-13254 GCA_031370885.1 Gemmatimonadaceae bacterium
ATCGAGATCGGCCGACGGAGCAACGGCGGTGCGGTCTATCTGATGCGACGGGTCGCGACCGAGTGGCGGCTGCTGACGGTGGTTCGCAGCTGGGGTTCCTGAAGTTTGGGTGGCAAACGGTAAGTTGTTGTCATTCAGGTGTTTACGTGCGAACTGGTCCGTTGATTTCGGTTGCGCAACCGACTAGATTTGACAGGTTGTAGCCCCCCGCCAAGACGATCCACGTTGGACACTCTTCCCGCCGCGCCATGACCGCACCGAACGCCCGCGAACGCATCCTCCCGCGCCTCATCGATGAAGAGGTGAAGGAGTCGTTCATCAACTACTCGATGAGTGTCATCGTTTCGCGGGCGTTGCCGGATGTGCGTGATGGATTGAAGCCCGTGCATCGACGCGTGCTGTTTGCGATGAACGAACTCGGATTGGTGCCTGGCCGTCCGTACAAAAAGTGCGCCACGGTGGTGGGTGATGTGCTGGGCAAGTACCATCCGCACGGCGACAGCAGCGTCTATGACGCGCTGGTACGCATGGTTCAGGATTTCTCGCTGCGCTATCCGCTGGTGGACGGTCAGGGAAACTTCGGTTCCATCGAAGGGGACAATGCGGCCGCCTATCGGTACACGGAATCGCGACTGATGCGCATCGCCGTGGAAATGCTGACTGACATTGACAAGAATACGGTTGATTTTGCACCCAACTTCGACGACCGCCTGGAAGAACCGCGTGTCATGCCGTCCGGTTTTCCGAATTTGCTGGCGAACGGATCGTCGGGTATCGCGGTGGGGATGGCCACGAATATTCCACCGCACAACCTGCGCGAAGTGATTGCGGCGGTGGTGGCGCTTATCGACGACCCGGACCTCGACGGGCCCGCTCTGCGCAAGCTGGTGAAGGGGCCGGATTTCCCGACGGGCGGCTACATCTACGGTCGCGCCGGCATTGCCGACTATCAGGATACCGGTCGCGGACGCATTGTCATGCGGGCACGCGCCGTGATTGAAGAAAAGGAATCGAGCGGAAAATCGCAGATTGTCGTGACCGAGGTGCCCTATCAGTCGAATCCGGGCAAGCTGGTGCTGGATATTGCCGAACTGGTGAAGGAGCAGAGGCTCACCGGCATCAGCGCGCTGCGCAACGAATCCGACCGCGACGGTATTCGCATCGTGATCGAGTTGAAACGCGATGCGATTCCGCGGGTCGTGCTGAACCAGCTGTACAAGCATACGTCGATGCAGAGCACGTTCGGCGTGATCATGCTGGCGCTGGTGCCCGATGTGAACACGCGGCAGTTGGTGCCGAAGGTGCTGACGCTCAAACAGTGCCTCGAGCACTACAGTACGCACCGCCACGAAGTGATCGTACGTCGGACGCAATTCGACCTCGACAAGGCGCTCGAACGCGAACACATCCTCGAAGGGCTCAAGATCGCGGTCGACAACATCGACGAAGTGATCCGGCTCATCCGCGCCGCCGACGATACACCAACCGCCAGCGCGCAATTGCAGGCGCGTTTTGGACTCAGTGAGCGTCAAGCCGAAGCCATCCTGAATATGCGTCTCGCCAAGCTCACCGGACTGGAGCGCGAGAAGCTGGAGGAAGAGCTGACGGAGGTCCGGGCGTTCATCATCGATATGCGCGGCATTCTGGAGTCCAGGTCGCGCCGCATGAGCATCCTGAAGGGCGAGCTGCTCGCGCTGTCCGAAACGTTTGGCGACGATCGTCGCACAGAGATCGTCAGTGATGACGGCGAGTTCTCCATTGAGGACTTGATTGCTGATGAGGAGATGGTGGTGACGATCTCGCACAGCGGCTACATCAAGCGCACGCCGGTAACGCTATACAAGCGGCAAGGGCGCGGTGGCCGCGGCAAGTCGGGTGCTGACCTCAAGGAAAACGACTTCATTGAGCGGTTTTACGTGGCCAGCACGCACACGTACATGCTGATCTTCACCGATGACGGTCGGTGCTTCTGGCTCAAGGTGCATGAGCTGCCCCAGGCCGGTCGCGCCACGCGCGGCAAGCCCATTGTCAATCTCATCAACGTCACGCCGGACACCCGCATTCGCGCGATCGTGGTCACGCGCGAGTTCTCGGACACGGAATTCCTGTTGTTCTGCACCCGGAACGGCACAGTCAAGAAGTCGGCGTTGTCGCAGTACTCCAATCCGCGCGCCGCAGGGATCAAGGCCATCAAGATTGAAGAGGGGGACGAACTGGTCGACGTGCAGATGACGGCGGGCAACAACGACGTGGTGCTCGCAACGGGACATGGACTGTCGCTGCGTTTTCACGAGAGTGACGTGCGCGAGATGGGTCGCGATACCACGGGCGTGAAGGGCATCGCTTTGCGTCCGGCCGATCGAGTCGTCGGTATGGTGGTGATCAAGCGCGAGGCCACGTTACTGGTGGTCACGGAGAAGGGACTCGGCAAGTGCTCGGAAGTGAGCGAGTACCGGGTTCAGAAGCGCGGCGGGAAGGGCATTCTGACGCTGAATCGCACGGCCAAGACCGGCGACGTCGTGGCCCTGATGGAAGTGGTTCCCGAAGATGAGCTGATGTTGATGACGCGGCAGGGGATCGCCATTCGCAGCAAGGTCTCGGAGATCCGTGTCACCGGACGCGCCGCGCAGGGCGTCAAGCTGGTCGCACTGGACGACCACGACGTGGTTTCGGCGGTGGCACGCGTCATTCCTGATGACAAGGATGACGGCACCGAGGGCGGTGAGATCGACGGGGGCGATGTGGGGGACATGGCGGACGGCGAGTGAGACAGCACGTTCGCCTACGGCCCGGTGAAAACGCTGGTCCCTCCTCAATCGTCAAGGTATACTGAACGGCTGTACCGCCTGCTCCCCGTCTTTCTCCGGTTGCCATGACTGCCAACGCCCCCAACGCCGTGATCGCCCGGCAGCATGTCACGACCGGCGCTTCGGGCCTGCATGGTTAGCGCGCGTATTCTCGTTGCCGACGACGATCTGGCCGTACTCGAGTCGGTGACCTGGCTGCTCAAGGAGAATGGCTACGATGTGGTGCCGGCCAACGGCGGCGAGCAGTGCCTCGTCGCGTTGGAGCAGCGATCGCCCGATTTGCTGCTGTTGGACATTCTCATGCCGGACACCGACGGGTATACGGTGCTGGAGCGCATCAAAAGCGAGGAGCGCTGGCGCGATCTGCCGGTATTGATGCTTTCGGCACAGCCACCCGAAGAAGCATCGGTGCGTTCGTTGGGACTTGGCGCCTCGGACTTTATTCGCAAGCCGTATCGCCCGAAGGAGCTGCTGGCGCGCGTTCAGGTCCAACTGCGCAATGGGGCCGTGCTTCGCGCCACCCGCACTGCCTTGGTCCGCACCGAAGAAGCGCTGATTCGCGCGCAACAGGATGCCGACAGCCGACGCCAGTTGGTGGATATCCTCCACGAGGTCACTGGGGATCTGTCGGTGTCGGAGCTGTTTCACCTCCTGGTGCGCCGCGCGGCGCGTGCCATGGACGTGTCACACTGTTCGGTCGTACTGGCGCGACCCGGGGAGATGTCGGCCGTCGTCGTCGCGGCGTACGAGAATCCGCAGTTGCACCAGATGGTGATTCAGCTCGACCGGTATCCCGAACTGCGCGCCGCGCTCGACAGCGGACAGCCGGTCCTGGTCGAAGATCTTGACACCCATCCCCTGTACGAAGGGGTGCGCCACGTGTGGGGCATTGAGGGCATTGAGATTGCCATCCGCTCGGTCATCGCACTGCCATTCTCGATTGAACGGGGACAGTACGGTGTGTTTCTCGTGCGCCGCACGCGCGATCAGGAACGGTTCGGTCCCGCCGATCTGGAGTTCGCGCAGGCGGTGATTACGGCGGCCGTCGCCGTGATTCAGCGCGCCCAGATGATGGAAAGCACAATGGCGGACAACGCGCGCCTGGAACAGTTGGCGCAGACCGATCCGCTGACGCAGATCCTCAATCGGCGCGCGCTCACCGAACGGATCACCGCTGAGATGGAGCGGGCGTTGCGCTACGACTCCTCCATGGCGCTGTTGATGATCGACCTCGACCACTTCAAGCGGGTCAACGACACGTATGGGCATCTGGTGGGGGACGACGTGCTCCGCGACGTGGCGCAGTTGCTGTCAGTCACGATTCGCGGCAGTGACATCGTGGCCCGTTACGGCGGCGAGGAGTTCCTGGTGTTGTTGCCCGAGACGGATGATGAAGGCGCGGAACGGTTCGCCGAACGAATTCGCGCGGCCGTGGAAGCCCACGCGTTCAGCAAGTCTTCTCAGGAGCCAGTACTCCGGCTGACCGCGAGCGTCGGGGTTGCCGTGTTCCCGGCGGCCCGCATCGAAACGGTCGAAGATCTGTTTGCCCGGGCCGACACCGCGCTGTACCGCGCGAAGGCCGACGGCCGAAATCGTGTGCGCATGTAGCGACGTGGTGGTGCCACCCGTCACACGGTTCGTTCCTGACACTTCCCATCGCACATTCTGGAGATATTGATGCGTATGCTCGTCCTCGGCGCCGGGCTGCAAGGCTCGGCGTGCGCGTTCGACCTGTTGAACAACCCCGCCTTTGAGCGCGTGCTGCTGGCTGATGTGCAGGTGGGTGCGCTGCCCACGTTCCTGGCGCCGTATGCCGGTAACCGGCTGTCCACGCTGTCGCTGGATGTGCGTGATGTCGCGGCAGTTCGCGCGGCGATGACGCAATGCGATGCCGTGATGAGCGCCATTCCGTACTATTTCAATTTCCCGTTGGCGCAGCTCGCGGTCGAGGCTGGCGTGCATTTTGCCGATTTGGGCGGCAACACGGAAATCGTTCGTCAGCAGCAGACGCTGGATGAGAAGGCAAAGGCCTGCGGTGTGAGCGTCGTGCCCGACACCGGTCTGGCGCCGGGCATGGTGAATGTGATCGCACAGCATGGCATCGATCAGTTCGAACAGGTCGAGCGCGTGCAGCTGTTTGTGGGTGGGCTTCCGCAAGTGCCGGAGCCGCCGCTCGGCTATCAAATCGCGTATTCGATTGAAGGCATGATCGACTATTACACCACGCCGTCACTGGTGGTGCGCGATGGCGTTCCTCAGGAAGTGAATGCCCTTTCCGAACTGGAAACGGTTCGTTTTCCCGAACCGCTCGGTGATCTGGAAGCGTTTCACACGGCCGGCGGTCTTTCCACCATGGTGTATCGCTACGCCGGCAAGATCGCGAGCATGGAGTACAAGACGCTGCGGTACCCTGGACACGCCCGCATCATGGAGGCTGTTCGCGAACTGGGTCTGCTGGACACGGTCGCCGTGGAGGTAAAGGGACAGCAGGTGGTGCCGCGCGATGTATTCGTGCGTGTGGCCGGCGAACGGCTTCGGAAGGGCAAGCCCGACCTGGTCGCGCTGCGCGTGGTGGTAACCGGTACCAACGTCGGACAACGGTCAACGCGTGCCTGGGAGGTGGTAGACCACTACGACGCGGCGCGCGGTATCACGGCGATGATGCGCACCACGGGCTACACGCTGTCCATCACGGGCCAATTGCAGGTGATGGGTGCCATTCCGCCCGGTGTGCACACGCCGGACGAGTGCATTCCCGCGTCACGGTACTTCGCGATGCTGGCCGAGAGGGGGATAGTACTGAGTCAGAAGTAGGTAGTAGGAAGTCGGAAGTACGTCTTACAGAGTACTCAGTACTCTGTTCAACGTCCTGCTACAGAGTACAGAGTACTGAGTACTCAGTTGAGTACCGAGTACTCAGTTGCAAGTACTACCGACTTCTGACTGCCTACTTCCGACTCTCCTAGGTTTGAAACTCGCCGATCAGTTCTCGCACGCGGAGCGAGGCGGTCTGAAGCAGTTCGGCGGTGGCACTGACCTCCTGGGCCGAGGCGGACGTCTGCTCGGTGCTGGCTGCCACCTGTTCCGCGGCGGCGGCATGACCCTCAGCGGTGTCGCGTACGCTGATGAGTGATTTTTGCACCGCGCCTAATGACGAGCGATTGGCGGCCACGGCCCCCGAGACACGGGTCGCTGCGCCTTCCACCTGCGCCACGGCGTCTTCGATCCGAGAGAGCGCGGCCGAGACGCTGGCGGCCACGGTTTCGGCGTCCTTGAGCCGTGTGGCGCCCGATTCCACAGCGCCCGACGCACTGGAAATGCGCGCGCGAATGCGCTTCACGTTCTCGGTCACCTCGTTGGCGGCATTCGCGCTTTGCTCAGCCAATGTGCGCACCTCTTGCGCCACGACGGCAAAACCGCGACCGGCACTGCCGGCGCGCGCCGCTTCGATTGCGGCGTTGAGTGCGAGCAGATTGGTCTGGGTGGCGATCTCCGAAATCACGCCGACAAAGTCATCGATCACCGCAGTGGCGTCCCGCAGCGCGGTCATCTCGACCCGTGATTCGAGCACGGCTTCGCGCGCGCCGAGCAACGTATCGATGGCGACCTGCACCTGATCGCGTGTGGTGTTGGTGGTCTCGCGGATGTCCCGGCCGACGCGTTCGGTTTCTTCCGCGGCTTCGCCGATTGTGGCGCCGCCTTCAGCGAGGACCTTCACCGTGTCGCCCGCGTTGTTGAGCGCGCCGAGTTGCAGCGAGGCGCCGTGCGAGATATCCATGACGGCCGAGGTGACGTGCTGTGAAGATGCGGCGGCGGCAGTGGCCGACGCGGACAACTCGCCGGCGGCCAACGTGACTTGATCCGCTTCATCGCGAACGCGGGAGAACAGCAGGCGCAAGCGTTCGCGCGCCTGTTGCATGGCGGCGATAAGATCGGCGTATTCCTGCGCCACCCGGGCACGCTGCTGGGCGGCGTCGGGCAGGCGCAAATCGCCCTCGCCAATGGCCGCCATCTCGGAACGCAACTGTGCCAGCGGGTCGGTCACGGCACGCGCCGTGGAGAGCCCAAAAAACGCCGCCACGCCGAACGCGAATGCGATCAACAGGGCCAGACTGATTTCGGCGCTGCGCAAAACACCGTGCAAGCGGTCCATCGACTCATCGGCACCACTGCGGGCGTCGGTTCGGAGCGCCTGGAGTTCGGCCTCGATGGCCTGAATCTCTTCGCCGGTCTTCGTGAGAACACGCTGCGCGTCCGCGTCACGCCCCACAACCTGCCAGGCGTGTGCGGTGGCGATGCGCACTTCGAGCGCCGCCTGGAGCTGCCCAATCCGCTCGAGTCGCAGCCGTTCCGATGGCGTGAGCAGATTGCGCTTGACGGCATTCCGCCGCAGTTGATCGGCCTGATCGACCAGTCGGAAGTAGTGCTGCTGATCCTCGTCGAGACGGGTGTTCAGATAGCGCAACCCGGCCACCAGTTCACTCATGATCGTCGCCGTGGCGCGTTCGGTGAAATCGGTGCGATCGGCCAGTGACCGTACCGTCTCATTGGCCTGCGTGTTGCTGCGCGTCAGACCCCACCAGCCCAGCAACCCGGACATCAGCAGCAGCCCGATGGACATGCCGAAACCGGCGACCAGTCGAGCGCGAATCGTGCGCAGCATCAGCGGAAGCCTCGTCCAGTGCCGATGGCTGTGACGACCACGGCGCGTCCCGCGACATCGTGGTTCTTCTCGAAGGCAATCGGACCGCCCACTCCCTCGATGGCTGGTGTGCCGCGCGTGCCCAGGCGCTCCAGCGCCCGGCGCAACGCGAGACGTGTCCGCGCACCCTTGGAGACGGTACGACCAATGGCGAGTGTGGCGTCGTACGACATGGCGGCGAACATGTCTGGCCGCTGTCGAAACTTCGCCTCGAAGCGACGCACGAATGTGCGTCCTTCCTCCGACTCGACGCGATCGGGATGGAAGAACGCCGCGTAGTGCGCGCCGTGGGCCTCGCTGCTGTCGCGCATCCCTTCGGTGCCATCGCCTCCGATGAAGGTGAGCGTGAGGTTGGCGTCGTGCAGTGCGCGCAACATCTGCACGGCGTCGCCTGCATCGCCCGGAAAGAGCAGGACATCGGGTTTTACACGCGTCAGCAATTGTGCATAGGCATCCCACTCAGTGAGGCCGGTGAGGTAGGGATGTCTGGCGACGATGGCTGCGCCGCCCTTGATGAACGCGTCGGAAAAGGTGCTGGACCAATCGCGACCGTAGGAGTCGTTGCGATAAATCACCGCGGCGCGGCGCGCGCCGAGTGAGTCAAGTACCCAGCGGGCGACGAATCGCGCTGCCTCGTCATCACTGGGTGCGACGCGGAAGAACCATGGGCTGATGCCCGAGAGTCGCGGCGAGGAGGCAGTGGGCGAGATCGCGACGATGGCATTGCGTCCGGCATGTTCGGCGTCGGCGTACACCGGCACGGCTTCGATGGAGTTGCCGCTCTCGGGATGACCGACCACGCCAACAACGGTGGAGTCGTCGCGAAACTGCTGCGCAATCTGGACCGCGCTGGTGCTTCCGCGGGCAGGGGGACGCAAACGAAATTGGGCGCCCGGCGATTCGTTCAACCGCTCGATCGCCATCTCCATCCCTCGCATCATGCTCTCGTATCCGGGATGTCCGGGAATCGCTCCGACGCCGATCGCGACCGGTCCCGATGGCTGTTGCGCCGACGTGGCCGGTCCACATGACCAGGCGGCGGTCGTCACAACGAGCCACCCGGCGATGCGGTGATGATTCCTTCCGAGAGGCTGGGGCATATAGAGGGAGGACGATTGCGTGAGACCGAGGCAATCGACGGGCCAGCCGAATTTGCGCTCCGAATTCCTTGCCAGCCGTGGAAGCGCCGGTTTAGCTTCGGGTTGCGTTCTCAACAACTCCTGTCGAGCCTCGCGCGCGGGCGCGCACGACCAGGGGTTCTCCACTCTCAAGGAACCGCAATGGTTGGCACGCTTCGCCAGCGGCGGGTGGTCTCTGCCTTGCTGCTGGGTGCTTTAGCCCTGGGTCTGGCCGCCTGTGGCGGCGTGTACCCGAACTCGACATTTTCGCACAATACCGATTTCAACACCTCCACAGACGCACTGTGGGACACCCTGCTGGCGTGGGGCACCGGGGTGTTCATCGCGGTTGAGGCGGGGCTGATCTACACGATATTTCGATACCGTCGACGTCCGGGCGGCAAGACCCCTGAGCAAGTGCATGGGAATACCACACTGGAAATCACCTGGACGGTGATTCCGGCCATCATTCTCATGATCATCGCGATCCCGACGGTTCGCACGATCTTCAAGACGCAGGCGAAGGCCGCGCCGAATGCGCTGCAAGTGCAGGTCATCGGCCATCAGTGGTGGTGGGAGTTTCGCTATCCGGAGTACGGGATTACCACGGCGAACGAGTTGTATCTGCCGATTGGCCGCACGGCGAACTTCGAGCTGAAGACGTATGACGTGCTGCACGCCTTCTGGATTCCGCAGATGGGCGGCAAGCGCGACCTGATTTCGAACCGGAGCAATTTCCTCTGGTTCACACCGAACGCGGATCTTCCGTCGTCGGCGTGGAACGGTTTCTGCGCCGAGTACTGCGGAACGTCGCACGCGAACATGCGGTTCCGTACCTTCACGGTGACGCCCGACGAGTTCGCAAAATGGGTGGCGCACCAGCAGCAGCCGGCGGTGTTCCCGATAGCCAGCGTTGTGCCGGCAGCGGCGGTTGCCCCGGCGGTCGCGGCACCAGCCGGTGCAAAGCGTGTTCCGCCTCAGCCAGTCGTGGCGAAGGTGGCCGACTCCGTCGCGGTGCCCGCGCCTCCGTCCGTACCGATCTGGACGTTTCCGCAGGACCGGATGGACGCGGAGTTTGCCGCAACCAAGCCATCGATGCCCGTTCCGCCGGGACTCCTGTTCGACGGGAGCGTGCTGGCCAGAGGTGATGCCGAGCGCGGTCGGCAGATCTATTCGCGCTCGGCCTGTATCGGGTGTCACGTGATCAAGGGCAATCCGATGAGCATGGGCGTCATTGGTCCGAACCTGACGCACGTTGCCACGCGTCATACAATCGCCAGTGGCCTGTACGTCAACGATCCCATGCACATGGCCCTGTGGATCAAGAACGCGCCGCATCTCAAGCCGGGCAGCATCATGCCGACCATTGGTAAAGGGTTGTATGACCCGGTTCGCAAGAACACGATCACCATGGGTGGTCTGACCGACGCTGAGATCGCCGATGTTGTCGCCTATCTGCAGGCTCTCAAGTAACCGACCGCGCGCCCTCCGTTCACGCATCGCACCGACTGACCATACCGATGGCAACCATCGCAGCAGCGCCGCCGTACACCGCCGCCCATACAGAGTACGCGAACACCGGAATCTGGAGTTGGCTGACCACGGTGGATCACAAGCGCATCGGGGCGCTCTATCTCGTTTCTGCGCTCTTCTTTTTCATCGTGGGCGGCCTCGAAGCAGCCGTCATGCGTGTCCAGTTGATGAAACCCAACGGCACGATCGTGTCGGCCGAGATGTTCAATCAGCTGTTCACCATGCATGGCACGACGATGGTGTTCCTGGCCATCATGCCGCTGTCCGCCGCGTTCTTCAACTTTCTCATTCCGCTGCAGATCGGGGCGCGCGATGTGGCGTTCCCCCGTCTGAACGCGTTCAGCTACTGGATCTACCTGCTGGGCGGCCTGTTCATCTCGTTCCCGATCGTGCTGGGGCTGGCGCCAAACGGCGGGTGGTTTGGCTACGCCCCACTCAGCACGAAGGCGTATTCGCCCCAGATCAACATGGATTTCTGGGTGCTGGGCCTGCAGATCCTCGGGATTTCCTCGCTGGCCGCCGCATTCAATTTCATCACCACGATCATCAACATGCGGGCGCCGGGCATGTCGCTGATGCGCATGCCCGTGTTCACGTGGATGTCGTTTGTGGTGCAGTTTCTGGTGGCGCTGGCGTTTCCGGTGATCACGGTCGCGCTCATCTTCCTGCAGTTCGACCGCTTTTTTGGCACGAACTTCTACACGATTGCGAAGGGCGCCGACCCGCTGCTCTGGCAACATTTGTTCTGGGTGTTCGGCCATCCGGAGGTGTACATCCTCATCCTTCCCGCATTCGGCCTGGTGTCGGAAGTCCTTCCGACGTTCTCGCGCAAGCCGTTGTTCGGGTATCCGGTGATGGTGTACTCGGGAATCCTGATCGGTTTCCTGGGTTTCGGCGTGTGGGCGCACCACATGTTTTCGGTTGGCATGGGACCGATTGCCGACGCCGTCTTTTCCCTGACGACGATGCTGATCGCTATCCCGACCGGCGTGAAGATCTTCAATTGGATCGCCACGATGTGGGGCGGCCAGATCCGGTTCTCGGTGGCGATGAAGTTCGCGATCGGGCTGGTTGGTCTGTTCACGATTGGCGGCATCTCCGGCGTGATGCACTCCTCGCCACCCGCTGACCTGCAGCAGACCGACACGTACTTCGTGGTGGCGCACTTTCACTACGTGCTTTTTGGTGGCTCGATGTTCGGGCTCTTTGCGGGGTTGTACTACTACTTCCCCAAGTTCACCGGGCGATTCCTTTCCGAGAAGCTCGGCGAGTGGCACTTCTGGCTCACATTCATCGGTATGAACCTGACGTTCTTTCCGATGCACTTTGCCGGTTTGTATGGCATGCCGCGTCGCGTCTATCAGTTCGATGCCGGGCAGGGACTCGAGCTGTTCAACATGATGTCCACCATTGGCACCGGCGTGCTGGTGCTCGGCACCAGTTTCCTCGTGGTGAACCTGTTCAGAAGCTGGCGCAACGGGGAGCGCGCCTCATCAAATCCGTGGGGTGCCGCTACGCTCGAATGGTCCATCCCGTCGCCACCACCGGAATACAACTTCGCCGTGTTGCCGCAGGTGAGGTCGCGCCTCCCGCTGTGGGATGTGAAGGGGGGCGAAACGCTGGTCCACGAAACGACCTGGGCCGAAGAAAAAGACAATCACGTTCCCACGGCCGGGGAATTGGGCATCGTCCTGCCGAATCCCAGTATCTGGCCGCTGCTCATGGCGATGGGCCTGATGGTGATGTTCAGCGGCCTCCTGTTCATGGACACGAAAGCCAAGCTCGCCATCAGCATCATGCTGACCGGCGCGTTCTGGTGGATCGGCTCACTCTACAAGTGGCTGCTCACGCCGCTCGAGGATCATCACTAGCATGTCCGCTCCTTTGGCATCAACAACCACCGCTGGCGAGAGCCACGCGCACGGCGGCGGTGGTCACTATACGTCGCTCGGCCTCGACAGTCGCAAGGTAGCCATTTGGACCTTCATCGGGTCCGAATGCATGCTCTTCGCGTCGCTCATTTCGACGTACCTGATCTACAAGGGACGCAGCATTGCGGGACCGTACCCGCATGAAGTCTGGACCGATCCGATGACGGGCCACGTGTTCAAACCCATCCTGAACATTCCTGTCACTTCGGTCTCCGCCGGCGTGCTGCTCTTGTCGTCGCTGACGATGGTGTTGGCCCTGTCGGCGGTGCAGAATCGCCACGTCGCCCAGCACACGACCAAGGACCGGATTCTGGGATCCTCAAAGTTGTGGCTGTGGGCGACGTGCCTGCTCGGCACGGCATTCCTCAGCTTGCAGGCCTTCGAGTTCACGTCCTTCGTGCATGAGGGCCTGTCGATTCGCACGAATCTGTTCGGCTCGAGCTTCTTCACGCTCACCGGATTTCACGGCGCGCACGTGACGGCCGGTGTGATCTGGCTCTTTACGTTGCTGGCCATCGACTACAAGCGTGGACTTGAACCCAAGGACTCGCTGATCGTCGATATCGCGGCGCTGTACTGGCACTTTGTTGACGTTGTCTGGATCGCGATCTTCACGCTCGTCTACCTGATCAAGTAAGGATTCGACATGGCTGACCACGCACCGACCGCGGGCCACGCGCACGATGAGCAACATCCAACCTGGTCGACGTACTGGAAGGTGGCGATCTTCCTCACGGTCATCACGGTTGCCGAAGTCGCGGCGTACTATATCCCCGCCATTGTGAACAGTGCGTTCTTTGTGCCTTCGCTGCTGATCATGTCGGCGGTGAAGTTCTACACTGTCGTCATGTACTACATGCACCTCAAGTACGACCATCGGATTTTCCGGGCGCTCTTCACGGGGCCGCTGATGATTGCCGCCATCACGTTGGTGGGTTTGCTGTTTCTGTTCTCCAAGCTCGCGATCAAGATCGGATTGCTGGCGTAAAATCGGAGTTCGGCGGCACCAGAACGACAGATTGAACCGCAGGGGACGCAGAGGGGGCAGCGGATTGGCGTGAAACTCAGCGCCCACAGCGTCCCCAGCGGGTGAAAAAGGCGTTATGGTGGCGCCGGACGACGCTTTTTAGCCAGCAAAACGAAATTGTTGGGGAGCTTGGAGA
>JANMRE010000561.1:0-5470 GCA_031370885.1 Gemmatimonadaceae bacterium
CCATAGCAGTCCTGTATGTGGATACCGCCGAGCACACCGTCGTACGCAAGCTTGAATGGTTCCGCCGTGGCGGCGAGGTCTCGGAGCGCCAGTGGCGCGATGTCGCGGCGATCGTGCGCATTCAAGGGGCCAGCCTGGATCTAGCACGCATGCGACACTGGGCGGCGCGACTCGGGGTGGCCGACCTTCTCGCGCGGCAACTGGAGTGAGGATCTATGCGCGGCTTGCTACGTGACCGCGTCACCACGCCCGCCCAGCCGCACCCAACTACTTCACCAACGAATAGACAACGCCGTGCGCTACTCCACGTCTTTCGTGGACAGGGCCTCGTACTTCCGAAAAACCATCGGACTGAATGGACGCAGCGCATTGATGGCGCGAGTCGTGGCCGCTTCGTCGGGGGCATACGCCAACACGAACGCGGCTCCTCGTCTCGCCATGTCCATGAGAGCATCGGCATTCATCGCGTCGTCTGTATACAAGCGCGACCATTTTTCGCCGAGTTTTGCGAGCACGCCGTGCGAGGCATGCATCGATGCGTCGTGCTCGGCCACGCCCTGACCAGACGCCACGATGACGTCGTTGGCGGAAAACCCGGCCGCATGCAGCGCGTCTCTCGTCTGCTCCACCGTTGTGTCGGTATTGAACACCGCGAGCACGTAGTTCGTGGGATAGAACGAACCGAACGAGGTGGCTCCGTCCTTCAGTGGCGGAGCATAGTTGGTAAGCTGGTCTTCAATCTTTTGAGTCATTGGGCGTGGAGTTGAATGCGAACCGCAATGCGAGCTCAACTGACTGACGCGAGCCGTCCGACGATAGAGGCTGTTACCCCACTGCGCGCGAAAGGTGCCTAAACTGAAGTTCAGGTAACTGGACGAGCGATAACTCCTGATGGTGTCTTGTGTTTGCGCGCGGCCTTCCGGTCTGCGGCTTCGGAGCGCTCATTCGGCGCGACGACCGAGGCGCGGCGGTCCTTGCCCGCCTGCGGATGCCTCCGCGTCGCCCGATGGCGGCTTATGCGCAGCCTTCCGCGAAGTCATCTGCGATCCCGCCTATGATCGTAACGCAATATAAATCAAAGGCTTGTGATGTTTGCGATCGCCCGCGCCGAATTCGCGCTCGTGGCGGTAGCTGCGGCTAAGCGCGCTGGTCAATCGTTAGGCGACGGTCATGACGGAGCGCCCGATGCATATTTTGGATTATGTCTTCCCCTGATGTGCGCGACCTGCTGGAGCAACTGTTGGCGCTCCCCGCCGCGACCTATCCTCTCGACGAGAGCACTGCGGGGGCCGTGACCCACTCGAAGCAGCTCTCGGCCGTCGCGGCGATCTGTTGTGAAGCGTTCCGTCATGGGCTGCGAGCGGTGCTCGTGGGGGGCGGCGTGATAGAGTTTCTGATGCCTGGCGCGTACACGACACCCGACATTGATCTCGTCGTCTCGCATGACTGGTTGAAGCCCCGCGGTCGCTGGTGAACGAGGTGTTTGAATCGATTGGATTTCACTCGGGCGGCTCGCGCCACTGGATCCGAGGCGGGTGGTTCGTCGAAGTGCCGGACTTCGACATCACCGATCCCACAATCAGCGTTGATGTCGCGGGCTACGCGATGACGATGGTGATCCCGGAGTCAGTACTGATCGCCCGGTTGGTGGAGTTTGACCAGACCGGGCATACTGGACACGCGACGCAAGCGTTGCTGATGTTGTCCGTACTGGAGAAGACTCTCGACGAAGCGCAGTTGCGGCGAATGGCGAAGCGCGAGCGGGTGGACGACATCCTCGCCGCCGCACGCCTCCTGTTGGCGCGCGCAGAACAACCAACGCTGACCGATGCGCTGTTGCGAGAACTTCGGGAGCGCGTGCATGCGGCGCGATACCCCGCAACCTGAAACTCGAACAATCGTTCGGAGCACGAGTATGGATCGCACGAGCACCACACCGATCGACATGCCCAGCGATCGCTTGCTGCAACAGCGCGCAGAGGCGGTCGCGGCGTTCAAGGCCCGCGTCGACCCTGCTGGAATGACACGTCCTGCACGCGCCGATGAAGAACGCGCGTTCCTCAAATCGATCGGCGCGCGCAGTGTGTTTACGGAGATTCCTGACGCGTTGCGTAGAGCGTGAGTTGCCGCAGCAACGGCCCAGGTCGGCGATGATCCCTCATCTTTTCCAGTTCGTCAGCAGGGGCGCCGTCCAGCAAACGCCGCGACGCGAGCGCAATCACGTACGCGCGCCGTTCACCGCGTTGCGCCACCGAGATTCCCAGTTGAGCACCGCGGTGGCGGCTCAATCTCACGCCAGCCGACGCAGCAATCCTGATGTCCGTCAGTACGATGATTGTGGCCATAAATGCCAGGCTACTTCGTCGTATGAGACTGTGAGTTCCTCGGCGTCAATTGGGTGGCGCGCGGGTCTCGATGTGTACGTCCGGGAGCGGTGTGCTTAGCCTATCAAGGAGCGTTTGTGGCCGGCGCTTTAGGTGTCGATCAAAAAATGCTGACGAGTATGCGTTTACGATGTCGTGCGCGCGCTGTCCGTCAATCGGGCCAATGACACCAAACCTCCGTAAGAGCGGAGACCAATATGGAACATCAGTGAGGTTGACGTGGAACAGTCCAGATACCTGCACGAAGTACGCGGCCGCACGTGCTTTGTCGAACGTGGCGCGCATGGTGGATTGATGTTCGCGGATGTCCGCCTCGGACCAGCCGCCCGATCTCCGTCGCTCCAATCGCATGGTTTCGGCGTCGCGCGTGATCCACATCGTCGGTTGCGTCAAGCCGAACGTCACCACGTCAGTCGGCATCGGCGCATCCATGATCAGGCACGCTCGGATGCGCGGGTCGATTCGGCACGCCTCACTCGCAACGATGCCGCCGAGCGACATTCCGAATGCGCCGACGTGTTGCATGTCGATGCGACCTCTGAGCAATTGGTCCGATTCTGACCGATTCAATGCCGTGAGCTGATCGAGCGTGAAGCCAACGTCTTGTGCCAAATATGGGACGATCCCGTTCCTGAACGTCCGGCCGTTGACGGCGGGTGCCGCATTGCGCGGGCTATAGCTCTGGCGGATCAATGGCATCATCCGCGAGAGTGGCAGTCCGCGTGCCTGGTGCCCATTCGGGAACGCCACCGACGCGGCGGTATATGGTTGATCGATCGCCACAACGATGTAGCCGCCCGACACCAGTGCTTCGACTTGAAACGTGTTCATTTGCCGAAAGCCGAACGCACCCTCGAGGAAGACGAGCACCGGAAAATTCGGACTGCGGTCAGCCACCGGCGCGAGCGTAACGGCGTTGGTGGTGACATACTGCAACTGTGTAAAGAGGAATTTCGGCGCATCCTTCATGTTCGCCAGTTCGACGGCGAGCAGTGTGGCATCCTGCACGTAGGGCGCGCGTGGTGATGAGGCAACGTCTTTGGCTGGATACCAGACTTGCACGATCAGTTCTCGCCGTGCCGCTGTGTCGGCGCTCAACAGTTCCGTTCGACTGCTGTCCACCCAGTGGTAGGTCACCGTGCCAATCGCGAATGGGCCGTTGGGCTTCGGGAAGCGAAACACCGGCAGCACGATCGGCAAGGCGACAGCGACTGCCAGCGCGAGTACGCCGAGACCGACGCCAATGCCCAGGGTAACCCGATGCAGCGTGTGGTTCGCGAGCATCGCAAGCATCGCACCCAACACGACCGTGGCGATCGTCATGGTCAACGGGTCGTACGTCGAACCGTAAAACGGCAACAGCGAGAGCGCCGTGTTGTACGTCGCATGCAGTGCGACGGTCGCGAATACGCTGCGATTTGTGCGAACGTAGATGACGGTGAGACACACGCGAAAGGCGACCGTGAACGCGCATTGCCACGCGATAAAACGCCACGCGTGATGCGTCTGATAGAACGGAATGAGGTGCCACGCGGCCCAGGTCAGACCCGTCAGCAGCCCGCTCTCAAGGACACTCCATCGCTTGAGGAGCGTATCCGTCATGATGGCGGTCCAGCCTAACTGCTCACAGTACGCGCTTATGAAGTATGCACCAAGCAAAACTGGCGCGACGAAAGCAGGTGTCCATCGCGCGTCGATCGACCGGCCGCAGACGATCGACAGTATGTACGATGCGAGTACCACGAGCGGCATGACGAGAAATACGCCAACGCGCCAGCCGCCTTTGGGAAGTCGCGCGACGTCTACACCGCGCCGCAACAGCGAGCGAACAGAGTTCCGCTGGCGGCGCGTTGCGACAATTGCGGCAAGTGGTACGACAAGAACATTCAGAGCGCTCAGCGGCAGCTGAACGGGGAGAAATGTTGCGGTGTCGACGCGCTGCGCGGCGATCCAGAGCGGGACCGATAGCGCGAAGACGAGCGCGGCGAACCATCCCAATTGTTCGTCAGCCGAGCGTTCGAGGATATCTCCCGTACGCGACGACGGCCGCCATCACAGCCATCGCGACGACCCATACCAGCGGATTTGTCGCTGTCAGTTCGCGCGAATAGCGTGCGTAGATGACCGCGAGCGCCAGACTCTCCACCACGAGCGCGCCGGCGGCCAACGGAGTGAGGATTGGGTTCCACTTCGCGACGGCGGGGAGAATAAGCAAGATCGCACACGCCATTTCAAACCAACCGAGCGCGCCCCATGCACTGCGCGAGAGTGCGCCCATCGCCGGGTTCGAGACAAGTGAGTCGAACTTGAAAGCCTTGGTGGCCCCGCCCGCGACGGAGAGCAGGGCGAGCGCGACTTGCACGACCCAAAGGAGAACCTTCATCGGCCGACTCCTTCGCCGAGTGCGCTCGGCAACGTTGCAGTGTGATCGTGAGCGGTCTGGTTGGCACTGTGGCCATGCTGTTGCCGCGAAGGACATCTTGCGGAGGTAAAGCACGCCGCAAGGGCGATGTGGCACAATCGCACAAACGAGGGAGTCGCCGGTGCAGCATGCGGAGTGTGTGACGGGACTCGGCGTTTCGTGCCTGTCGCTGGCGCTGCGCGGTGTCCTAAATCGCTTGCGGAGGTTGTGCCGCGCTAACCCGACTGCGTCGCTATCGCACAGTCGTAATCTCCTTCGCGCTTGCGTATGCGATTTCGTGGATCGTGTGGGCTCCGCTCTGGTTACCGATATTTGGCGTGCGCGCACTGCCTGTATTGCCATTCCATCATGCGCTGGTGCAATGGGACCGATCTGCGCGGCGTTCCTCGTGTCGGCGATGGACACGGGTCGCGCGGGCCCCGCAGCCCTGTGGCGACGCATGGTTCTCTGGCGAAAGCAACTTTCGTGGATCAGAAGACCGTGAGCCCGTCGCTGCCGTAGCCCGCGCGGCGTTCAGCAGCCTCGCGCGGGCTTCGGCACCGGACACGACGTGCCCGCGCGCCGACACTGTTCGGCGCGCAGTATCAACCGATCGCCCAAACGCACCGTCGGGAAGGGCGTCGCCCCGGGATCGTCGACGATGTTCCATGCAGCAAGCAGCAGC